>JAAURS010000064.1 GCA_012032135.1 Acaryochloridaceae cyanobacterium RU_4_10 | reverse complement strand
CCAGAGGGCGGCGCGAGGGGAAATCGTAGGGGAGTTCCGAATGACACTCTGTCATGGCACAATTGAGGTGATAAAAATTCTAGAGAGTCTGATTCTAAACCGTTTCAGGCTCTCTTTCCTCGTTTTTTAATGCTTCCTCATGAATAATCCAGGTTAAGGATCGTGGATTTAATAACATCCTGATTTAGGCTGGCGGTTGAAACCGCGCCTACAAGAACGATGTCCGTCTGCGCGGACTAGGAGCAGGTTTCAACCCGCGCAGGTGGTCACTGAACTTGCCGAAGTGCGGGTTTTGTTCTTGTAGCCGCGTTGGCGTAGCCTGGCCGCAGGACTTATTCAATCGCTAGGTTTTATTTAACCCGCGATCCTAACCCATCAAGAGTGCAGGTAACATCAACCCTAAAAGAATTGCGCCACCGCCTAGAATTACCGTCCAAAAACGGTGGTAGCTATCAACCCGTCTACCAGAAGGCGTCTTCAAAAGCGCAAGATCCACCCAAGGCATAATCCCTCTACGGAACCAGCCCGTTGCATTGACTTGCTCTCCAAGCAGCGTCTTAACTTGACGGTACCCAAAGATTGCATTCCCAATGGGGCCAAAGCGAGACGAATAATGAAGATACATCATCCCACCGCGATCCTGTAACTTAAGGTCAGACCCTAGTTTAGACCCAGCATCACCACGCCCAATCAGTTCTCCTTGTAATTTGACAGGTTGTCCTCTTAAGGGACTGGCATAGGGATCTGACATCAGGGTTAAAACATCCGTTTCGGGAGCTTTGTTGAAATCTGGAAACACGAACACCATCTGAGCCAACGTCCCAATCCCAAAACCGATGAGCGCCAGAGACAGTCCACTCACGAAAGTTTGAGGACCAGCGACCAAACCAACTGAAGCAAGTATTAGACCAACACCCATTCCCAGCCAAGGCGCAACATACAGCAATAAGTCAACAGCAAAAGTTTGATTCAATCGTTTTTGATTGAGTTGCCTCCCTTCTGCCATCACGCGCCCCATATCAAATTCCATCTCTAGCCCGAGTTGTTCGGCATAGGTGCTGAGGGCACGGATTCTTTTCCCCGTAAGCGGATGCGTTGAACTGAGTTCCATCCACCAAGCCCAAGGATTAAACATATCCCAGAGAAACACTTTCCCTACTTTTGTGGGAGAACTAGCGATTCGGTAAGCGGTCCCCGTCGAAGTTGCCACCTTGGGATCGTAGATTCCTAGTGCGCGGGTTCCTTCCACTAAACGGCTGGGTTCTGGAGAGCGTTTGCCTTCTTCAACAATTCCGTAAGCAATTTTGACCAACGCACGGGATAAACCGTTTGGATTGCCTGTAGTTTCTGCGGCAAAGTGGTCCGCATAATACTCTCGGGTCCGCGAAAGATACAGTAGCAGGTAAGTGCCAATCAAATGAAAGACATAAGCCATCATCGCAGCGTGACCCAGGGCATCCTTGACTTGATTCTTGCTATCTCCCTGACTCAGGCGACGGGCAAAGATGTAAATCAAATAGAGAATCTGTGTCAACGTTGCGCCCAGGGTCATGACGGCAAAATCCCAATGGACAATATGTCCCAACTCGTGGGCGTACACTGTTGCTACTTCATCATCGTCTAAATAGGTGAAGAGTCCTTTGCTCACTACCAAACGAGCGGTATTGGGAAGAGACCCATAGGTAAATGCTGTAGGGTTCTGGTCGTCAATAATGCCGAGGCGAGGCTGTTGGATGCCTTTTTGTTGACAGACCCGCTGGATAATTTGTGCGGATTCAGGGCTTAACCGCTTTACATCTTCCAAAGAAACCCACTTGGTTTTATACAACCAATTCTGAACCAAATCCATCAGCAACGGCGACAGGAAAAACATTCCAACGCTAAAGGCAATCGTAATCGAGATCGAAACGACGAGTCCAATGAGGGGATTCTCACCCGTCATGATGAGAAAGACCGCCAATGACAAAACAAGAACCATCCCAAACAAAGAGATTAAGGTGGCACTTGACGCAAAAGCAAGGTTTGCAGCCGCTTTTGCAATCGGTAGCGTGCGATCGCACCCGCTGCCGCCCGTCCTGCCTTCGGTAAATCTTGAGAAGCATCCAGATCCTCTGCCGCCATCTCGTCATCGGATATTTCAGGTTCTCTGGCTTTGAGCAACGCTGGCAACGCCTTATTTGCCCACTCTTGAACCTGGAAATCCCCTTGCGTGAGTAACTGCTGGCACAGTGCGATCGCCTGTTCTAAGGCTCCATTTTGCTGATAGGCTTTCACCAAAGTCATTTGAGCCTGGGATAAATCCGAAGGTGATAAAGAGTGAGGGTCTTGTAAAATCTCCTCAAGAAGGTTGATGGCTTCAGTAAAAGTTTTCTGCTTAACCGCAGTTAAAGCATTACGCAGAGATTTGGCTTGGGATGACATAATGACAAGTTCAATAAAATCAACAAAGTTTTTGAGAAATAGCGGGAGTTATCTAATGAGTGAGATAAATTTTTAACAATCACAAAGTAGATGCATGGATAATTAAGGAGTATTGATTTCACCTCAAGATAGAGTCTGGTTCTCTAGTATTCCCTCTTTACCTCAAAAAAAATCGCATCTCTTTATGAGGACGTTATTTTTCTCATGATTAAATTTGGCAGAGAAATTTGTGGAGACTTCACCCATTCAACCTCACGGGAATGGCTAGTCACCAATGGGAGTGGAGGTTATGCATCAGGCACAGTCGCCGAAGCCCTCACTCGTCGCTATCATGGGCTACTGGTTGCAGCATTGAAGCCGCCCCTAGGCCGCACGTTACTCCTCGCCAAACTAGATGAAACCGTTGTCTGCAATGAAAAGACTTACCCTCTCTTTACGAATGTTTGGGCAGAAAATACTATCGCCCCGTCTGGCTATCGAAATATCGAGCAGTTCTCATTAGAAGGCACTGTACCCGTCTGGCGTTTTGCCTGCGGCGATGCCTTGTTAGAAAAACGAATCTGGATGCAGCAAGGTTCCAATACAACCTACGTCTACTACTCCTTAATCCGGGCTACCCAACCCCTACAATTGACGCTCAAAGCCTTGGTGACTTACCGAGACTACCACGGCAATACTCAAGCCAAAAATTGGCAGATGTCTGTGAGTGAAACAGACCGAGGGCTTGCGATCGATGCCTTTCTGGGCGCTACACCCTTCTACCTGCGAAGCGACTCTGGGACCGTTACGCCTGCCCATGAATGGAACTACGGCTTCGATCTAGCAGTAGAACGCTACAGGGGCTTGGACGATCGCGAAGATCGTCTCCACGTCGCCAATTTTGAAGCCACTCTCAAGGTGGGACAATCTCTGACCTTTGTGGCGAGTACAGAGCAAAACAGCGATCTGAATGGGGAACTGGCATTGCGATCGCAACGCCATTACGAGCAACAACTCATCCAACGCTCAACCCCTCAGCAAGAAAAACCTCTGCCAGATTGGGTCAGCCAACTCGTTCTTGCAGCAGACCAGTTTATTGTGAATCGGCCCACGGCCAATGAACCTAGCGGTAAAACCGTCATTGCAGGCTATCACTGGTTTGGGGATTGGGGCAGGGATACGATGATTAGTCTCCCTGGTCTGACCCTAGCGACCGGAAGACCCGAAATCGCAAGATCTATTTTGCGAACCTTTGCGAAGTATATCGATCGGGGAATGCTTCCCAATCGGTTTCCAGATGCGGGAGAAACCCCAGAATACAATACGGTCGATGCCACGCTTTGGTATTTTGAAGCTATCCGCGCCTACTACCGTGCGACCCAAGACAACGATCTCCTCCAAGAACTTTTCCCTGCGTTAGCTGACATCATCGATTGGCACCGTCGCGGCACTCGCTACAATATTCACTTGGATGATGCGGATGGGTTTTTGTACGCAGGGGAAGCAGGCGTACAGTTGACCTGGATGGATGCCAAGGTTGGAGATTGGGTGGTCACGCCTCGGATTGGCAAACCTATTGAAATTAATGCGCTCTGGTATAACGCGCTCAGAATTATGGTGCAATTTGCTCAGTGGCTGGGCAAACCCTATCAAGATTATGAAAACATGGCAAACCGCACTCAAGCCAGTTTCGCTCGGTTTTGGAATGCAGAGCTTGGCTATTGCTATGACGGACTGGATGGTCCCGATGGAAATGATCGCGCCTTCCGCCCCAATCAACTGTTTGCGATTTCTCTTCCTCTGTTGAAAGAAAAACCGCTCCTATCTCTAGAGCAACAGCGGGCGATTGTAGATGAATGCGGGCGAATGTTGCTGACCTCTCATGGCTTGCGATCGCTATCTCCAGACGACCCGCAATACCAGGGACACTACGGCGGAAATCAACGGGAGCGGGATGGAGCCTATCACCAAGGCACGGTATGGGGATGGTTGTTAGGCCCCTTTGTTCAAGCACACTTGCAGATCTATCACAACCCCCAACAAGCCCGTCAGTTCCTTGAGCCGATGGCTCATCATCTGACCGCTCATGGCATGGGCAGTCTCAGCGAGATTTTTGATGGGGATGCACCCATGACGCCTCGTGGCTGTATTGCCCAAGCTTGGACGGTCGCAGAAGTCTTACGGGCTTGGTGGGCGACGGAGCAGTAATCAAAACAACCACAAACCCAATGCAACCGCAGCTCCCGTCAGCGTCAGGTTATCAACATCTCGCAACGGCAAAGCTTCTACCACCGTTCCCACCAATGCGATCGCAGCAACAATTCCTGCGGTATTCCCTAAATTCAACGGCGTAGTGAATAACCCCAAGCGATCGAACCAAGCCAACATTACCAAAGCCAAGCCAAAACTCCCCCCAAACATCGCCGCAGATCCGGCCCAACTTTTGTCTGGATTCAAGGGCAACTTACGCGTTCCCCAGCGGCGACCGATGATATCCGCTAGCCCATCTCCGCCGCACATCAGCATCAGTGCCACAATCCCAATGGGAGACGTTCGCCAAAATGCGATCGTACAGAGGATAAAGACCAATCCGTAATATAGCGGCCCTCGCAAAATTTCTTTAGGGTCGCCCGTGCGCGTTATCGCCTGAACCGCTTCAGGATCCTTTAGCCATCCCACCCCAATGGCCGCAAACTGCACCGTAATAATCAAAGGCACTAAGGCTGCAAAATAGCGCGCGTGACCCTCAGGGCTAAACAGCGGCCAACACAAGACAAACAGCGGCCCCGTCCCAATATGAATGATTTTGCGGCTGAGTTTAGAGTCCAGCCACCCCCGATAGGCGATCGCGTCCATCATTCGCAACCACAGTACCGCAAGGGTTAGAGCGATTAAAGTTGCGATCGTATCGTGCCATAGCAGATTTTGAAATGTTGGCATCTTGGGCGAATTTCCATTCCGTCTCGTACACTTTAGACAGTGCGTTTTACCGCGAACATATCCGTATCCGCCTGAAATTATGGATCAAGATCAACGCAATCGCTTTCGTCACCTGCTCATTTTGGATGATGCAGAAGGCCGACGGACCATTTCGCTGGAAGCCGCGACCTATTCGATCGGGCGGGACACTACTAATTCTATTGTGGTGCGTTCCAAACTGGTTTCGCGCCAACATGCCATTTTGCTGCGGGTCACTTCTCCCGATTCGTCTACTTACCTGTTCCGCATTATTGACGGCGACCTTCAGGGAAAGCGAAGCACCAACGGACTCATGATCAACGGGCGGCGTCTCTTTTCCCACGATCTCAAACATGGCGACATGCTGGTGTTGGGGGGCGATGTTCAAGCGAAGTATTACGCCCTCTCCAACCTGACAGACGATGACTTCGACAAATTTCGCGAGGCTAAAGATCTATCCACCATTCTGTCGAACTCGATCAATCCCTTTCAAACCCTCGTTCCCACCGACGATGATTTTCAAGATCTCAGCGAAGCGGCCCTCGTTCGCCTAGCCTCCTTTCCAGAATTAACCCCCACCCCCATTCTGGAAATTGACTTATCTGGCGTGGTGACGTACTTAAATCCATCGGCGGTCATGTTGTTTCCTGACATTTCAGATGCGGGACTCAAACACCCCATGCTTCAGGGGCTGTTACCGATGGCAAAGCCCTCACAACCAGGCCATCGCAGTTTCTTGTGCGGGAAGTCGAACTGGGCGATCGCGTCTTCGAACAGTCCGTCCACTACATTGCGGAAAGCGATCTGGTACGGAGTTACGTTTCAGACATTACAGAACGCAAACGCGCCGAAGAGCAACTCCGACACCAAGCCCAGCGGGAAGCCATCATCAACCGGATTGTCCAGGCCATGCGCGGCACTATGGTGACCGCCGAAGTCCTACAAATTACAGTCGGTTTGTTGTTGGAAGCCCTTGAAGCAAGCCACTGCATTATTGTCCAGATCAGTGCGGATGGAGAGCTGGTCAATCACTACGTGAGCCATACCGCCGTAGGACGTCACGATCTGATTCAGGGCAACGAGCGATTCCTCCACCTGTGCGAAGGATCATTGGCCCAAGGAAATCAGGTTGCACTGACAGAAGATGATGGTGGAATCGATTTAGAAATTTTGGCCATTTGCCAACAATGCCAAATCTCATCCATTTTTATCACCCCACTCATCTATTTGCAGAACTACATGGGGAGCATTAGCCTTTTTCAGAAAACCATTGCCCCCGATGAGTCAAGCCGAGAATGGAATGTGGACGAACGAGGACTGATCAAAACCATTGCGGATCAATGTGCGATCGCCATTCATCAGGCTCAGCTTTACCAAAAAGTGCAAGACCTGAATACTGACCTAGAGCGCCAAGTACAGGAGCGTACCGCCCAGCTTCAACAAAAAATGCAAGAACTGGAACGACTCAACAATCTCAAAGACGACTTCTTGAGCACCGTTTCCCACGAACTGCGGACGCCCATGTCCAACATTAAAATGGCGATTCACATGCTCAATCAGTTTCCCTTGGAAATGCGCCAGAAACGCTACGTAGACATCTTAGGTGCAGAATGCGAGCGCGAAACCGAACTGATTAACGATTTATTAGACCTCCAGCGATTGGAGGCAGGGGTCAATCCTGTGGGTGTTGAAGACCTGCGGGTACAGGATTTACTCCCCCGCAGCCTCGACCCCTTTCAGTCCCGCTTGAAAGAGCGAGAGCAACAGTTTGTGGTGGAGTGCGATCCCGAATTACCGCCCATTAAATCCGATCGCGCTTGTTTTGAGCGCATTTTAGCAGAACTGCTCAATAATGCTTGTAAATACACCGCTCAAGGGGGAGAGGTTTCCTTGCGGATTGTATTTGTTCCAACCCCCCAAGAAATGATGCGATTGATGGTCTCCAATCAAGCCGAGATTCCAGAACACGAACTGCCCCGTATTTTTGACAAGTTCTACCGCGTCCCCAATGCAGATCCTTGGAAGCAAGGCGGTACGGGATTGGGGTTGGCATTAGTGAAGCGATTGGTGGAGCAATTGCAGGGTAATATCCAGGCCCACAGCGCGCAGGGTAAAACCACCTTTACGGTAGAACTCCCTATTTGTCCCACTTTTAGTACTGGTTTTCAACCTATAGGTTAAAAACGTTAATGTTGGTTGCAGATTGGCTCAGTCATCATGTCCCTGGCAATCCCTTGCCACAATTGAGAGCCACGGATGAACGCTGGCGACAATGGCGGACGCTTGGCGCACAGCAGTCTCACCCCAACAAACCAGTGGTTACAGAACAGTCCTCCTTACTGGGTTCTATAGATTGGGATGTCGTCATTTGTGGAAGCACCCTTGGGATTTTACTCGGGACTGTATTGGTGCAGCAGGGGTGGCGTGTCGCTATTTTGGAACGAGGCGAGCTGCGGGGACGACAACAGGAATGGAATACGTCTCGCCACGAACTTCAGGTTTTGGTGGAGCTAGAACTATTGTCTTCAGAGCAATTGGAAGCGGCGATCGCCAGTGAATTCAACCCCAATCGGATTGCGTTTGAGGGCGGACCGGAGTTTTGGGTGCGGGATGTGCTGAATGTAGGCGTCAACCCAGTTTATCTACTGGAATGCCTCAAACAAAGGTTTCTGCAACAAGGGGGACACCTTTTAGAACACACGGCCTTTGAACGGGTCATCCTCCATCCTGATGGAATTTGCCTTAAAGCAGGGGGGCAGACACTCACGGCAAAACTGATGCTGGATGCGATGGGGCATCAGTCACCCGTGGTCGCTCAGGCACGCGGGACGCAACAGCCAGATGCTGCTTGCTTGGTGGTGGGGACTTGCGCTCAAGGCATTCCTAAGGGAACGACGGGGGATTTGATGGTATCTCTCAGCGGCATAGAACAAGGCAATCAATTTTTTGGGAAGCCTTCCCCGCTCGCGACGGTCGGACCACTTACCTGTTTACTTACGCAGACTTTACACCCCAGCAGCCCAGCTTAGAACAACTTTTTGAACGCTACCTCACCGCACTTCCAGGCTATCAGGGTGTGGAAATTGCAGCACTTGACGTTCAAAGAGCGCTATTTGGCCTCTTCCCCAGCTACCGAAACAGTCCCTTAGCACTCCCCTGGCCTCGAATGGTGGCGATCGGGGATAGTAGCGGTTGCCAGTCACCGTTGAGTTTTGGGGGATTTGGGGCGATGCTGCGTCACTTAAAGCGTCTCAGCACAGGCGTACGAGATGCCTTGACTCAGGATGCTTTATCTCAAAAAGATTTGGGGTTGTTGCAACCTTACCAGCCCAATTTATCGGTGACCTGGTTGTTTCAACGAGCGATGAGCGTGCGGACCAACCGATCGTTGGCTCCCAATCAAATCAACGACCTGCTTTCTGTGGTTTTTCAAGCAATGGATCGCTTGGGAGATCCGGTCTTGCGACCTTTCTTGCAAGATGTGGTGCAATTTGGGCCGCTCTACCAAACACTGCTACAAGTCTCACTGCAAGCGCCAGGAATGATTCCTAAAATATTGCAGCAGGTTGGCGTAGCTGCTCTCCTCGATTGGATGGGACATTTTGGGGCGTTAGGCACCTATAGCGCTTTGACCCAAATAAGTCCCCTTTTAGGATCTTGGAGCGATCGGTTGCCAGAGCCCTCCCGTTTTCGCTGGCAGCAACGCCTAGAAGGTTGGATTTACGGGGCTGGAGCCGATTACCGGATAAAGGATTAGCGATGAGCTACGGGAGCTGGTGCTGGCAGTGGCGCAAGCTTTGTGTCTTCCTCTGTTCCGGCTAGCAAATCGCGGAGTGCGGTCAAGCCTTTTTTGACCTGGCGGGAAACGGTAACGGCGCTGATTCCCAATAAATCTGCGGTTTCTTTTTGAGTCAAATCGTGGAAAAAGACAAACTCTATGACTTCACTGGTCCGCTTTTCTAATTTGTCGAGGGCAGCTTGAACTCGAATTCGATCGTCTTGGGCCAACTGAAAACTACGGTATTGACGATCTGGCAATAAATCTCCGATAGAACCCGTTTCATTTTCATCGCTCTGAATGGGTGCATCTAGACTCACCAAAGCCCGATTGTAAACCGATAATTTTACGTCCTGCCATTCTTCTGGGGAGATACCCAGCGCTTCAGCCAACTCGCCATCCACAGGAGAGCGATTGAGCTGCGATCGCATGTCTTTGCTGACGCTCATCGCCTGTCTTTGTAATTCTTGCCACCGTCGTGGAATTCTCACCTGGGGACTTTTATCTCTAAGGTAGTGTTGAATCTCCCCTCTGATATAAGGGACCGCAAAGGAACTAAACGCATGTCCTTTCGTTGGTTCAAACCGCTCGATCGCCCGAATTAAACCAATACTGCCAACCTGAAGCAAATCGTCAAAACTTTCCGTGCATTGCCCGACCCAACGGTGCGCCTCTTTGCGAACCAGACCTAAATTCATTTGAACTAGTTGATTGCGTTTCGCGGTTGTGGAATGTCGTTGATAATCTTGAAGAAGTTCAAGACTTTCATTTTTTAGTTCAAACGTTGAATTTGCAAGCATGTTCTTAAAGTATGTATTGCTCAGGGAAGTCCAACAGGGCTTAATACCTACTGACTGCCAGTTTGGTTCACCTTTGGGGGATGAGCTTCAACCGCAACGTCAATCTGTCATTACTGTACGAACTTCAATACCTGCAACACATCGGAAAATTCACTGAACTTTTACACCCACTCCAATCAATCCTCCGCGTCAATACAGTCATCCCTGTGTAACCTGAAAAACAAACAGGCTCCCTGAGGTAGTGTGCAACATCATAAAGTTGTCTTTTCCCCAACACGCCAAAAGGCTGAATGCCTTTCCAGAAAAGCAAATGGGTCTCTCAGCTCAATTTAGATTTTTCTTGCAACAAAAATTAATAATTTTTAGGTGTAAAAACGGTTGACAAACATACATTGGCTGAAATCAATACTTTTGAAAGCTTTTAGCCATTTCCCTCAGACAGATTTGGAGTGCGTGTTCTGTCTCAGTAAGATTACGGAGAAGGAAACGGCAAACCCTTTTGGGGAGTAGTGGGTGTAGCATACCCAGGGTCGTTCATTTTATATACATTGCCGATTTTTATGTACAGTAATGTAAGCAGAAAGGCCAAAAGGTGGTTAGTTTTCACAGGTTATGGCGATGTTAGGCGATCGGGCTGGGTCAAGTTTGCGTTTCATGCTAGATAGTGCGGATTTGAAGGATTGGGAAGAGTGGTTTCCCACGGGACTGTTCTACGGGGTCACGACAAATCCTTTGCTGTTAGAGCAATCCCACGTTCCTTGTCAAATAGAGACACTCAAAATGCTGGCTTCTGTTGCGTTTGAGCTGGGCGTTCGAGAAGTCCAGCTTCAAGCTTGGGGCAGTACTGTGGAGGCGTATCTCCACAATGGGGAGGCTCTAGCATCTTTAGATCCACGGGTAGTGGTGAAGATCCCCATTACAAAGATTGGTGTTACGGCGGCGGCTCAGATGATTCCTCAAGGGATGCGGGTAACGCTGACGGGGGTTGATGCGGTGCCTCAGGTGTTGCTTGCTGCGGCGATTGGGGCGGAGTATGCGGCACCTTATCTGGGTCGCATTCACGAGTCTGGGCGTAATGGATGCGAAGAGTTGGGGGCGATGCAGCGATCGCTCTCCGGCGTGGGCAGTTCTACGCGTCTTTTGGTGGCCAGCATTCGCCGGGTTGAGGATATTGCGACCCTAGCGGCCCAAGGGCTCAATACGTTTACGTGTTCTAGTGCGATCGCGGCTCAGTTTTTTGACGTCTCCGCCACCCTGAAAGCCACAGAGGAGTTTGAACGAGCCGCGCAACGATTATAAATTTTATCTGCTCGTAGAAAATAGATGACATTTGAGTGCATTATGGGAATACTTGAGCTTGTAGTTTGAATTAATCTTGGACTCCATCGCCCTAGGCTTAAGTATGTACACCTCAGCTCAACAACCTGCTTGGCTCTTTCTTGAAATGAGACACTTGGAAATTGAGTTGTTGCTGTGTTGTTCCCGCATGAATGTAGACCCAGAAACAGGCGATCGCATCAAAAGTCTCCTTCAAAAAGATATTGACTGGGATTTTCTGATCCGGAGTTCCTGCGAACACGGTACCGTATCGCTTCTCCATCAAAATCTTCAGACGATCTGCCCAGCTGCGATACCCAATTTCGCCCGCGCTCGACTCCAGCTTTACTATGACATGAATGCATTGCGCAACCACTTGCTTACCAAAGAATTGCTGAGACTTTTAGACTTATTTAGAGATAGCAATATTCTCGCCATTCCCTTTAAGGGATCTGTCCTATCCACTGCCATTTATGGCTCCCCATCCCTTCGTAAATTTTCCGATTTAGATATTCTGGTTAGGGAGCAAGACGTTCCCAAGGCAAAGAAATTACTTCTAGGGCAAGGGTACCAATGTGGATTGGAAGACGGGTGGCAACAGGAGTTATTTAATCCGTCTAAAACTGCGATAGTAGACCTTCACTGGCAGCTAACTCCCTCTATAACTTTCCCATTTAAGCCACCTGAATTTGAAAGCTTGTGGCAGAGATCCAGACTTTTATGCCTTGCAAATCAAACCGTCATTGACTTTTCTTGGGATGACCTAGTTATTATTCTGGCGTTACAGGTTACCCGATCGGGGTACGAGGATCGGCAGACTTTACTCCAAATTTGCGACTTGGCTGAGTTAATCTGCATTCATCAAACTCTGGATTGGACAAAACTATTGCAACAAGCACACGCGCTGGGGATCGAACGCCCATTGTTGATTAGTTTGTTGCTGATTCAGAGGGTCATACGGTGCCAGTTACCTGATGAGATCGGCCATCTCCTTCAACAAAGAAGGCAACGCGATCCAGTAATCGAAATTTTTTGTGCGCGGATGCAAAAGCGATTGTTTTCAAGCCCAAGTCATCCTAATACAAAGCTCATCAAGCATTTTTTCCAATTCATCTTACATTCAGGGCCAAATAGCCCAATGCCCCAGTGGATGTATTTCAGTTGGCAATTTGTGCGCTATGTCATCCATTACACAATTATCGACACGACCGAAACAGACCGAAAATTTTGGCCGCTCCCCCCAGAATTATCTTTTCTCTATTTGTTCATACGCCCTGCAAGATTAATGGGACAGGGCTTAAATCTGTTAGGGAAGAATTTGAATCTGCTAAGGGGCCGCAAAAGTATTGCATTGGGCAACGCGTCCCGTTTCGATCCCTTGGGTAAACCAATGCACCCGCTGTGCTGAGGAGCCGTGGGTAAAGGACTCTGGCGTTACGTATCCTCGGGCTTGTTCTTGCAAGCGATCACCGAAATTTACTCGATTCTAAAGAGAAAACCTGGGAAAATTAAAGTTCTCCATATACTTCTCAAGATTGTCTGGGGTGTTGCATCGTTTGGAGAGGGCTGAGGCGTCATGAACGGGTTGGTTGGAGCAATTTTTGTGGGCGTGACGTCTTTTGTTGCCACTAACATCGATGACATTGTGGTTTTAATGGTGTTTTTCGCTCAACTCAATGCCAAATTTCGCCGCCGCCATGTGATTTTGGGCCAATATCTGGGTTTTTGTGCGCTATTACTGGCCAGTTTGCCAGGTTATTTGAGTGGGTTGGTGATTTCAAAGTCTTGGTTGGGATTGCTAGGTTTCTTGCCTATTACGATCGGAGTCAGTCAACTCATTCAATGCTCAGAAGATGAGCCCAGCATTCAAGATGTCTCTCCTGAAATGAACGATCTTGTTGGGACTACCTCAGTTTGGTCTAGGCTCAAAACCTTACTGAATCCCCAGACTTACACCGTAGCCGCCGTTACAATCGCTAATGGTGGAGATAATATTGGCATTTATGTCCCGCTGTTTGCCAACAGTTCCCTCCCCCAGTTAGCTGTCATTTTGGGCGTGTTCTTTCTGTTAGTGGGGGTCTGGTGTTTTGTCGCCGAACGGTTAGCTCGGCAGAAAGCGATCGCCCGTAGACTTACCCAATACAGTCACCGCATTGTCCCGTTTGTGTTCGTTGCGCTTGGGATATACGTCCTTGTGGAAAGTCAAACCTATCAACTTCTCCCCTTTGGATGATTTTTTGCCCGTGCTTATCAGCTTGAATGAGAGAGTCAGCGGGAGACATGATGAATGTCTCCCGCTGATTAGGTATTTGGCGATCGCCAACTTCTACGATGCGATCGCAACACTTCCCACTTGCTCTAACGTGGGGTAATCTGTATAGCCTTCAGGCCCGTGGGAGTAAAACGTTGTGGTATTCGGCGGGTTCAAAGGCGCATTGCGACGGAAGCGCTCCGGTAGATCGGGGTTGGCAATAAAAGGGACGCCATAGGCAATCAGGTCTGCATCACCTCGCGCGATCGCCTGTGTGCCCGTCTCGCGATCGTAACCTCCATTTACCATGAGGGGACCCTTAAAAATTTGGCGCAGATGGGGGGTAACAACTTCGCCTTCGCCTGCTAGCATGTGTCCTGGTAATGCTTCCAAGACGTGCAGGTAAGCCAATCCATAGCTGTTGAGCATGGCAGTAGCAGCGGAGAAAGTTGCGATAGGGTTACTATCAGCCATATCGTTGAAAGGACCGATGGGAGAAAGCCGCACCCCTACCCGATCTGCACTCCAAGCAGATACTACGGCCTCAGTCACTTCCTGTAAAACCGGATCCGATTTTGCACAGAACCCCCGTAAGCATCGGTGCGACGATTGGAGCCATCTCGCAAAAACTGATCGATCAAGTAGCCATTCGCGCCATGAATTTCTACTCCGTCAAACCCTGCATCCTGAGCGCGACGCGTGGCATCGGCATAGGTTTGTACAACCCCTGGAATTTCATCAGTTTCCAGCGCTCGGGGAACGACATAAGGTTTTTTCCCTAAAGGCGTGTAGGCAAAACCTGCGGGGGCGATCGCAGAAGCCGATACAGGCAACGCTCCACCCACCTGAAAATCTGGGTGAGAAGCCCGTCCGGTATGCCAAAGCTGCAAGTAAATTTTGCCACCTTCTTGATGGACGGCATCCGTTACTAGACGCCAGCCCTCAACTTGCTTTTCAGTATGAATTCCAGGCGTTTCAACCCAGCCAATCCCCTGTTCCGATACATGAGTTGCCTCGGAAATAATCAGTCCTGCACTAGCCCGTTGTCGGTAATATTTCGCCATCAAGGCATTTGGGATGCGTTCTGCACCCGCACGGGCACGGGTGAGCGGTGCCATCACGACACGGTTGCGGAGTTCCAGCGCACCAATCTTAATCGGCGCAAACAGAGCATTTGCTGTCATAATATTTTTCCTTCTTGAATCGGACAGGACAATCTTGACTCGGGCAATACTGCTTTGTTCTTTTATTCGAATTTTTCGAACAATTAAAATACTAAATGAGTTTGTGAGATAATGCAAGCATGAGGCCGATGTATCATCCAGACTGCGAGCAAATTAGTCTTCCAGGCGTACTTTACGCGCTGGGCGACCCCATTCGTTTGGCCATTGTGAGACAGTTGGCAACGCGTGGGGAACAAAATTGCTGCGACTTTGACTTTGCGATCGCGCGGTCTACGATGTCTCACCACTTTAAAATTCTGCGTGAATCGGGGGTGGTTTTTTCACGGAAGGAGGGCACGCAGCACCTCAACTCTCTCCGGCAGCAAGAGTTAGATGCGTTATTTCCGGGATTGCTTGCCGTTGTGCTTCAAGCTAATGATTCTGATGCCTGTTTTGGGAAAGCTGAACCTCAGTTATCTAAAAGTCGCAAATAACCGCATTCATTAATAGGCTGAAATTGTGGATTGGGCAGACGCATAGCTATATCATCTGTCGCATCACAGATAAACAGGAGCGAAAAATTGCTCAATTTCTCTTCGTTTATACTGGAGACAGTCCCGCTGGAGTGTCCTGCAATGGTTCGTCTTGATGCTAACCCACCCTCTGTTGATGAGGATATTGCTGACGACATTAAGCGTCTCCCCACTAACCTCTATAGTGATGAGCCACCCTTGGAAACTGATTTTCATCGCAATCAAATTGACCTGTTGATTCGACTCCTCAAATATTGGTGGCAAGACCGTCCAGATTTTTACATTTCTGGCAACCTAACCGTCTACTACAACGAACAGCAGCTTAAGTCCCGCGAGTTCCGTGGCCCTGACATTTTTATCGTGTTGGGTACAGAGAAAAAGGACCGTCGCAGTTGGGCGGTTTGGGAAGAAGGGGGTAAATATCCCAATGTTGTCATTGAGCTGCTGTCTAACTCAACTGCAACAGTGGACCGAGGTAAAAAGAAAGACCTGTATCAAGATGTATGGCGAGTTCCAAATTATTTCTGGTTTCATCCAGAGACACTAGAGTTTGCGGGGTTTGAGTTGGTGAACGGTCATTATGAGGCGATCGTGCCGACAAATTCTGGATGGCTATGGAGCGAACAGCTTCAGCTTTTTCTAGGTATCTATGAACAGCAACTGCGCTGGTTTAGTGCAGAAGGACAGATTGTTCCATTGCCAGAAGAGATAGAGCGAGAGGCTAAAGAACGGGCTGAACTGGCTAGAGAACGGGCCGAACTGGCTAGAGAACAGGCTGAACTGGCTAAAGAGCAAGCGCAACAAAGAACACAGCAATTAGCGGTGATGCTGCGATCGCAGGGGATAGATCCAGACTCTATTGCTTAGACTGGATGAGGGCTAGGGTGAAGGCTGCGGTCGCAAGGCCAGTCACCTGTTATTGAGATCGCAGCCAATCCTGTAGGTCTGAAGGTTGTGAAAAATCGAGTAAGGCTTCACCTAAAGATTCAAGTTGAAGGAGGGATAGGGATTGGATCTGCGATCGCACTTCTGGAGAAAGTTCACCCATCCGTCGGATCAGTTGACGAAGGACGAGTTGTGCTTCACCTTCTTGCCGCCCTTCTTGGCGACCCTCTTGAAGGGTTTCCTCGCGCCACTTTATATAGGCTGGCGATAATTGCATAATCAACTCCTGTGCTTCAGTATCTATCAGGTCACTTGTCTCTATCGTAATCCGCCAACTTGCTAATAGCTCTAAGGCTCGGCTCCGAAATGGATTCTCTTGTGACAAGGCAATCAATTCAGCAATGGCCTGCTGTTGGGTATGGTCTTTGCCTAACAGTCTCAGCCACAATGTCTCTTGGGTTTTAGGCAGTTGGTTGATGGCAATGATGGCAGCACGAATGTGGTTTCCTAAAAAATAAATGCCTGTGCCCCAGTTTGGCTCATCTGTGTGGGTGCTGAAACCTCGCAACAAGTTTTCAGAGACAGAAGAGGCCAAGACCCACAGTCTGGGTAGGGTTGCTTCATTTAGGCGAGTATTATCGCGTTTGGCTTGGCGTTGGAATTCGGAATGGGTCAGAAAGAGCTTGAGCAGACAGTCTCTGATTTCTGAGGGTTTGGGTGGGCTGCGGTAGGGTTCGAGGAGGCAGGGTGTTTGGATCAGGTGTCCCAGTAGGCCCAGTTCACTATCTGATACATTCTGGGGATTCGGGACAAACCAGACATCAATTTGTCGAGCTTCGCCTAGGAGTTCTTTGCCGATGGTGACTTCACCCAAGGGGGTCAGCAGTTCTTCGAGGTATTGTTTGGAGAATTGGTCGAAGCGAAAGCGGGTCATGCTATGGGGGTGGGGGTTTGTCTTGGAAATGATATCAGGTTTGGAGGGGGTTGATATTTGTTAAAGTTTTTGTACGCAGGGAAAATGATTGGGAATGATGCCTACACCTGAACCCACCCCGCCCTACGGGCACCCCTCCGAGGAGGGGATTGGGTCTACGTATTTTATTGCTTATGAGCCGCATTTGAAGGCGTTGGCGCGCGAACTGCGTCGCAATATGACTTTGGGTGAGGTGATTTTGTGGCGGCATCTACAACGGAAGCAAATGTGTGGCTATGATTTTGACCGTCAGCGCCCGATCGATCGCTACATTGTTGATTTTTACTGCAAGTGTCTTCGGCTTGCTATTGAGGTGGATGGCAGCAGTCATGACGGTGAAGTTGCTCAACAGAATGATTTTGTCCGTCAATCTCGTTTGGAATCTCTGGGCGTCCGTTTCTTACGCTTTAGCGAAACGCAGGTGCGTTCTCAAACCAATACGGTTGTGCGGACTATTGAAACCTGGATTGCACAACACACGTCTTGAAGATCCCCTCTGGGGAGGGGTGCCCGAAGGGCGGGGTGGGTCGAGTGTATGCTACCAACCGACCTCTAAAAAACGGCCCGAATCATGGAATGAGTCAAAATTGATTGACATCTA
>JAAURS010000063.1 GCA_012032135.1 Acaryochloridaceae cyanobacterium RU_4_10 | reverse complement strand
ATGCTATTCAGGTGGTCCTCTGTGAAGATGATTATCCAGGATGGATGAGCCTGAAAGACTTGGATAAGATTCAACCCACAGCTACGCTATATCATCCACCCCATCCATCTTTCGCAGAAATCCAAGCCCAGATTCCCAATGCGATCGCCTTTGCTCAATCAGCCATGACTCAACCCAATTCCTATCTTTGGGGAGGGACGATCGGTCCTAACTACGATTGCTCTGGTCTGGTCCAACATGCATTTTCTACTCACGGTATTTGGTTGCCCAGAGATGCCTACCAACAGGAATCCTTCGTCCAACCCCTCCACAATCCAGGCGATCGCCCGAAGATCTTGAGGCTGTTCTAGAACCAGGTGATTTAATATTTTTTGGGACGCCTGTAAAAGCCACCCATGTTGCCATTTATTTGGGCAATGGAACCTATATTCACAGTTCTGGTAAAGACCAGGGCCGGAATGGCATTGGGATTGATGCGCTTGCGGAAGACGGAGACCCAGTGAGCCGCAATTATTATACCCAGGTCCGTGGGGCTGGGCGGATAGTGCGGAGCTATCAACCAGGGGATAAGCCTTGGGCTAAAACGGCATCATAACTTCATCTATTTACGGATTGTTTGCGAGTCTATTGATAGCGAGGATTAGACATGAACTATTGGATCGGATCGGTCGTGGTGGCAGGGCTCATTGCACTTCCCGCAACGGCCCAACAAGCTCTGAAAGTGGTCTATCCACCTCCCAAACATGAAACCACATCCGATCGCATTTTTTAATTGGCACCGCACCTGCTGATAGTTCAGTGACTGTCAATGGACAAGTCATCCGCGATCGCAGTCCAGCAGGGCATTTTTCACCCAGTATTCCGCTTCAATTGGGTGACAATAGTGTCACCTTGAGATACAGAGACCAAACCCTAACTCTTAACATCAAACGAACTTCTACAGCACCTCCCGCTCCTAAGGGATTTACCTTTGGCGAAGGATCTTTGACCCCTGCAAAAGATATTGCAAAACAACCTAACGAACCCTTGTGTTTCAGCGCGATCGCCCCGCCTAATTCCCAAGTCAACGTGCGTTTGGGGAGGCAAACGGTTACCTTACAACCGCAAACAAGTGCTGTTGAACTACCGCCCAATTCTGCAATCTTAACGGGGTCTAATAGTCCCGCTCAAGCTATTAATCCAGGCTTATACCAGGGCTGTACTGCTTTTTCAACTCCAGGAGATTTAGGGAAACCGACCTTTGAATTACGTCAAGGGAATAAGAATATTCAAAAGATAGGACCTGGAAAGATTGAAATTCTCTCTCCCCAGACGATCGCTGTTGTTGAAGTAACCAGTGACCAAGGAGTAGCGCGGACAGGTCCTAGTACGGACTATTCGCGCCTGACGCCTCTTCCTAAGGGGACTCGTGCCCAAGTGACGGGTCGTGATGGAGAATGGATTCGGCTAGACTATGGCGGCTGGATCAAACAAGCCGAAACCCGTTCGCTTGAGAATGCAACGATCCCGCGATCCCTCATCCGCAGTGTAAAAGTCCAAACGCTCTCCAATCGCACAAATTTCATTTTTCCCCTTCAGGTGCCCGTGCCCATTTCCGTGCAGCAAGGCGATCGCACGTTTACCCTCACCCTTCACAACACCACCGCCCAAACCGACACGATTGTCCAGACTCCCGATCCTATCTTGTCACGACTGGATTGGGAGCAGATTTCCCCCGATCGACTCCAGTATCGAATTCAGCTCAAACATCAACAGCAATGGGGCTATCAACTTTACTATGAAGGCACGAGTTTAGTCCTATCGTTACGACACCCGCCCACTTTGCAGTCAAAGTCTCTGACGGGAACCACTATTTTGCTAGATCCAGGACATGGTAGTGCGAACGATCTCGGGTCTGTGGGACCATCGGGCTATCCCGAGAAAGACGTTGCATTACTCGTCAGCAAGTTGCTGCGTCAAGAGCTAGAACGGCGCGGGGCAAAGGTTATTATGACCCGTGAAGGAGATGACGATCTGTATCCCAACGATCGAACGAAAAAAATCGAACAGGTCGCTCCTACGCTTGCCCTCAGCCTGCACTATAATGCCTTGCCGGATGGTGGCGATGCTTGGAATACAAAAGGGGTTGCGGCCTTTTGGTACAACCCTCAAGCTCAAAGCCTAGCGGTATTTCTCCACGATCGCCTCGTCCAAAAGCTAGGACGTCCTTCCTATGGTATTTACTGGAATAACTTGGCCTTGACCCGTCCTGCGATCGCTCCATCGGTTCTGATCGAGCTTGGGTTTATGATTAACCCCAATGAATTTGAATGGATTACCAATCCTCAAGCCCAACAAAAGCTCTCTAAAGCCTTGGCAGAAGGAGTAACCCTTTGGCTCCAGAAAGCCACTCGGAATCAAGTGGAGGCGATTGAGTAATAAAGGACTCTAAACGGACTCCCACTCGGCAATCCTATCAATAGGTTCCATGATGGCATTGCGTTGAGCGATCGATAACTCTAGCACAACAAAAATCGTTTACTATTGCAGTCTGCACTCGAGCGTAATCATCGTAGCCCATGAGCGGTATCGACCGAGACATTATTCCAGACCCACGCCCTAGCCTGGTCAATCGACACTTACCCAATACGTCTCAAGTTCAGCGACTCCTGCGGCGAGAAGGTAGAGCGCACGTCTTTAAAGATTATGAAACGCTCGAACAAGTCACTCAAGCTATCATTGAAGAGGGGGAAAGAACTGGAATAGAGGATGAAGAGGACGATTACGAACGCTATGGCCTATATTTTTCGGAGGCAATTGGCTACATAATTAGAGTAGACGGTAGCCCAACGCCATTGTATTACGGTGAAATCAAAGTCGTGAAACCACAGGTGAGTATCATGTTATCCCACGAACCAGCCCTCGCAAAACAAGCTGAAACCTGGAAATTCTTGGAGCTTTGGATCGATCCAGTGCTTTTCCCGCCTAAAGTGTTGATGTTGATTGGAGATCGGGATGGCTCTTGTCAGATCTTTAACCCTGCATCAAATTACAAGTTGGTGGTTTCCCACTCAAATTATCAAGAAGCACAGGAATGGCTGCTTGAGGATGAATATGAACGGGTTCAAGGAAAGCTGCTATCAGAAGAAGTTTAAAGAAGTTATCGATCGCCAATAACTAGAAGTAAATCACAAAATCTTGTAGCCAAGTAGTGCAGGCCATTCAGAAGATTTATCTTTTTGATAGAAAGTTCGATCTCTCAGTGCGTGTTATTCTGCAATGGGAACGCAGCTTAATCATTCTCGGTCAGAAATCTCGTAAAACCTTGTTTTATCTCGTGAGGACATTGATTGTGACGAATCCCTATCAAAAGCTTCAACAACGCTTCAAAACCTTAGGAAAAGAGCTAACCCCATCTGTGCTGTCAGATGCACAAACTTACTTAGGCGAGTGGCTTCAGGAACATTCTCAAACCCTTGCAAAGCGGCGGCAACTGGAATTTAACGGCACGCTCATGCAATGGTTTCACTGGTATCTCCCAGCGGATGGGCGTCATTGGCAAACGCTGAAGGAGCAAGCTCGCGAACTAGCTGCCGCAGGTATTACAGCCCTGTGGCTACCCCCTGCCTATAAAGGTGTTGGAGGGGGCATGGATGTGGGCTACGGCATCTACGACTTATTTGACCTAGGTGAGTTCGATCAAAAAGGTTCCATCCGCACCAAATACGGTACGAAAGATGAATATATAGCAGCTATCCAAATTGCAAAACAAGCAGGATTAAATATTTATGCAGATGTGGTGTTTAACCACAGAATGGGCGGGGATGCAGAGGAAGAGTTTGAAGCAATCCCTTTTGACTTTAGCGATCGCAACCGTCAGATTGGCGACATCCGGCAGGTTAAATCCTGGACGAAGTTTAACTTTCCAGGTCGGGGAGAGCAATACTCCAGTATGAAATGGTCCTGGTGGCATTTTGATTCGGTGGATTATAACAGCCACGATCCTAGCTACAAAGCGGTCTTCCGCATGAAAGATAAAAGCTTTGAAACCAAGGTCGATCTGAGTCAAGGCAACTATGACTACCTAATGGGTTGCGATCTGGATATGAATCACCCAGAAGTTCGGGGAGAGTTGAAGTACTGGGGAGAGTGGATTATCAATACAACCGGAGTGGATGGTTTCCGCTTGGATGCGATCAAACACATCAACGGTGATTTTTTAGTGATTGGTTGGATCACTTGGAAGCGAAATTCCAGCGCAACCTATTTACAGTAGGAGAATACTGGTCGGAAGACTTTGGAGCTTTGAGTTGGTATATTGGCAATGCAGGCGGACGACTGAGTTTATTTGACGTGCCCCTTCACTACAACTTCCACCGCGCAAGTAAAGCTGGCGGTGCTTTTGACATGCGTAAGATTCTCGACAATACGCTCATGCAAAAGCTTCCGTTGTTTGCATTAACCTTTGTAGACAACCACGATACGCAACCCCTACAAGCATTGGAATCAGTGGTGGAATCCTGGTTTAAGCCCTTGGCCTACGCATTGATTCTATTGCGAAGTGAAGGATATCCCAGCATTTTTTATCCCGACTACTATGGGGCTCACTACAAAGATAAGGGACGGGATGGCAAGGAGTATGAAATTTGGCTGGATTCTCACAAAACTATCTTGAACCAATTGCTTTTTGCCCGCAAGAATTTTGCCTACGGAGCGCAATATGACTATTTTGACCATCCCGATATCATCGGCTGGACTCGTTTGGGTTCTGAGCAACATCCCAATGCAATGGCTGCAATCATGAGTGATGGACAAGGGGGTAGTAAATGGATGGAAGTAGGAAAGCCCAATGCCATCTTCCAAGACATTACACAACAGGTGAAAGAATCCATTCAAACCAATGAAGAAGGCTGGGGTGAGTTTCGTTGTAATGGAGGTTCTGTATCCGTATGGGTTCAGCAAAACACCTAAGATCCTGGGTAAACTATCGGATAGATTGAAAACAACCCCATGCCCGATTCCACCTATGACTACATCATCATTGGGGCTGGCTCCGCTGGATGTGTCCTTGCCAACCGCCTCAGTACCCAAACCGATCGCACCGTTCTGCTGCTAGAGGCTGGGACAAGCGATCGCGCCTCGGCCATCCATACCCCCGCAGCTTTTCCAACCTTGTTCAAAGGCAAACTGGACTGGAACTATACGACAGAACCCCAGACGGCATTGGACGGGCGATCGCTCTATTGGCCGCGTGGCAAAGTTCTAGGAGGTAGTAGCACTATGAACGCCATGATTTATATTCGTGGCAACCCTCAAGATTACGATGGTTGGGCCAAACAAGGAAATATCGGATGGTCCTACCCAGATGTTCTACACTACTTCCAAAAAGCAGAACATCAAGCCGCTGTGCATCCGAGGGTTACGGCACGGAAGGGCCATTAGACATCACTGATTTACGCGACCCCAATCCGCTCTCTCTCACATTTATTGCGGCTGCACGGGAAATTGGTTTGCCCCACAATCCTGACTTTAACGGTGTAAGCCAGGAAGGAGTTGGCTTTTATCAAGTCGCCCAACGCAATGGGAAACGCTGTAGTGCTGCTACGGCTTATCTCAAGCCCATTCTCAAACAACCCAACCTAAAAGTTCTAACCCAATCCACCGTTCTACGGATTCACCTCGAAAATAACCGAGCCGTGCGGGTAGTCTATTGGCACAAAGGCACCGTACACCAGGTCCGCGCTGCCCAAGAAATTATTCTCTGCGGGGGAGCGATTAACTCACCACAGTTGCTGATGCTTTCTGGCATCGGTCCCGCAGATCGTCTCAAGGCAATAGGCATTCAACCGATCGTTCATCTTCCAGGCGTGGGGCAGAATTTGCAAGATCATTTGGTTGCCAGCCCGGTCTATCAATGTTCTCAGTCTGTCAGCCTTATCAATGCCGAAACACCTGGAAGTTTGCTGAAATATCTTTTATTTAAGAAAGGACCGCTCACATCCAATCTTGCAGAGGCGGGTGGGTTTGTCAGAGTTCTTCCCAATACTGCACTACCAGACCTGCAATTTCATTTTGCACCTGCACCCTTCTACAATCATGGATTTACCCGTCTGGAAGGTCATGGCTTTGCTCTGGGGATAACCCCTCTCCAACCCAAAAGTAGAGGTTGGATCCGTTTGAGATCCAAAGATCCCACCGCCCCACCTTGCATTCAACCTAATTACCTCACCCAGGAAGAGGATTGGCCCGTGATGATTGAAGGCTTTAAGCTAGCACGAAACATCATCTCGGCAAAGGCATTTGATTCCTACCGAGGAGAAGAAGTGATTCCCAGTCCCAAAGTTCAATCCGATCGAGAAATTCGCAATTTTCTTAGAGCCACCATTGAAACGCTGTACCATCCTGTCGGCACTTGCAAAATGGGTAGCGATGAAATGGCCGTTGTGAATTCTCAATTGCAGGTTCACGGCGTTGAAGGCTTACGAGTCGTGGATGCATCTATCATGCCCGTCATTCCCCACGGCAATACCAATGCGCCTACTATTATGATTGCCGAAAAGGCCGCCGACATGATTCAGGGCAAGGTCTAACTTAACATTGCCAGCATCTATTGAGTAGAATCCACATTGCGATCTCCAAACTCAAGCCGAGCAGAAAAGATTTCAGACCTCGGACAGCAAGCTTGCGTTTGTTGCGCGAAGGGAGGGAACTTTTCTCCGCGATTGGCTGGGACTGAGCTTCCAGATTTTGATCAGCCATGCACTACTGGCTAATATAGCCATCAAAATCGTAAAGAGACGAATCAAAGGAGAGAAGTAGTCCAGTGTGGGATATATACCCATAAAAAACAATAGATTAAATGCGACGAACTTGGCGATGGCAAACGCTCTACTTTGCCAATACTCAGGACTGAGAATTTCACGATGCTTTTGGAAACGCTTGACTAACTTTTCAATCCACAAGCCAAATGAAAGGACGGCCACTGTAGAAATGCTCAGCGTGAGGGGCACTGCTAGAAGCTTCGGGATGCCAATTGCTTTACCTGCAATGAAAAAGCCAGGGTTCATTAAAGTTGCCAATTGATTGGTTTCATTCCAAACCCCCGCTGACAAAAAATTCCAGTTACCTGAATACAAACCAAAATATCCATAAAAGCCAACGATCAGACCCACATAACCGTAAATGAGGAATTTTCGATGTGGCTTTCGGATATTTGCCCAGTAAGCTGCTTCTGCATCAATATCTATGCAAGGACTCTTACATCCAACACAGGCACTCTTTTCACGACCTTGAGCGTCAATCTTTCGACACATTGATTGTGTAATGCCTTTTGGTGCAACATGAGTTTGGCTTGTGAATAATCCACCTGGTTCGCCAAATACTTCTTGTACGGGTCCCATGGGGCAAATATAGTGACACCAAAATTTACCATTAAACAAAAATCCAACGCCAATAGCCAAAAAGATGGTCAGGATCAGAAACCATCCCAACAGCAAGCGATCGCTGTTGACAAACAGCAAGCGAATACATAAACCCAGGAATAGAAAACAAAATTGCAAGTACGGAACATTGCGATCTAACCAAGAGTTTTTTTTGACAATTCTCTTACCTTGAATTCCAAAGGCTTTGGGTAACTGTGAAAAAAATGACAGCGGACAAATCCGCCGCCAATTCTCATGGCCAAAGACCAGCAGCAGGAAGATCACGAGCGGTACAATCATTCCCCAAAAAATTCTGGCTCCCATCCGATAGGGAGAAGTGGGAAGACATTGACCTTGGAATTGAAAGCATGAGGCATGAGGGCCAAAGAATTGGTCAGTTGATGTGAATTTGAATGAAATTGGGTCGTAGAACATTGAGATAATCAGGACCAACCAGGCGATCGCGAGTAACATTCTGGTCAGACGCATATATTTCTCAGATATTTTCCCAAACATACTTATCTCCTTCCCCAAATTTTTGAGGTCAAACGTTAGCCCCACACAATCTCAAGCCCGTCGTGACTTGTGCGGGGTGTTAGCAGTTATTGAACTGTTCAGATAGGCAGGAAAACTACAGAATGTATTTGAAAGCGCGATCGATGAAGCAATAAGACTAATGAAATAAAAATGCGGCAATTACGTCTAAACAAAAGAGTTTAGCCGCAAAAATGGAGCCTTGCTGGCTTGACGTTCGAGCCAGCTTCCTGAAATAACCCCCAGACGAACTACCGTCACTCCCTAAAATACCTCTCCTACCCAGATAATGGCAGTTTAGTGGTAGTTGCAATCACGCTTCCTAGAAGTAACTGAAGGTTCGATTTTTAAATGTATATAGGCTAATCCATTCATACATTAATAAGAAAATATGAGGAATATGTGAGGATTAATAAACAAAATTTAGATTTATCGACCCAATATTATATGTATGGATTGAATTAGCGCAAAGGCTCAGGCGTAAGGAGAGCGTACGTTCTAGATCCTCATGCTTCTGTGTTAGATCGCTAACCCGACCTTTTCCGTCTTTAGAGAAACGGAATATTCCCGACTTATCCCGACTGACAATCCGATCTTTGGTTTTCTAAGCTAAAAGCGCAGAAACAGTAAAGGATAAAGTCTGCGGCCATGATAGCTAACCCATTTCCACTCAAACTTGCTGCCATCGATTCAGCAGGGAATTTCACCCCTCAACCCAACCTTTGGCAAACGCAACGGCGCATCCAAGCCCTCATCCAAACCTACTTGAGTGCGGATGTCCTCTGCGATCGCCTATCCGACCTCCCCCTTCAATTCCAAACTCCTCAACCGCGTCCTTGGAGACGACTGAATTGGCAAAGTGTTAATGCCTCTCAAATTATCGGGATCGAGCCGTTGGTCTTTATCGCTATCCTGGCGGGCTCAGCCGATACAGAAGAACCCATTCGCGGCTACACCCAAACCAGCCGTCAGTATCTAGAACCGCTCCATCCAGACATGGCTCGATTTGTCGGAGGTGCTGTAGATGACCGAGGAACACTCGTAGAACTGGGATTGTGGGAGAAAGAAGAACGGCAACACGCGCCCGCGCTCCAAAGGCTGTATACCCAACTCACTGGACTCAAGCTCCGCCTCGTTTCCCATACACCGCGCCCCTACCAACCCACTGATAATCCCCACGTCGATCTCTACTACCACGGACTCCACCGCATCGCAACCGAATATGGGGCAACCTGTCTCTATCTCTGGCTCATGGCCCACACAACTGGGCCATTGCAATCGGTCCTAGAGGAATTGTTAATAGACGAAATCAACCACATGACCAAATTCTGGGGGTTCGGGCTCTGGGCCTATCCAGATTCCTCAAGGTTGAAGGTCCTCCAAACTTTAAGCCAAAGCGCAATCCAGAAACTTTGGCAAACAGACCAACACAGCAGCCTGCTGCACACTCTCAAACGGATGGCCCAAACCCTGCACTGGGAAGCCTGGTCTTTCAACAATAAAGCCAGCTTCCTCTGGACCTTTGCGATCGCCCTCCAACAGCTTTGCACCTGGAGCCATAGCCTAACTCCAGAATATCTGCACAGACTCTTTGGCGATCGTCCTGGGCACCTTATAAACAGCGACGTGGTGAAATAAACCCACCAATTCCAATTCTCACCTTATCTTTATAATTTCCATGAAGACTTCAAATCTCACCCAACGCCCTCTTGACCTTGACCCGCAACAATTGCCCCACCACGTCGCTGTCATCATGGATGGAAACGGTCGCTGGGCCAAAAAACGAGGGTTCCCGCGCATTGTCGGCCATCGCCAGGGGGCCAAAACCCTGAAAGATCTTCTGCGCTGTTGCAAAGATTGGGGAATTTCAGCCCTGACGGCCTATGCTTTCTCCACGGAAAATTGGCAGCGACCTCTCCAAGAGGTCGAATTTATTATGCGGATGTTTGAGCGGTTGCTGCGCCGGGAATTGGCTGAAATGAAACGGGAAGGCGTTCGAATTTCGTTTATCGGTGACCTCTCTGCCTTAGCTGACTCTTTACGACGGGAGATTGAAACTGCGATCGCCCAAACGGCCCACAACCAGGACATCCACTTTACGATCGCCGTAAACTACGGCAGCCGAGCAGAACTGACCCAAGCCTGCCGCCGCATTGCGGAGCAAGTTCAACAGGGCACTTTGCAACCTGAGGCGGTCAATGAAGCACTCGTCGGGCAACACCTCTACACCTCCGGCACCCCAGACCCTGATTTCCTAATCCGTACTAGCGGAGAGCAACGAGTGAGTAACTACCTCTTGTGGCAGTTAGCCTACACGGAGTTTTACTTTACGGAAACCTTCTGGCCAGATTTTGATAGAGCCGCTTTTCATGAAGCGCTGTTGTACTATCAAGGGCGCGATCGCGCTTTGGTCAGATCGCTCAGTCCCTGTCGGCTTAACGATGCAGTGTTTGTACGGGTCAACCGCACGTTTATTTCCGTAATCGATCGGGCGATCGCAGTCCCCACCACAACCTTCAAGCCAGACAATAGGTCTGAGGAAGTGGGCGATCGCATTTTTGTCCCAACCATCAAAAAGACAATTACCTATCTTCAAAAAGAGATGGAAGGTTGCGACGACCACTCACAACTCGTAGAATCTCTATTCCATCCTCAAGAATCCTGTAGAATAAAATATAACCGTCTAAGGATAAAACCCGCAGTTCTGGACGAATTTCTGTATAGCTTTTTCCGCTATTGGGAAAGGCCACGAGTTGTTGACACTTTCGGTTAAAATCGCTGAAAAATTTCTCCCCTGCCTCAAGATTCGTTTCAGCGAAATAGTCAGCTATTTCGTTAAGATCTCGACTCGCGAGAATGTTGATGACATAGCGGCTCATGCTGGTTCTTGAGGGACTTGCCGAAATCGCTCTAGAATTTGATTGACAAACAGTTCTCCGTCAAGGGGTGGTGTTTGTTCTGATGCAATGATTGCAGCATCAATTTTCTCTTGAACCTCTACAACCCATTCGGCGTTGGCGCGATCGTATTCGTCCAGCAGCCGGAGGGCTATTTCAAGAATTTCTTCGGCGGAATGATATTTCCCATCCTGAAGTTTGGCTTGGATGAGTCGTTCTTGATTTGGGGTGAGGCTTATGCTCATGGGGGGATAGTCAGTTAAGCTCTTTACTATTCTAATGCTCAAACAAGACGATCGCACATTGTTCCAGAGTACGCGCCTGGGTATCTTGGTTTCGCTACGAGCGGAGGCGGTGAAATGTACGCACTGTCGCCTAGCGATGCTGTAGTGTGCCTTGCGTTCGTCGGCATGTCGCCCGCAGAAGAGCTTCCCATTGCTAGTAGTTGGCGCAGCTTTGAAGGCATGCTACAAAGTGCGCTCTAACCCCTTCATCAAGCGGACATTAGCAATCCACAGCACTGTCGCAGCTTCAGTAGTTGTAGGTTAGGTGAAGCAATGCGGAACCCAGCACCAGCTCCGAATTCAACAATCTCTGCAAGCTAAAATAAAAAGGGGAAATTGCAGTGAAGTTAAAATTATGGCAGTTCGACAACACTTCGACTCCGCTCAGCGCAAGCCCCACTTTAGCAAAGAAGATTTTACCCGCCGTGGTGATGAGATCTATGAATCTCAAGTGTGCCCTTAAGTCGAAACAGGTAATCATGGCAAAATTGTCGCGATCGATCTTTATTAGAAGCGAGTAACCTCGATCATGCGATGTGATCGCTGAAAACAAACATCAAACTCTCTAAAGAAGTTCGTTTGCCCAAGAATTAAGGGCACCTGAGAAGCTTGTGTCCAGGCAAATGCTAGGCGAACTGGTTCCAGGTTCCCAATTTGAACATGTACTTTGGTCATCCTGAATCATCTGCATCAGAACGTTTGCGGCTTCCGTTGCGTCGTAGGGTGACCAAACTGGATACTCTGATGCAGAAAAGATGACTTGTAGTTCAGCATCTGGGATTTGTGCGGCTAGGAGTTTGAAGAGCGATAATCTGTCTGACTGGCTCAGATTGTTGACTAAAGGCATTAACTCAGCGAGAGACATCGTTTAACTCCCAGACATATGAGAATGCATTTATCATAAACGATCGGCGAGATACGAGACCTCTTATATAAATCCGCGAAGCCCCAAATTCATTCGGAGGGCCATTCGTACGAGAGGCTTGAATAATGAATTATATGCAATAATATTCATTATTCACCTTAAGGGATGCCGCATGTCTGACCATCAAGCCGTCTCAGACCCAGCGCTACAAAAACAGCAGCGCAACTTGCCCCCAAACCCGCCCGGATTGCTACTCCTCCAGTTCCCAGAGATTCAGCGCCAGCCGATCGCCTATTTCAGTCGGTTGTTGCATGAGTATGGAGACTTAGTCCGTTTGCCCATCCTGCCAGGGCTGACATTTTTCTTCGCCGCGCATCCAGACCACGCAGAACACATTTTATCCATCCATCCAGACCGCTACCGAAAGCCAGACTTCTTTCTCAAACCCATGGGCTTAGTCCAAGGGCAGGGGCTATTCTCCAGTGAAGGAGAACAGTGGCGCAAGCACCGCCGTTTGATGCAACCTGCCTTCCATCAAAAACAACTCGTTGACCTCCATGCCGTGATGCTAAATTGCGTGCAATCTCTCCTCGCGGAATGGGCAGAGAAACCGGATGGTACCGCGATCGACATTGCCGCCGAGATGACGCGCCTCACCCTAAAAATTGTCAGTTTGGCCTTATTTAGCGTAGATATCAGCGACGAGTCCAATCGGCTGGGGCAAGCCTTGCGCACCGCATTGGAATATGTCTACTATCGTCTCACGACTCCCCTAGCGCTCCCGATCTGGATACCCACCCCGCAAAATCTCAACTTTCGTCAAGCCAAGCAGAACCTCGATCGCATTGTCCTAGAAATCATCCAATCGCGCCGTCAAGATCCAACCCCTCGGTGCGATCTGTTGTCGATGCTCCTTGCCGCTCAGGATGAAGAAACGGTCGAAGGCATGAGCGATCGCCAGCTCCTCGATGAAGTCATTACCTTAATCAACGCTGGACATGAAACTACCGCAACGGCCCTAGCTTGGACCTGGTATCTGTTAGGAACACATCCCAATGTCATGGCAAACCTGGTGGATGAAGTGCAAACAGTATTGAACGGAAACGATCCAACCTTTGAAAAGCTCCCTCAACTGCAATATACCCGCCGCGTACTGGATGAATCCCTGCGCCTTTGCCCACCTGGATTGGGATTAGCCCCTAGAGCGGCCCTAGAAGATGACGAAATCCAGGGATACTTCATTCCCAAAGGCTCAATCTTTAACATTGCCTTTTACTTTATTTCCCGTCATCCCGATTTTTGGAATAATCCAGAACAATTCGATCCCGATCGCTTCCTCCCCGAACAAGTTGCCCAAAGACCTAAATTTGCCTATCTCCCCTTTGGTGCAGGACAACATGTCTGTATTGGTAGAAATTTTGCCCTCATGGAATTCACAATGATTTTGGCTGCGATCGCACAACGGTTTCACATCGAACTCGTTCCGAATCAATCGATTGAAATCGATCCCAGATTCACATTGCGTCCAAAATATGGCATTAAAGTAATTGTGCGGAAAAGACAATAAGCCCCATGCAGCGCCTAGATGAATCAAAACGAGCAGCAATTTTGCAAGCCGCAAAACAACGTCTGAGCCAATACGGTGTCAAAAAAACAACGATGCAGGAAATTGCCGAGGATGCAGGGATTGCCGTTGGCACATTGTACTTGTACTTCAAAAACAAAAACGAAATCCTGATCGCTACCGCAGAAGCCTACAGCCAACAACATAAGGCAGATACCGAGAAGATTTTGCGATCGCCACTCCCTGCCCCAGAAAAGCTCAAGGCTTACTTGGTCAATCGATTCCGAGCCGTGCAAGACAATCGACTCAGTGGCTCTCATGCAGCCGAACTCGCACGGGCGGTCATTCGCCTAAAACCAGACCTTCAGGTGGAAGAAGGTAAGGCCGTCAAGCGTAACGTGGCAAGTATCCTCCAGGAAGGAATCCAGGCAAACTTGTTTCAGTGCGATCGCCTAGAGCAAGATCTGGAGGTCTTTTTGTATTCGATCGGCTACTTTTTCCCCATGCCTACTACGGAGAAGTATTATGAACCTGACGAAGAGAAGCTTTGCATTGTCATTGATTGGTTTGTTCAGAAATGGTTGGGTAGGGATATTCCTAAGGACGCCATTGATTAGCTCGAACATTCTCAGCAGCTAATCTAACCGTTTCTTCAATGCGCCTTGCTCTAGTTTCCACTTTCTTGGCAGTAGCAATCCACTCCAGGATGCCGCGTTTTGCAGAACGGGGAAATGCATCAAAATTTTTTCTGGCAATGTCATTCACTGAAAATGCTTCCGCTAAATCATCAGGAATTTCGAGCGCTTCGATCGCATCCAAGACAGACCACGAACCATCTCGCTTTGCCGCTTCAATCTTCTCGAGACCAGCAGTTGTCATCAGCCCCGCCTCCATGATTTTTTCAATCCGCTCCTTGTTAGGCTTAGACCAGCCAGAGCCAGCTTTACGCGGTGCAAACCAAAGCATAGAGCGCTCATCATCAAGTTTGTTGGGTTTGCTATCAATCCAACCAAAGCATAGCGCTTCTTCCACAGCTTCGTCATAGTCAAAGCGGGGTTTGCCCGTTGCTTTTTTGTAGCTAATCAACCAAACACCTGCGTTGCGAGTATGATTCTGTTCTAGGCACTGCCGCCACTCTGCACGAGTGTTGGGGTGAAGGGAGTTCTCAGGAATTGCGCTCATAAGCAGATAGATCGGAAAATGGTTTCTGATGTGATAAAAGGGCGAACAGCTTATATTTCAGTCACCATAAGTGAGGCGAATAAGCCATGACTCAAAAGCAATTCTACCAAAATCGTGCAGCAATTGTTGAGAAGCGATGTTCTGCCTCAATTGTTTTCAACCCAATGAACGTAGATTTAGTATTACAAACAAGAATTGCTATAACTAAAGCAAAAGCAGGTTTTGCCGATATTGTCCGGCAAAACCTGCTCTCTCGAATTTTGGAAGTTGCTTACATTGCTTCCACTAAAGTTATGAGAGGCGATCGCAACCATCCATTCAAACTTGCTCCGCACAAACCTGCTTTGCAAGAATGCAATCTGCATCGTTTTTGACCAACGGCTTCCACCATAAATATCCCTGGCCCAACTCACAGCCTAAAGCTTGTAACATCTGACACTGGATATCTGTTTCAACACCTTCAGCGATGAGGTTGAGTTTGAGTCCCTGTGCCAATGAAACGATCGTTTTAATAATTTCCATACTTTGCGGACTGTGCTGAGCCTCCTGTACAAAAGAACGATCGACCTTTAACCCGTCAAAAGGCAGTTGATGGAGATAACTTAAAGAAGAGTGACCCGTCCCAAAATCATCTAAAACAATCCCAACCCCATATTGTTGGAGCTTCTCCAAAACCTTGGCGCTCTCCTCAGGATCCTTCATTACAATACTTTCCGTAATTTCAAGCTTGAGATTTGCACCTGAGAGTTTTGTTGTTTGTAAGACCTGTATAACCTTCCCCACTAAATTGGCAAACATAAAATTCGCACTAGATAAATTAACACTCATTGTCAGAGGAAGCATGGGATACTTTTCTTTCCACTCGCGAAGCTGTTGACATGCCCTTTGAAGCGCCCATCCATCCAAAACAGAAATGATTCCCATCTCCTCAGCAATGGGGATAAAAACCGATGGTGAAATCAATCCGTGATCTGGATGCTGCCAGCGTAGCAATGCTTCAAACCCTCGAATTTTACTGTTATTCATTTCAACAATGGGTTGAAAAACCAGAAAAAATTCTTCTCGTTCTAAAGCTTGACGCAAAGATACTTCCAACTCCATTCGGTGAATCGTTTCACTTCCTAGGGATTGCTCAAAAATTGCAAACGTTCCTTTCCCATTGGCTTTGGCTTGATACATCGCAATATCTGAATTGCGAAGCAACTGGTTGGGGCTAACCTGTGCAGAACCAAAAGCAATACCAATACTAGCTCTTGTCGTAATTGTATGAGTGCCTAAGACGATTGGCAACTGAATCTTGTGTTGCAATCGATCGCACAAAGATTTGATATCTGTTGAATAGGCGTTGGTTGCTAAAATTGCAAACTCATCTCCGCCAAAACGAGCGACCGTATCTTGCTACGCAAGCAAGATTGAAGTCGTTTGGCAACTTCAATGAGAACGCGATCGCCTGCTGCATGGCCAAGGGAATCGTTAATAACTTTAAATCGATCGACGTCTAGAAAAACAACTGCGAAGGACGCTTCAGGATCGCGATTGCAATACTTAATTGCTTGTTCGAGCCGATCGGTAAATAGGGTTCGATTGGGTAGTCCAGTCAGAGCGTCGTAAAGCAATGCACCTTGCAAGACTTGTTCTTGAAGCTGTCGGGACTTAGTAATATCTGAAATGTTAAGAATATACCCTAATAGGCTCTGCCCGCGATGAATGGGGATTTGTTCCAGTTGGAAATATTGATGAAAGGCTAGTACTTCTTTGTGACCTTCAGTTACCAATTGCTCCCAGTCGGAAGGTTGCAAAAATGTAATCAGCTTTTTGCCGATGTACCAAGTGAGTTTTGAGTACATCCCAGTAGCATTTCTGCAGCGGTGTTAAACTCCACTAATTGATATTGAGGATCGACGACTAGAATGGCAGCTTTCAAGCTGGCAAAAATTTGTTGGTAGGCAAGCGGCGATCGTTGAAGAAGTTGATAGTGGGACAGTCCCCAGCAGAAAAAATGCTGCTAATGGACATGCCGATTGGTGTTAAGTCAAAAAAACGGAAAGGATCGTAAAGGGGTGAAAGGGTTAGAACATTAAGAATAAGAGGAATGATGCCACATAACAGGAGAAGCAATAAAGGCTGGTTCTGCTTTCTTCTACTCTGCCATAGGGCACGAACGAGATAGCCTTGGCCCAGCATATTTAATGCATAACAATAGGGGATGTGAACAAACTTGAACCAAGGACCTCTTTCGTAATGGGCAATTGAGAACCCAAAGAACCAGTCTTCTCTATTAATACTCCACATCAGCGAAGACCAATCTGGATTCCAGTAAACCACCAACGTAGCGCACGGAATTAGAAACAAGAAAGCTAGAGAAGGTAGCCGATCTCCCGTGAATTGGACAATAAAGCAAAGCCAGGAAGCAGGAATTGTTACATAGGCTACCAACAGAATTCCAGTCCAGATCCAAAAATCATTATTGCTCTGATTGAAGAAAAAGAGTCCAGATGCCGCACACCACAGTGCTGTTATCCCCACAACCAAACGAAAGCCCCAATCTGCCTGAGCTATGCGCTGTGGGGCCAAAATTGCGATGGTGGTGCAAATGGCCGCTGCCAACAAGTTGGTAATGATATAGAGAATCAAGAACCACTGCATTAATCTAAAAATTGAGGCTAACGTTGAATAAATGAGATTGAAGCTCCATTATGGTTCAAATTAGCTCTAATGACGACTAAATCTCACCCAGCATCCCTTGCTGCGCCCACAGCAGCACCGAAAGGAGGTAGGCTTTGCTAGGATGGACGGCAAAGCAACATTGTCCACGCTGGCGAATAGACTTCGTTAAGCCCTTGTAAGCGTTACCAATTTCCTATGGCATCAACCTATTCCTTTGACATTGTGAGCGACTTTGACGCCCAAGAACTGGTCAACGCCGTAGACCAGACAGAGCGCGAAATCAAAA
>JAAURS010000062.1 GCA_012032135.1 Acaryochloridaceae cyanobacterium RU_4_10 | reverse complement strand
CGATAGATAAAGTTTTATTGGTTAATGACAACGACGAAGTTACTATCGGTCAGCCTTTTGTTGAAGGCGCGACGGTAGAAGGGAACCGTAATGAAGACATCTGCCGGACTATTGGCTCCTTCCGTTTTGAGGCGCTCGATCAGTTCGTCGTCTTTCCCTTCCACTACATTAATTTTTAGACCGCTTTCTTCAGTCAATTTCTTAAACAGTGCTGCATCGCTGTCATAGTGACGGGCTGAATAAACGTTCACAACGTTATCATCTGAAGCGCCAGAAACACCGGTAGGTCCAGTCTTAGGACCACATCCGCCTATTAAACTGGAGAGAAGAAGGGCGATAGCTATGCACCAAGAGTTTGCAACCCCGATAGAGCCTTGAAAAGAATTATTCTTCATTGAAAAACGACATTGCCTACTAAAAAACATTAAATAATCAGTGCAGAAAAACGATTTAGTGCTTGCAACAGCTTTCTCTAGCTTTAAAGCGATTTTAAGTTGCAATCTAACATTCCTCAAGCCTATAGTTGAGAAAATTTCTTAATTGCTTGAGATTTATAAGGCTATCTGTCTGAGCGGCCCCTGTCAATCCCAAAATTTAAATTTTGGATAACTTGAGTGGTCGCGGTTAAAATTCGAGAAAACCTCAGACAGGAGCTAGGATAGGAAAGGATTAACCTCCCGTTCTCATGGGGCGCAGTCCGATCGAAGCGCACCAGAATTAAAGGCTTAATTTTTCGCTAGGGGAATAACAAGGCCAGATGACTCGCAGCAAACTGTCCGATCTAGAAAAGCAAGAAATTGTCTCTCTGTTTCAGGGGCAACAGGAAACAATTGCCAACTTAGCGCTTCGTTATGAAGTCAGTTCTTCTACGATTAGGCGTTTGCTGAAACAGCCTGGAATCCAGCCATTAGAGACGGTAGAGGCGTTAGAAGAAGAAGTCGCCATCGAGCCACCACCGCCTGCAAGAAAAACGCTGAAGCCCATCTCAAAACGGACTCAAGCGAGTGTAGCCATCCCACCCGATCGGGATCTCAAATCAACGGTTGAAGGAGAGATGCTGCCCTCACGCTCCCTTTCAACACCCCCCATCGTTCTATCTCCCAAGATCGAAACAGTCGATTCAGAGCAAGACCGCAGACGACGTCCTATCTCCCGTAGGGACTCCCTCAATCCAGAGTTGTCCTCAGCAAACCGCTTCAGCGAAATAGATGCCTCCACCGTCCCAGACGAACCCCCGTTCTCTGACCAAGCTGTGCCCAGACTGATTCCACCTCAAGATGACATGAGCGAGATCATCCGGGAGATCGGCTACGAACTGGATGGTTCGTTCGCCCCTCGCATCATTGAAGAAGATGTTGAGGATGAGGATGATGAGTTTGACGAGGACGACGAAGATTTAGAAGGTTTTGAGCATTCAGACAAGGTGTTGCACCTTCAGCCTGAAGGAATACTTGAAGTCATGCCACTATCAGAAGCCGTTTTACCCAAAACTTGCTATCTCGTGATCGATCGCACCGCTGAATTAGTAACCCGTCCGCTCAAAGATTTTGGAGAGTTGGGACAAATTCCCGCCCATGAAATTCAATCCCGCACCCTCCCCATTTTTGATAACCATCGGATTGCACGCCGATTTTCCCATCGCACCCAGCGCATTATCAAGGTTCCTAACAGCAGCATGATTAGAGCAACCTGTACACAACTCTCAGCCAAAGGTATTACCCGCTTGTTGGTCAATGGGCGTATCTATGCACTGCAATAGTACCGGAAATGTCTGGGAACATGGGGTATTCAAGACAAGATCAAAGCCCTTGGGTTATGATGGCCCCATGTAAATTGAAGGTTGAAACTCCAATCTAGTTTCAGATGTTATTGATTTATATATAGAAGTTTACTGACGCCTATGAAAGCCATGATTTTGGCGGCTGGGAAAGGAACCCGTGTCCGTCCTATCACCTATACCATTCCAAAACCCCTGATTCCCATCCTGCAAAAGCCAGTGATGGAATTTTTGGTGGAGCTATTGCGCCAACATGGGTTCGACCAAATCATGGTCAATGTCAGTCATTTAGCAGAAGAAATTGAAAACTACTTTCGGGATGGGCAACGGTTTGGTGTTGAGATTGCCTATTCCTTTGAAGGGCGAATTGTGGACGGGCAATTGGTTGGGGAAGCGATTGGATCTGCGGGCGGCATGCGCCGGATTCAGGACTTCTCACCTTTTTTTGATGACACCTTTGTGGTGTTGTGCGGAGATGCGTTGATCGACCTAGATTTGACGGCTGCTTTAGAATGGCACCGTCAGAAGGGGTCTATTGCTACCATTGTCATGAAGACCGTGGACCCCAGCGAAGTCTCCAGTTATGGGGTTGTGGTAACAGATGAGGATGGGCGGATTAAAGCCTTCCAAGAGAAGCCAACGGTTGAAGACGCCCTCAGCAACACCATCAATACAGGGATTTATATTTTTGAGCCGGAAGTATTGAACTATATTCCATCTGGGGAAGTGTACGACATTGGCGGCGATCTATTTCCGAAACTGGTGGAGATGGGCGCACCGTTTTACGGTATTCCCATGGATTTCCAATGGGTCGATATTGGCCGAGTCCCCGATTATTGGCAAGCGGTCCGCAGTGTCTTGGCTGGGGAAGTCAAAAATGTCTCCATTCCAGGTAAAGAAGTCGCACCCGGCGTTTATACGGGTCTCAATGTATCGGTGAATTGGGACAAGGTAGAGGTGCAAGGTCCGGTTTACATTGGCGGGATGACTCGGATTGAGGATGGCGCTCGCATTATCGGACCGTCCATGATTGGACCCAACTGCTGGATTTGCGGGGGTGCTACCGTCGATAACAGTGTAATTTTTGAGTACTCCCGCTTGGGACCCAATGTACGACTGGTGGATAAGCTGGTGTTTGGACGGTATTGTGTGGACAAGACAGGGGCAGCGATCGACGTACGTGCGGCAGCTCTTGACTGGTTAATTACCGATACCCGCCAAGATGGTGTTTGGCACAATTTAGACGTAAATCTTCAGGCAATTTCTCAAGTTGCTGAGGGCTCGACGCCATAAAGGAATGCCCCATTGCCCCATTCGCTCATTCAAACGGTTGAATGAGGGCTAGTCTGGCAAAGCAAGCCCCGTTCTAGGATCGCTGATGTAAAGTCCTAGGGTCAGCGATCGCATCACAACATCCCAGACAGGCGTTAGTTTTTCGGCTTCATCCGCCCAAAAATCAAAGGTGATCAGGCATTGAACATCAGAGCCTAGGCCAATACAAATCCGCGAGAATGCCTCTCGATTTTCCTCCGCATCTATAAATTTAATCTCGGACCACATAATCTGGGCCGTTTGGCGATTCACGCGAACCACTTCACTCTTGGAAATGACGTTGCGCGTATCGTCCTCTACGATCTTTTCCAAAAGCGGTTGGAGGGGAAATTGCAACCATTCAGCGGGCGGTAGACGATTGAACGAGAGTTCTAAGCGGCAATTGTCGTTTGGGGGGCTCCGTCTAAAAACCGAAAGGATTTTGTGTCCGGCTCAAAGATCCAGTCCTGCGGCACATCAATCCGAACCGCCCCTCTATCCGCCACAAAAACCTTATACCCTGGAGTGGATTGCCAGTGGTGATCGGGCGTGAGTTCGAGGGTTTCTTTAATCCATTGGGGCTTGCCCTTTTCTTGCGCTTTGCCTTTGCCATAGCTCCTTGACCCGCGATCGCTCGTCTTTTATGGTAAGTCATTGGTTCTGCTTCTGGGGAAATCCCCATCCAGAGCACGTTTTTTCCTAGGATAGAGGGCAGAACGGTTTTGTCGAGCGCTACTGTAAACCTATAAAAGGAGTCTGAATGCTAGCGAAGCGCATTTTGCCCTGCTTGGACGTCAAAGCGGGGCGCGTGGTAAAGGGCGTTAATTTTGTGAACTTGAAAGATGCTGGCGATCCCGTCGAGTTAGCTCAAATTTACAATCAAGCTGGGGCGGATGAGCTGGTCTTTTTGGACATCACCGCCACTCACGAAGACCGCAATATCATTATTGACGTGGTGTACCGTACCGCAGACCAAGTTTTTATTCCCCTCACCGTTGGCGGAGGAATTCAATCCTTAGAAACGATTAAAGAATTGTTAAGGGCTGGGGCCGATAAGGTCAGCATTAACTCGTCTGCGGTCAAGGACCCGAGCTTTGTAAATCGGGCCAGCGATCGTTTCGGTTCACAATGCATCGTTGTTGCTATTGACGCGCGGCGGAGAACCGATCCAAACAATCCAGGTTGGGATGTTTTTGTGAGAGGAGGGCGGGAGAACACAGGACTGGATGCGGTGTCTTGGGCGAAGGAAATGGCCCAGCGCGGTGCAGGAGAATTACTCGTTACCAGCATGGATGCCGATGGAACCCAAGCAGGATACGACCTAGAGATCACGCGCACCATTGCCGAACAAGTTGAAATTCCAGTCATTGCCTCAGGTGGAGCGGGGACCTGCGATCACATCCGCGAAGCCCTAACCGATGGTAAAGCTGAAGCCGCTTTACTCGCGTCTTTACTGCACTACGGACAGCTCGCGATTCCACAAATTAAGACGCACTTGCAAGAACACCACATTCCGGTGCGTTTGGGTTCAGTTTAGGGAAGGAGAAACTCAAAAATTTCAGTTTGTGGTATCCATCGCCACTGCAAATAGGGATAGGAAAGGGAGAAAGGTTGACTGTGAAGGATAAAGCCTTTACCTAGAAAGGGTTTGGTGAATTCTGAAAATTTGCCTAAGAAATTTACATTCACCAGAGGATTCCACTTTACTTTGTTACAATAAGTAAAGCCATGATAATTCTTCTTCTCATAACACTATCTTTTTTAATCTTTTGGTCTCTGCGACTCATGCAACGGGGCTACGATCAACGTGAGTTTTCTCTCATGTTTGCAGGCTCTCTCGTCGCGATCGCGGGGGCTGGGTTAATTGCTGCCTATACGTTGATGGTGGGTTGCGTAGGATATCTCGGTCATTCTTCCGCAACGTTGCTCCTTCTTTTACAACTGCTTACACAGAAGAAACATGGATTCCCTTTACTGACGGAAAAGAGAGTTTAGATTCTCAGGACAACCTAGCTCACCAAGCGCCTCAAGTGCCTGTGGTCTTTCAGTAAGGCAAAACGCTTGACCCCCAAAATTACCCAAAAGAGGCTGGATATTTCCAGCCTCTTTTAGTGCGCATGTAAACTTCGCGACCGAAGGAGGGATAATGACCCTCGTGAGTGTTGAGGTGTTTTGACGCACTATGCTTTCTTTGCTTAGCTCTATCCTGATTGCCCAAGTCTCTCCCTCTCCAAAGCCAGAGGCTCCAAAGCCTGAAGTTCCAAAGCCTGAAACGATCGCCCTGCCCCAAGAAATTCGAGCATTGCCCGGTCAGCTAGATTCAATCTTAGTGTTTAACAGCAACAGTCCTGAGGTGGTACAAACCGAAGGAATTTTACTGTCTACCTTGCCAAAATCTGGTAAAACGTATCCTGAAGCACACCTCAATCAAGCTTTCCAAGGTCGCTTCGATATTTTTACCCATCACATTTCTAATAAGGTCAAAACCCCAGAGGATTTAAAGACTCTGTATATGGGCATTGTGGTGTTTAATCCAGGCTCTCAACCGGTTACCATCGACGTTCTCCAAGCCGCCAGCTATTTGAGCCAGCCCGATGCACCCTTTATCACGCTCCCGCCGATAGCAGACAATCCTTCAGGGAAGGTCTTTGCTGGACCGGGCGATCGCGTGATGAATGATATTTTGAGAGGTCTGCGTCAAAGCAGTTGGCCTGCTAAGGTTACAATTCCGCCTGGGACCAGTCAACTCTTGTTTAACGCCCCTATCCCCGTCAAAGACTTGGCCCCACCACCGATTAATGGCCGTTCGACCCTCGCCCGTCTTCGCAGTACCGGACCCGTACACGTTGCCAGCTTAGCCCTCTTTGCAAAAACCGATCCCTCTGGCCAAGAACGCGCCCCCACCTTTGCAGAATGGGAAACCGTTTTGCAGACGGGCAACCTTGCAGGTCCCAGGGATAAAGTGCCCACGCCCCCTGATGCCCCAGGCAAAATTATTTACGGACGGGTTGCAGGTATTGCGCGGGGCAGTCGGTGGAAAGCCCAACTGGTTGACCCTGGAACGACTGCCTCTCGGTTGACCATTCCGAAGGTAGGAGAAGCTTTTTCCTATGTGTTAAGTACGGTGGCGCGCGGAACATTTGGGACGGGCCAAGTCCAAAGTGCACCCATGATAAACCGCTATCCAGATACAGCTTATGCTGCCCACGGTAACTATGGTATTGAATACAGCCTCACCCTTCCGCTTTACAACCCCAGTGAAGAATGTAAAAGCGTCATTGTATCCCTCCAAACCCCTATCAAAACAGATGAGAAATCAACAGCCTTAAAATTCTTTAATCCAGCCACCAAAAGCATGTTTTTTAGAGGAACGGTACGGGTTCGCTATCAAGACGATAATGGTGCGCCTCAGAACCGTTATGTCCACTTGGCTCAGTTTAGGGGACAGCAGGGCGACCCTTTAGTGCAATTGGCCCTCAAACCTAAAACCTCACGATTGGTGAAAGTCGATTTTCTGTACCCGCCCGATGCAACTCCACCTCAGGTGTTGACCGTAAAAACTGAAAAGTGGGCCTTCGATCCAAAGTCTATTGAGACGCCGGGTTCGCCGCCTTCGGAGGTTAAGCCTCGATCCGGCCCCTAGGCAGCGGGGTCACTTTGCGGCATTCTAGAAACGATAGATGTAAGTAGGTTTGACATGAGTACAGGTGCGGATGCCGTTAAATTAATGAAACAGCAGGTCGGCAAAGCAGCAGCCGATCGGGTACAGTCTGGTTCTATTGTGGGCTTGGGTACGGGTTCTACCACTGCCTATGCCATTCAGTATTTGGGAGATCGCATCAAATCCGGCGACCTCAAAGATATCAAAGGCATTCCCACTTCATTTCAAGCCTCCGTACTGGCCAAACAATACGGTATCCCCTTAACCACTCTGGATGAAGTAGATCGGATTCATATTGCGATCGATGGAGCCGATGAAGTGGATCCGCAAAAGCAGCTCATCAAGGGTGGCGGTGCGGCCCATACCCGCGAGAAAGTGGTGGATGGGTTGGCCGAACTCTTTATTGTGGTGGTAGATCGATCCAAATTGGTGGAAAGATTGGGATCGACATTTCCCGTTCCCATCGAAGTGTTGCCCATGGCTGTCACACCTGTCATGCGCGCGCTGGAAAAATTGGGTGGCAAGCCCGAACTGCGGATGGGTGTCAAAAAAGATGGTCCCGTCATTACGGATCAAGGCAATATGGTTCTGGATGTGACCTTTGCCAATATCAGCAATCCGGCTGAACTAGAGAAAACCCTCAATAATATTCCTGGCGTGTTGGAAAATGGAATTTTTGTAGACCTAGCGAATGTCATCCTCATTGGCGAAATCCAGGATGGTCAACCGATCGTGCGCGAAATGTAGGTCTTTAAAAACTATGCCAGAATGGAGAGAGTTCAATTTTACCAACAGTTGAGCAAGGTTTTACCTGTATTAATGTTTGCCAGATGTTGTCGAATTCTTATCGCAACATTGAGCTTTTTTGTTTTGACGATATAACGGGAGAGATTTATCTTTTAGCTTACGAAAACATTCAAATTCAGATCGAGCGGGATGGAACTTGGAGGTTTGTAAATGAAGACTGACTACGACAAAATGTCCTGGTCTGAACTACGGGCTTATGTTCTGGAACATCGAGAGGATTTAGATGCTGTTCGAGCCTTATTCGATCGTCGGAGTCCTGACTCTGAAGCAACTTGGTATAAATTTCCTTATACCAAGGAACAACAACAGCAAATTGATGACGTTTTCCGCAAACGAACGCGATCTCGGGATGAATCGGCTTAGCTCAGGGTTCCTAAGCATCCATAGCGGGGGCAAGAATTATACTCAAACCAGTGAACCTCTGGGGGTGCCGAACACATGCAATATCGAAGATTTGGACGCACTGAACTCCAGATGCCTGTTTTTTCCTGCGGAGGGATGCGCTATCAATTCAAATGGCAAGATGTTCCGCCAGAAGATGTCCCATCCGATAACCAATCTAACCTTGAAGCGACGATTCGACGAGCGATCGCATTAGGCATCACCCATATTGAGACGGCACGGGGTTACGGCTCATCAGAAATGCAGCTCGGGCAAATTTTGCCGACTTTGCCCCGCGATAAAACGATCGTCCAAACCAAAGTCGAGCCCACAGCAGATCCCAAAGTGTTTTTAGAAACGTTTGAGAAGTCATTGGCTTACCTTAATCTCGACCATGTGGATCTTTTGGGTATCCACGGCCTGAATAACCAAGCCCTTTACGATAACACCTTCAAATCTGGAGGATGTTTAGAAATTGCCCAGCAACTGCGTGCTGAGGGGAAGGTGCGCTTTATTGGGTTTTCGACCCACGGGCCTACAGATACGATTGTGAAAGCGATCGCAACGGACGCCTTTGATTATGTAAATCTGCACTGGTATTACATTTTTCAGAATAATTGGCCTGCCATTCTAGAGGCTCAAAAACATGACATGGGGGTATTTATCATCAGCCCCTCTAACAAAGGTGGCTTACTTTACGAACCACCGCAAAAATTAGTGGACCTCTGTGCCCCATTCAGCCCAATGGTATTCAACGATCTGTTTTGCTTGAGCCATCCTGAAATTCATACCTTAAGCATTGGTGCAGCTTGCCCGTCAGATTTTGACGAACACCTCAAGGTTTTGGATCTCCTAGAGCAATCAGATGAGATATTGCCAGCCATTGTGGCAAGGTTGGAGGCAGCGGCGATCGCAACGCTAGGTGAAGACTGGGTCAAAACCTGGCGTCAGGGTCTTCCCAGTTCTGATGACACACCGGGCAATATTAATATTCCCTCTATTCTTTGGCTGTGGAATTTAGCTAATGCCTATGACATGGATAGTTATGCAAAAATGCGCTACAACCTTTTGGGCAATGGAGGTCACTGGTTTGCAGGAAAACAGGCGATCGATGTTGATACCCTTAATTTCCAAGATTGCTTAGCGCAAAGTCCCCACGCGGACAAAATACCAACCTTGCTAAAATCTGCCCACGATCGATTTTCTGGTGAAGTCGTTAAGCGACTTTCGCAACAGGATTAACGCTTTTTCCACTTTTCATTGAAGAGAAAATAAAATGCTTGTAGGATTTCTGAAAAAAATTTATCAGACTTATTTTCTTGAGAAGATAAATGATATTACTGCAAAGCAACACGATATTCTTGCAATGCAATATCTTACGCCCTTGAGTATAAACTATTTACCTTGGAGTGAGTCTGCAATTCGCCCTAGTGGCTTAGTTGCTATTTTGAATGAAATATCCTTTAAATCTTATTCGACAGTAGTAGAACTTGGAGGCGGAATTTCAACTTTTTACATCTCTCGTTTATTAAAGAAACAGGGTGGGAGATTATTGGTTTTTGAGCATGATGAGCAATGGGCTAATATCCTGATTAAAAATCTATCCGAACAAAACCTACTGGAGGTTGTTTCAGTCGTTATTGCCCCGTTGTCAAAAATCGAACTGGATAACTATGTAGGAGATTGGTACGATTTAGAAATTGTCAAAAAAAAGCTAGAGGGAACTTGTGTAGACTTAGTTTTGGTAGATGGACCGCCAGCTTATACTCAGAAAATTGCAAAATCTAGATATCCTGCCGCTATTATATTACGAGAATATCTCAGTCTTGACTACACAATCGTTTTAGATGATATTAACCGAGAAGGCGAGCAATATATTGTAAAAATGTGGGAGAAATTTCTCGGTATAAAGTTTGAGATACGCTTAGTCAATGGTGGGATTGCAATTGGAAGGTCTAGGTCTGGATTAACAGTTTGAAATAGCCTGAATCTAAATGAAACAGTTCTGCATGGAAAATAAGCCTATAATACTTATATTGAGACCCATCGCATTGCATTGAAATGGATAGCACCCAACTCGCTCGATACATTGAAGAAACAGACGGAATTTCTAAGCCCTGGTTATTACTTCAACTGAGGCTTAAAAAGCTCCAAGAACGTCGGGATACAATCCCTCACGAAGAATACATGCAAGAGATTGCCGAACTCCACACTGCCCTAATGAACCTTGGTGAGTGGTGGGTTGGCATTGAAAAGGAAGTTTTTGGCTCCAATTCATTCTGACAACCCTAAATGTTCGGCACGCTATTGGGCCTGAAGCCAATTAAGCCTCGCCATGCTTCTGCTATTTTTTCAATGCAGAAGTCCTATTTAATGTCCAATAAAAATCCTGAGTTCGGGATTTCTGCGGTATTGCCAATCTCGGCCATACCTATCCCCTCTCCAATCCCGATGATGCCTGCGATAGAACCAATCTCGGCGATATCCGAACGGCCAAAAAGCATCGTTTCTAATGCGACGACGCGTGTATATGGATCGGTCACCATAATTGCTATCGTCTCTGTTGCAGTCATATCGCCAAACATACTCGTAGCGCTCGGAGTCCCACACTCTATAGCGATCGCAGTTTGCTTTGGCGGGTGTACTCCATCCCACGCTTAAAAGGAGAGGAAATGTCAACAATAACGGTGTCAGGCGTAACATAGCGAGCTACCTGAACTCTATGATTCTAATGACGTTGCTAGCTCCTGAAAGTTTCGGTGGAGATAGGTTTCGTTCACATAAATACATTGACGCCTTTGGACTAACATACAGCGCCAATCATAACGATTGGTTGTCCAATCTCAGCCCTTTTTGTAAATAGTTGGAAGTAGAGAGCATTCAAAAATTCTTTGATTGGAAAGGCAATGTATGTAATGGGGTTAATGGTCACAATAATGTTACGGAAATCCCTCTTGGCTAACGCTACAACCGCCCAAGCAACCCATCGCGCTGACATCACGCCTGAAGGATTGAGCTGGCTCTTGAAGGGGCCTAGAACCAACTTGCGGATAATGCAGGGCGCATCTAAGCGGCGGAGGGTAATTAAGTTGCCCAAGGTTCGCTTAGAAAGCTCATAAAGAGGACTAAACGCTGGGTTTACCTCTGCTTCCGAGGTATTGATCCAAAGTTCCTTAATGGCTTTATGAGAGGATTCCGTAACCGTACCTAAAAACAACTCCATCAACCGTAAGGTCGAAAATGTGTTGACTTCATAGGATTTTTGGACGGCGGCTGGAGATCGATCTCCATACACGTTCACGCCGTGGTTGAGGATCAAAATATCCATTTTCTCTAAGCGAGCTTTTAACGCTTCTTCTTCACCTACTTGCCAATACAACTGGCTAACTTCAGGATTGAACTGTACGTCTGGGTTTGTCGTGATGGCGATCGGTTTAGCGCCTTGCTGTAACAGCATTTCAATCAATGCCTGCCCAAGAGCGCCAGAAGCTCCCGTAATCCCTACCATTTTTCCTTTAAGAGACAGACAAGTGCCTAAGGTCTTGTCCACAATGGGTAAGTACCCACAAAAATAGGCATTTCCTTGGTCAAAATGGTGCCGCCAATGATAGGTGCGGTTCACACTCCATTGAGAAGGAATCTCGGTTAAATTTCCAGGTTTATGGGTCAGGTCTGTCTGAAGCATTAGCCCCTGGGAACGAGCTACGGCGGGAATCAGAAAAACTAAAGCGTAAAGACAGCCTGCCCACAATCCATACTGTTGAAACAGTCCCGCAACTAAAGCAGTTGCACCCACCATTATTGAAGACTCAGGAACATCGTTAAACTGTTGCGCTTTCTTATAAGCCTCTAAACTGGTCATCGACAAATCGCGGCGATACGCTTTGTGATGCAGATTGTGAAAACCCTGGAGCGGTTGCCAGTAATGACCTGCTAAGTGGTAAGTGTCCCGCACCAGCTCCGCAAAAACAACAGAGACTATGCTGAGCACCACTTGAATCAAAAAGTCACTGGATAGCAGGTTGAAATTCATCCGAATTTAAAGTGCCAATATTAAAAAATATAAGTAAGTGTAACGTAATGTGTTGACCTAACTAAAGGAAATTCTTAGAGGCATGGAATCAGAAGTCTAACCGGGTATGGCGAGGGCATTGGCTGAATGAATCAGCAACCCATTCATTAAGATGTCAGCAAGAGTATCGGCCATTTGAATTTTATCGTCCGAAGTTGGGTGAGGGTTGACTAATGTGTCATCAATCCAGCTCATGCCCAGAAACATGACCAACATCACTTGAGCGACTTTGGCAGGGTTGAGCGGACGATACACCCCGCGATCGATTCCAGTTTGAATATACGCCTCTAGCACCTCTAGCATTTGCCGCAAACGTTCTCGTTGAAGCGTTTCGCACAGTTCGGGGTGGAATGGGGTCTGGATGAGGCAAACTTTGACTAAGTCAGCATGTTGGCGGAAGTCTTGCAGGCGATGGCGCAGGAGTGTCACCATGTCCTGGCAGTCAGACACTTCACAAAGGGTTGCCAATAAATCGCTTAATAGGATGTTCCAGCCATTAGAGATAACAGCGGCTAAAATCGCCTTTTTACTCTCAAAATGACGAAATAGGGTTCCTTCTGCCACGCCAGAAGCTTCAGCTAATTGTTTGGTCGTGGTTCGCTCGTAGCCTTGGTCTGCAAACAAATGTTCCGCAGCCTTTAGGATGCGATCGCAGATTTTCTGTTCTGAAGTTAACGAGGGCCGTTGCAGTAGCATAGAACTGGCCAAGAACTCAGCACATCAATTCTCTACTGGCAGCTTAACTGTCGTCTTTAGAATGTGTTGATTCTTCATGAAAATTCGTGGCTTGTTCCCGAACACAGATGGGGGACTAAATAAACGCCACGCGAAAGGACTTACTGCCTCAACGAACCTATTAAGAAATATTACGGCGCTGAAATGCTTTTCAGTCTAAGCTTACAACTGTCGTGTTTACTTCACCGCAGCTTCGCGACTTTGTTTTCTACCAGGATTCTCATTCAATATGTCAGATACAATTATTAGTGCTGAAAACATAGGTAAAAAGTACATCGTTGGACATCAACAGCAGCAGTATGTGGCATTGAGAGATGTGGTAGCCCATAGTGTCAAGACATTGAGTCATCGCCTTAATCCCTACAAACCCCACTCCTCACTTTCCACTGCCAATACCACCTTTAAAGAAGAATTCTGGGCACTTAAAAATGTATCGTTTGAGATTAAGCAAGGCGATCGGGTGGGAATTATTGGACGGAATGGGGCTGGAAAGTCCACGCTGTTGAAGATTTTGAGTCGCATTACAGAACCTACAACAGGGCGGGTCAATCTTAAGGGGCGGGTGGCGAGTTTGCTAGAAGTGGGTACAGGTTTTCACCCAGAGTTAACAGGACGGGAAAATATTTACCTAAATGGGGCGATTTTGGGAATGGGCAAGGTGGAGATCCATCACAAGTTTGATGAGATTGCAGCGTTTGCGGAGGTAGAAAAGTTTTTGGACACGCCAGTAAAACGTTACTCTTCAGGAATGTACGTACGGCTAGCGTTTTCAGTGGCCGCACATTTGGAGCCAGAAATTTTAGTTGTAGATGAGGTTTTGGCAGTAGGAGATGTACAGTTTCAAAAGAAGTGTTTGGGAAAAATGGAGGATGTGGCGGAGAACGAGGGAAGGACTGTTTTATTTGTAAGTCACAATATGGCTGCGATCAAAAGACTATGCAGTCAAGGAATTCTATTACAACAAGGCAAGTTATTAATTAATGACAATATAGATAATGTGATTCAGAATTATCTAGCTAAGAGTATAAGTATCGACCGTGTCATTACTTGGGAGATAAATGATGCACCTAAAACCAGTGAAATGATACTTCGTGAAATTAGAATTTTAGACGATCAAAGGAGAGTATCATCAACTTTGAGTACTGCAGATTCAATCATAGTTGAGATAGAATATGACTTATTAATTCCAATTAGAGGATTGAGAATTGTAATAGGATTGCTCACTCAAGATGGGGTGACTGTTTTTTCATCTAGTGATTTGTTTAATGCACCCGACTCAGCTAGACTTGCAGGCAAACATATCAGTAGATGCACTATACCTGGCAACTTGTTGAATATAGGGTCTTATATACTCTCTCTGTATGTTGATATTCCAAAAATTAAAATATTATTCAACACGCAAGAATATCTATCTTTTACAATATCCGAATTGGCAAACAATCCCATGGGAATCGGCGCAGGAACGCCTAAAGGCATCATCAACCCACAATTGAATTGGGAAATCCTTAATTTATAAATCTTGAAATGAATACGATCAAATAGATCTAGAGTGAATTTTTCATAGATACATGTAAATGTAAATTTCACAAAAAATGAATAAATGGGTAGGAAATTGAGGAATGAGCGAGGTAAATATCCGTGATTATATCTCTCAAGGCATATCTAATCTCAAACAATTTAAGGCAATCCTTCGGCAAAATCTAATCAGAATACCGACAAATATTATTACTGATGAATTTGCTTTTTCCTTGGCACCAGAAGGATGGAATTTCTATCGTGACTTAGTTTTTGAGTGCTCAAAAAAATCTGAAATTACTTTGGAAAATACAACGTTTTTTCAATTCTTCCAAAGCAAACAGTTGAACTCTGTATGTTATCTTAACGACTTGCTATTTATTCACGACTTAGAAAGAAAAAATAGATTGTCTCATAACGGTTTTAACTTCTACCTTGGAACCTATCCCTGGGGTGGGTGGACAAAGGAGGAGGCTTCTACGGGCGGAAAGCCATTTGGACATCATTATGACCGGATTGAGGGAAAAATGACTCGAGACTTATGGGGATACGGTCGGAATCCCTTCTATAAGCCTAAAGATCGACATACGCTTGAATGCGAGTTGAAAGTTATGCAAGAACTCTATCCTTCTCTTAAGAAAGGATATTACCCTCTTCGGTATGGGTTTCCAAGCGTCACGTTGCTGGTTCGTCAGAATGGAGAAATGCGGGCCGTAATGGGGGGTGGTCATCATCGCTTATCAATATTGAGTCACTTAGGATACGAACGTTTAACGGTTTTATTACCCGAATCCTATATGGGGAAAGTCTTTGAGTCTGAGGTGGCACAGTGGTATTACGTTAGTCGTGGACTTTGTACCCCAGAGCAGGCGTTGGAAATTTTTAATGCCTATTTCGATCTAAACGGTAGAGAAAGACTGGCATACTTAGGATTAACTAGTATATACTAATTAACCATATATGTATTAAAATAAAAAATATTTTCATTGTCCCAATTTTACTTTACTGAAAGTAAAATGTTTTTGTTAATAAAAAAATGACATGGCTTTCCTGAATTGCTACCTAAATCTTTACAATTGCTTGCTTCCAACTGCGAAATGCAAAGGAGAGTTGTGCTAAGCAATAGAGCTTCTCTTAGGCAAATTGCTATTGGGAAGGGGGCGATATGTTCAGTCACATGCAGTTTACAGATGGTTTGATTCATGAGTGATTCGATCGCAGATGTTAAGCGAATGCTTCCATTGAGGAAAGCTATTCCTGCGCTTCGGCGTGTCTCATCAGGTTTTACTTAACCGTCTGAAGCTAGCTTATGATGGAAGGTTAGTCAAAATACCGACCCGACTTATATCAGATGAGTATGGTTTCTCGCTTGCTCCAGAAGGATGGCATTATTTTCGATCGCTTGCTGCAGAATTTGAGCACAACCCCGAGATTAGGCTAGAAGATACAATTTTCTTTAAATTCTTCCAGCATGAGAAAATTAAATCGGTACGTTACGTCAATGATTTGCTTTTTTTACACAACCCTAATAAATCCTCTCAGGTAGGGAATTTTAACTTCTATTTTTCGATGTGTCCTTGGGGTGACTGGTCAAAGGGGTGTAGCTTCAGTGGGGTGTTTCAGCCGTGGGGATACTATCACGATTTGATTGAAGGAAAGATGACTAGAGATTTATTTGGATATCGTAAAAACATCTGGTACGAACCTAGCGATCGCTATCCACTTGAGCAAGAATTCTATTATTTCAAATATATCTATAATTCTATAAAAAATAGAGGATATTCTCCTGTCTGGTTCGGCGATCTCCCAGCCGTGGTACTCTTTGTGCGTTGCAATGGCGAATGGCTTGCTGTGAAACATGATGGGCACCATAGACTGACAGTTTTAAGCCATCTGGGATACGACAAGGTAACCGTCTCAATATCACCAGAGTCCATAGGGGTAGTCCGTGAAGCTGAGGTAGAACAGTGGTATTACGTTAAACGCGGACTCTGTACTACAGAGCAGGCACTAGAAATTTTTAATGCCTATTTCGAGCTAAACGGGAGAGAAAGACTGCAATATTTGGGATTGCCCAGTGTGTATTGATAAATAGTTTTAGATTTTCTGATTTTACTTTACTTATGCCGATAATTAGACTTGTATGAATAAAAAGAATAAGGTTCTTAGACAACTAGCTAACGATTGGTTACCTCCAGCGATCTCCAATGGAATCCGTAATATTACTAACAAGCAACCTAAGCAGCAAAATAATAGTGTGGTTTGGAATGGAGACTATGCAACATGGGAAGAAGCCCTTGCGGCATCAGGGGGATATGACAGTGAAAATATCCTACAAAAGGTAAAAGATTCAACACTTAGAGTGAAAAATGGCGAAGCAGTTTATGAGAGAGATTCATTTGTTTTTGAAAAAATTCATTACTTTTGGCCAATTCTTACGGGTCTGATGTGGACAGCAGCCTGTCATAGAGGGAGACTAGATGTCTTAGATTTTGGCGGTTCTCTCGGCAGTAGTTATTTTCAAAATCGTAAATTTTTATCTAGTTTATCAGAAGTTTATTGGAGCGTAATAGAACAATTACATTTTGTTGCTTGTGGGCGTGAATTTATTCAAGACGATTGTCTTCGTTTCTATTTAACCATTGAAGAATGTTTGCTCCAAAGAGCACCTAATGTCGTCTTATTGTCAGGTGTTCTACCCTATTTATCTGATTGGCAGAGCTTATTACAAACTATTTTAGATAAAAGAATTTCTACAATCATAGTCGATCGAACCCCCTTTGTTTTAGAAGGTAAAGAGAGAATTACAGTGCAAACTGTACCTGAAGCAATTTATTCTGCAACCTACCCTTGTCGATTCTTTGATGAAAGCAATTTCATTCGGGTATTTGAGGAAAGTAGCTATCAAATGGTTGAAGACTTTGTCGCACTAGACAAGGCAAATATTCCGTCAATTTATAAAGGGTTTATTTTCATTGACAAGCTTTAATAGACACGAAGACATGGGAACTTTTTCAAAAAGGAACGTCTTAATAACTGGTGGATTAGGTTTTATTGGTTCTAACCTGGCCCGTCGCTTAGTTGCTTTGGGAGCAGATGTGACCTTAGTAGATAGTCTCATTCCTCAGTATGGAGGAAATCTATTTAATGTTCATGACATTAAAGATCGAGTTAAAGTCAATGTCTGCGATGTTCGTGACCCCTTTGCAATGGCTTACCTATTAAAGGGGAAAGATTTTTTGTTTAATTTAGCAGGTCAGACTAGTCATCTAGACTCTATGATCGATCCTCAAACTGATTTAGATATCAATACGAAAGCACAGCTCTCGATTTAGAAGCATGTCGTCAGCATAACCCTGAAGTGAAAATAGTATTTGCTAGTACGCGACAACTCTATGGTAAGCCTAGCTATCTTCCGGTA
>JAAURS010000388.1 GCA_012032135.1 Acaryochloridaceae cyanobacterium RU_4_10 | reverse complement strand
CGTCAGGCGGTGGCAGGGGCGATCGCCTCTCAGAAACGCCTAGAGCAACAGTATAATCAGGCTCAAACTCAGTCGGATGAATGGTACCGACGGGCGCAGCTTGCCCTCCAAAAAGGGGATGAAAATCTGGCAAGAGAGGCGTTAAGTCGCAAGCAAACCTTTGCTTCAACTGCAACAAGCCTCAAGCAACAGTTGGATCAATCTTCCGGTCAAGTGGCGACCATGAAGCGCAACATGACTTCGCTAGAAAGCAAAATTGCCGAAGCCAAAACCAAGAAAAATATGCTGCAAGCCAGGGCCAAGGCAGCCAAGGCCACTGAGCAAATCACCACCGCAATGGGGCAAATTGACACCGCTAGCGCCATGAATACCTTTGGCCGAATGGAAGAAAAGGTATTGGAAATGGAAGCCAAAACCTCTGCAATGGCTGAGTTGGCGGGAGATTCACTGGAGACCCAATTCGCGCAGCTAGAATCGGGTGGAGACGTTGAATCCGAACTTCAATTGCTCAAAGCCCAGATGGACCCTTCCCAAAAAACGATCGCAGGCACGCCGCAGGCAACGGAAGCGTTACCCGCAGGCAAAGATGCTGTGGTTCAAGGTGAAGTGGTGGATTCCGAGCTAGAAGAACTCCGCGCTCAGATCCAAAAACCCTCGACCTAAGGCAGAAACTCGTCTCAATCCTTCAGTTGGGGTCCAGCTTGATGACAAGCCTGGGCCTATAGGTTTGCTTATGCAACTTGGTGCGCTTATGCAAATTGCCGATCGCCTTCAAGCTGTTCAATCCAATGTTTTTGCCGTGATGGACCATGCCAAGCAGTTGGCGCGGTCCAAAGGTTTGGATTTGATCGATCTGTCCTTAGGGTCTTCAGATTTGCCCGTTTCACCTCGGGTTTGGAGACCGTGGGACGATCGCTTCAAGACTCCAGCACCCACGGTTATCTGTTATTCCACGGCACCCGATCGTTTCGTGAGGCGGCGGCGCATTGGTACGAACAAAAGTTTGGATTGTCCGTCGATCCTGAAACAGAAGTTTTACCACTGATCGGATCCCAGGAAGGCACGGCCCACTTACCCCTAGCCATCCTCAATCCTGGCAATTATGCCCTATTGCTGGATCCGGGTTATCCCTCTCATATGGGTGGGGTGGCTTTAGCGGGGGGGCAGATCCATCCTATGCCCCTTAGATCTGAGCGTAAATTTCTACCCCAATTTGACGAAATCCCACCAGAAGTGGTGCAGCAAGCGCGGATGATGGTATTGAGTTATCCCCACAACCCGACGACAGCGATCGCAACCTTAGATTTTTTCAAAACAGCCGTCAAGTTTTGTCAGACTCACAACATTGCCCTAGTTCACGATTTCCCCTACGTCGATTTGGTGTTCGACGGCACGTCCATGCCGTCTGTTTTGCAAGCTGACCCCGAGCGAACCTGTTCTGTCGAACTGTTCACCTTCTCAAAGTCTTACAACATGGGCGGGTTCAGAATTGGCTATGCCATTGGCAATGCCGAATTGATTCGAGGGCTCCGCCAGGTCAAAGCCATCGTTGATTTCAACCAGTATCAAGGTATTTTGAACGGGGCGATCGCAGCCCTGACCCAATGCCACGATGACGTCATTCAAACCGTTGAAACCTTTCGAGAACGGAGAGATGTTTTCGTCCGAGCCTTAAATCAAATCGGCTGGATTGTTCCCACCCCTCCAGCCACGATGTACGTCTGGGCTCAACTTCCAGCGCGTTGGCAACAGAACTCCATTGGATTTTGTAAAGACCTTGTCGCCTCCACTGGGGTAGCAGTATCTCCTGGCGCGGGATTTGGTCCTAATGGAGAAGGATATGTTCGTTTTGCACTTGTACAAGATCCTGCGACCCTCCAAACGGCAGTTGACCGGATTGAAAGCTTCCTGCATACTTGAGAGAAACTGCAAATTCTCTCAGGAACATTGCCGAAGCTTGAAGCATCCTGTTTAAGATAAGTCCCTCTTTGATTAACACTAATCCGCAAGCATCTTTTCCTTAACCACCCCGGTTTCTCGAACAATTGCCCCCTAAACTTTACTCAAAAAATAATTACAAACATATGACTAAGTTGCGTTCTGTCCGTCGCTTGCTCATTGGGGTTACCTCTGGGTTAACCGTTTTGGGCCTTGGATCCTTGATGTCCGCACAACCTGGATGGAGTGCTGATAAAATTACATTGAGATATTCTGCATTTGGTCGCTCCATTGCTGTTGCAGATTTGCGGCAATATGCGGAAACCGGAAAACCCAGTGCAGAATTGGATTCTTTTTTGAAAATGATCAAGCCCAAAGATAAAGAATCTCTTACAAAAACTCTCAATATGAAGTTTCCCTTCACAGTTACGGCTGTTGACAAACTTCTGAAAACACCAGCGGCAGATGCTTTACTGAATGAAATTGCCAGCGCCACCATTTTGCCAGGACGTGAAGAAGTAAAGGCATTGAGAGGTGCATTGTTGATTTCAGCATCTTCTAAGCAAGGGTTAGGTACTTTGAGCATGTTGGAATCTTACCCCACACCCACAATGACAGTCGATCTAAAGAAACTGCTGGATTTAATGAAAAATGGAAAGTCCTTTAAGGGCTTAGGATCTATGATGGGTTCCTACATGAAATAATGTCACTTTTTGAGCGATCGGACCGTTAGATTGGTCCTGCAAAGCAGGCAAAATAAAGCATCCTTGAGTTATGCTTTATTCTGCCTGCTTTACTTGTGCGACGCTTTTTGAATGCCCGAATCGTACCCTTCCCTATGAAATTATTTGTCTATCACACCCCCGAACGCGTTCCCCCTCAAGTCACTGCTGACTGTGCGATCGCGATTGATGTCTTGCGGGCAACTTCCACCATTGCAACGGCACTAGATGCCGGAGCAGAAGGGGTTCAAGCTTTTAGCGATCTAGAAATTTTGATCGCCACCAGTGAGGCATGGGACCCGGCGCGTCGGATTCGCGTAGGGGAACGGGGCGGTAAGACAGTTGAAGGGTTTGATATGGGGAATTCACCCTTGGATTGCACGCCGGAACGGGTAAAACAGTCCCGACTGTTTATGAGTACGACCAATGGGACGAGGGCGTTGGAATGTATCCGGTCTGCACCGATCGTTTTGACGGCTGCATTCATCAATCGGGATGCGGTGGTGCAATATTTAGTGAAGCATCAGCCTGAGACAGTCTGGCTTGTGGGGTCTGGTTGGGAAGGGAGTTACTCTCTAGAAGATACGGGTTGTGCGGGGGCAGTCATTGAAGGAGTGTTGGAGCAGAGCGGCATTTCCCTAGATGCGTTGGCCGGCAATGATGAGGCGGTGTCTTCTGTGACGCTTTACCGGAATTTTCAAGACGATTTGGTCTCTTTGTTTAAGCACGCAAGTCACGGAAAGCGACTTCTAGGATTGGGGCTTTACGAAGATTTAGAGTACTGCGCTCAATTAGATTTTCTAGATGTGTTACCCGTGCAGCGAGAACAAGGGGTTTTAGTGAAATCTATTCTGTAGGAGAGCACACGCAGGTGCTCCCCTAGGAGATGGTCTTTTAACGCAGGTTTTGAGCGCTGCTCACCAATGGGCGATCGCCAACTTGTTGGGCAACAGTGAAGTCATTTTGGAGCTTGAGTACGAGCTTTGACGGTTCGACGACCACCACGCCGCGGGGCAAGAGGGCGGCCGGCAGGACCACGGTGCCGCGAAAGACCTTACTCGACATGGGAATCTCCTACCGGGCGCTCAAGGTTTCGGCCCGTGCCCCCCTCCGAGTGGGTGCTACACGGCAGGCAAGATCGCCAATGCCCCGGTCGATGTCGTCCCCGGTGTTGTACAGGTGCGG
>JAAURS010000061.1 GCA_012032135.1 Acaryochloridaceae cyanobacterium RU_4_10 | reverse complement strand
GACGCGGTTTGGTGAGCTGGTAGTAGTCCAAAAGCCGATCCCCAACAGAAGACCGGAAGATAGCTGTCTCAGCGGACATGGTTTTCAAAAACATTAGAGACTCCTCTCCCGAATAAAAATGAAGCGCTTAGGACCCAACCGAACTGCTGCTGGATTGCGGAAACGGAACTGCAAAAAGCTGGCGGTCAGCTTGCCAGCGATCGCGGAGTGCAATGACGCTAAAGGAAACTAAGGTGCCAAAGAGTAACGCTGCGATCGCCTGATGGGCAACCGTCAACCCTTCCACCTGTAAATGTAACCGTAGCGTTGAAACGCCTACCAAAACCTGAAGCAACAGCAAACTAAACGCCAATTGGCTCAAACGGCGCAATCCAGAATGCAGGGCAGGGACACGCCAAACCTTAAACACCAGCACCACAATCGATACGCTAACAGGAATGGCGCTGAGCATATGGCTGTGGAGCACCTGACAAAGCCGAGCCCCATCTAAACATTGGTGTACCGCCCAACGCGATGCAACCACTGCTCCTAAAACACTTTGTAAATATACACACGCCGCAGCCACCAAACTATACCGATGAAGATTCCCTGCAACGCCCGTCCCTTGGTAGGGTTGCAAGAAGCCACCAATGGTGACCATGCTGCAAAAAACAATAGCCCTGTGGCCAAATGAGCCGTCACAATGTCAAAGCGCAACAGTTGAGTCACCGTCAAACCGCCCAGAATCCCCTGCAATACAATCAGGCCCAAACTGAAGGTTACGGATAACGGCAACCAACCGGGCAACTGTTTGCGCAAATGCCAGCAGGCAGCGGCGAGGCCCACCATGACCAGGCCAATAGAGGACGCCACAAGGCGATGAAACCATTCTAGAAATACCTGTAGATTCATCCGATCTGATGGAATCAATGTCCCGTAGCACAAGGGCCAATCTGGACAAGATAACCCCGCATTCATGACCCGAGTGGCGCTACCGATGGCCATCAAAATCAACGTAGCAAAGCCGATGCCATAGATTAAAACGCGAATCGCAGAGAGCGGATAAACAGAAGCCCGATCGGACTTGGCAAACTGTGGGTTGATAGAACTGTCGGCCATAAGTCTGCAATAACTAGGATTAAAAGATTGAGGACAAAGTGTCTACTGATAATTCAGACTAGTAGGCTTGTTAAATTTATTGTAAGGAGTTTCCTAAGGGAATAGAGAGGAGGCACAACGTTCCAAATGCCCTGAAATAGACAAATCTAGATAGACAAGAACAATGCATTGAGTCAATTGGGCCTAAAGAAATTCTTTAGAAACGCGACCAAAATCCTCAAATTTTCATGACTACAGTCGATCCCAGCCCTTAAGGATAAAAGGGTTCGGTGAGTTGAGGGGGTTCGATCTCCCGAAGCGCTCCGATCCCAAAAAAAATCAGCAGAATTGTCACAACCTATTTCATTCCCTAACATTTCTGGGAGCCACTGGTCTAACTTAGAAAGAGTGTTTGCATAAAGTGAGATTGATTCTAGTCGGTTGTATTTTGCTGACACCCTCTGCTTTTGGCAGGGCTTTTCGTTGCCACAATGAAGATAGGCAACAGCTAGAACGTTTGAGAATAGTCGTTTTTCAGTACGGTTGAGGCTAGTCCCTTGAAAGTTCCAAGTACGATAACAGCATTGCTGATTGGTGTTTTGGTTACCCTAGCCAGCGTTTGGATTGGGCAAAATCACGGACTCATGCCGATCGATGCCTCGGTAGAAGCTTCGAAGATTGATGGCATCTTCAACGCTATGCTTGCCATTTCTGCTGGATTATTTTTTTGGTCCAGGGTGCAATTTTATACTCGGTATTCTTCTTCCGCAAAAAAGCAGGAGATGAAACCGATGCAGAACCCATTGAGGGGAATGTTCCCTTAGAAATCCTTTGGACGGCTATCCCAACGGTTATTGTGATGTGGTTGGCTATCTATAGTTTTGATGTCTACAGAGCAGTGGATAGCGGAAATGCCATTGGTTCCAATCACATGGCCCACGCTCACCATCACGAACAAGTGGCTGTAATGCCTGGATCTGCTATGGCCGCTCCATTAACGGATAGCGCATCGCCAATGCAATCTACTGCTGGGAATCCATACCCTATTCAACCCGCCAGCGACGAAGATAAAGTTCTGACAGTGAATGTCAATGGGCTCCAATATGCCTGGATTTTTACCTATCCTGAGACTGGAATTGTTTCTGGGGAACTTCACCTGCCTCTCAATCAGCCAGTCAGACTGAATATTTCTGCCAATGACGTGATTCATGCCTTTTGGGTACCAGAATTCCGGCTGAAGCAGGATGCTGTGCCGGGGCAAGAGAATCATTTGAGTTTTATTCCTTCTAGAACTGGGAACTATCCCCTCATTTGTGCGGAGTTGTGTGGTGCCTATCACGGCGGGATGCGAACTAGGGTTCTGGTTCAAACCCCTGAGGAATACCAATCCTGGGTTAAAAGTCAGCAAACCACTGCTGTAGTCGATCCTCAAACCATCGTTGCTGCGGTTCATGATGAGGCGATGAAGTCTCAGGTTGCCGCAATGGGATTTGCGCCTGATGACTCTGCGATGACACAGATGCAGCATCATGCCTTGTCTAAGGGTGAGACGGTGCAGATTGCCCAAGCTCTGTAAAACTCTGTCCGTGTAGATCCCCAGAATTTTATTGTTCGCGAATTGTTGTTAGGACTGCCGTATGACCCAAGCTGAACTGTCAGACCCAAAGCAACTTGACCCCGTTGTTGAGGTGTCCCACGGCCAAAACTGGCGTGAATATTTTAGTTTTAGTACAGACCACAAGGTTATTGGGATCCAGTACCTGGTGACGAGTTTTGTCTTTTATTTGATTGGCGGAGTTTTGGCGGAACTGGTGCGCACTGAGTTGGCCACGCCGGAAGTTGATTTTGTCAGTCGGGAAACCTACAACGAGCTGTTCACCATTCACGCCACCATCATGATCTTTTTGTGGATCATCCCCACGCTAACGGGGGGGTTTGGCAACTTTCTGGTGCCGTTAATGATTGGTGCCAGGGATATGGCCTTCCCCCGGCTAAATGCGATCGCCTTTTGGATCATTCCCCCAACTGGCGTTTTGCTGATGGCCAGCTTTTTTGTAGGACCTGCCAGCGCCGGATGGACTTCATACCCACCCTTAAGCTTGATGGTCAATAAGTTTGGAGAAGCGATCTGGATTGCTGGGGTAATTTTATTAGGAACGTCCTCCATTATGGCGGGGCTAAATTTCCTGGTCACCATTCTCAGGATGCGGATCCCCAGTATGCCCTTGATCAAGATGCCCTTGTTTTGTTGGGCTATGATTGCAACCTCTGCGCTCCAGCTTGTGGCCACCCCCGTTTTAACGGGCGCTATGGTTTTGTTGGGATTCGATTTGTTATTGGGGACGGCGTTTTTTAACCCCACGGGCGGCGGCGACCCCGTTGTGTACCAGCATATGTTCTGGTTTTACTCCCATCCGGCGGTTTACATTATGATTCTGCCTGCCTTTGGGATGATTTCTGAGATTTTGCCCACCCACGCCCGCAAGCCTATTTTTGGCTATCAGCGATCGCTTATTCTAGTATCGCCATTAGTTTTCTGGGCCTCATCGTCTGGGCGCACCACATGTTTACCAGCGGCACCCCAGACTGGCTGCGAATGTTCTTCATGATTGCCACGATGGTGATTGCCGTTCCCACGGGGATCAAGGTCTTTAGCTGGGTAGCCACCATTGGGGCGGTAAGTTGCGGCTGTGTTCCGCCATGTTATTTGCGATCGCCTTTGTCTCCATGTTTGTGATTGGCGGTCTCAGTGGCATCATGGTGGCCTCCGTCCCCTTTGACATTCACGTCCACGATACTTATTTCATCGTGGCTCACCTGCACTACGTCCTGTTTGGGGGCAGCGTGTTTGGGATTTACGCCGGACTGTACCACTGGTTCCCTAAAATGACGGGTCGGATGATGGATGAGACTTGGGGTAGGATTCACTTTGCCCTTACCTTTGTCGGCTTTAACGTGACATTTTTGCCCATGCATTGGCTTGGACTCCAGGGCATGAATCGACGGATTGCGGAGTACGAGCCTAGATTTGCTGCGGTCAATCTCGTCATTACCATTGGGTCCTATATCCTGGCCGTTTCTACCATTCCCTTCCTCATTAATGCAATCTGGAGCTGGAGTAAAGGCAAGGTTGCGGGCTCAAACCCTTGGAATTCTCTCACCTTGGAATGGACTACCCCTTCGCCCCCTCCGGTTGAAAATTTTGAGGTCGATCCTGTCTTGACCCACGGGCCTTATGACTACGGCCATCCCTCCAGAGCGGAGACTGACACCATGACCTTAGTATCCTAAGCGTCTAGCATTTTAGAGCTGACGCAGATATCCCTGCCCATTCAGTAAAGGTTTGAACAGACCCATGCAAGGTTCCACTGTCGATCAAAGTCAGGCCGATCTCAATTTCTCCGGCACACATGCACCAACTGCTGACCATCACAGCGAACATCCCGATTTACGATTGTTCGGGTTTGTTGTGTTCTTGATTTCAGAAAGCATGTTATTTCTGGGCCTGTTTGTGGCCTACTTCACCTTTCGATTGGTTGCGCCCAGTTGGCCTCCCGTCGGGACAGAAGAGTTGGAGATCTTACTCCCTGGCCTCAACACCGTTATTCTGCTCTCCAGTAGCTTTGTGATTCATCAGGCTGATGTGGCTGTCAAAAAGAATGATGTCCCAAATGCTCGGAAGTGGTTTTTAATTACGATGGCGATGGGGGCAACCTTTTTAGCCGGTCAGCTCTATGAGTACAACCATTTGGGATTTGGTCTCAAAACCAACATCTTTGCCAGTACGTTCTACGTGCTGACGGGCTTTCACGGGCTTCACGTTCTAGTAGGAATTCTGCTGATGGCTGGCGTTCTGTGGCGATCGCGGCGTCCCGGACATTATTCATCCACGAGTCATTTTGGCGTGGAAGCCGCCGAAGTGTACTGGCACTTTGTGGATGTGATTTGGGTGATTTTGTTCTTCCTGCTGTACATCCTCTAGGCACTAGAAAATAAACATCATCTGAGGTTGACAAAACCCTTGTATTTTCGTTAGTCTTATAAAGGTCAAAAGCCGCTAGCCCCCATCGTCTAGAGGCCTAGGACACCTCCCTTTCACGGAGGCGACGGGGATTCGAATTCCCCTGGGGGTACTTGTAAAGGAAGGTTCCAATCCGTTGGAGCCTTCTTTTTTAATGGTTGACTGTTAAAAAATATGAAAATTGCGACCTGGAATGTCAATTCGATCCGCTCCCGCCTCGCCCACGTTCTGGATTGGTTGGAAACTAGCAGGGTAGATGTATTGTGCGTGCAGGAGACTAAGGTCATAGATGCGGCTTTCCCGCGAGCGCCATTTGAGGAAAAAGGGTATCACCTTTATGTCTTTGGGCAAAAATCTTACAACGGCGTGGCTTTAATTAGCCGATCTGCTCTTCAGAACGTCACCTGCGGCTTTAGTCCGGTCTTAGAAGCGGCGGGGCTGGGGTCTGATGAGGTCATACAGTTTGACGAACAAAAACGGGCGATCGCTGCTCTAACAGAGACTGGAATTCGAATTGTGAATCTTTATGTGCCCAATGGTTCGTCCATTGGGACTGAAAAGTATGACTATAAATTACGTTGGTTTGGAGTGCTGGGTCAGTATCTAGAGCAGTTAAAAAAAGAGGGCCATTCCATTTTGATGTGCGGGGATTTTAATATTGCCCTAGAAGACCGCGATATTTACGAACCTGAAAATAAATCTACCCACATTATGGCTTCGCCGATGGAACGGGTGGCGTTGCAAAAGATTTTGGATTTAGGCTTTGCTGATGCGTTTCGGAAGTTCGCGGAAGAGTCGGGCCATTATAGCTGGTGGGATTACCGCGCCGCTTCATTTCGCCGCAATATGGGCTGGCGCATCGACCATCATTATCTGACGCCCGATCTCTATGAGAAAGCCGTAAGCTGCACCATTGATAAAGCGCCGCGATCGCTGCCTCAGCCCAGCGACCACACGCCTGTGATTGTGGAGTTGGGGTGAGAGTGTTACGAAAACCTACACTTGGATGGCTTTGCGATCGCCGTGAGGTCCAACAACAGTCAAAATTAAGGTATTACATCTCCAGGCCCGAACTTAAGGAATCAGATCATGCACGTCGCTCATGACATTACGGAACTCATTGGTCGCACCCCTCTGGTTCAACTCAACCGAATTCCGCAGTCTGAAGGCTGCGTCGCTCAAATTTTAGTCAAGCTAGAGGGCATGAACCCAGCGGCATCCGTAAAGGATCGGATTGGGGCCAATATGATTCGCGTGGCGGAGGAACAAGGGTTCATTCAACCAGGAAAAACAATCCTAGTGGAACCCACTTCTGGCAATACAGGTATTGCTTTGGCCATGGTTGCCGCAGCTAAAGGGTACCAGCTCATCCTAACGATGCCAGAAACCATGAGTTCTGAGCGGCGAGCCATGTTGAAAGCCTACGGCGCACAATTGGAGTTAACCCCTGGCAGTGAAGGTATGAAAGGGGCCATTCAAAAAGCCCAAGACCTCGTTGATACTATCCCCAATGCTTACATGCTCCAGCAGTTTCAAAACCCTTCCAACCCGCAAATCCATCGGGAAACTACAGCAGAGGAAATTTGGACAGATACTGATGGGACGGTCGATATTTTAATTTCTGGCGTAGGCACGGGTGGAACTCTCACAGGAGTTGCTGAGGTCATCAAAGCGCGCAAACCTGGGTTTCAAGTGGTTGCTGTAGAGCCTACCAACAGTCCCGTTTTATCTGGCGGCAAACCAGGACCTCATAAAATTCAAGGGATTGGAGCTGGATTTATTCCACCCATCCTGCGCACCGATCTGATTGACGAGATTGTGAGCGTCAGCGATGACGAGGCGATCGCCTACGGTCGCAGAATGGCTCGTGAGGAGGGGTTATTGTCTGGGATTTCATCGGGTGCGGCATTGTGTGCGGCGATTCAGGTTGCCAAACGACCCGAAAATGAAGGGAAGCTCATCGTCATGATTCAACCCAGCTTTGGCGAACGCTATCTCAGCACGGCACTCTTCCAAGATCTCGAACCTGCCTACACGATTGCAACCTCTTAGGATATCGCGCTCAATTCAGGAAAGACTACTTCCAGACGACTTGCGATCGCCTGTTTTTGCTCTGCGTCATAACCCCATTTTTTGAGAAAGGTAGCGTAAGTTCCTGATGTGGTAGTGATACTCTGGTACAGGGCTTTTGCTTCTGAGTAGATGCGATCGCAGTTCAGGAGCTTCAGGAGGGTTGTGGAGCGATCGCGAACTTGGGCGGACTGCTGTTCCAGTTCTGAGTCGCCATTGCGGTGGTGGGTGATTTCCATTGCGGTAGACATCGCTAAGTTTTTGATCGCAAATTCTGTCACGGTATCTGGGGAAGATTGCAATGCTTGAATGACGGCTGGGGTTGGATTGTCTGCAAAGGGACGGGAATCAGTAAGGTAAGTAACAAAGAAGCCCCGTACACCATTAGCAGTATTGACCAACGCTGAAACTGTTTTCCCTATTTCATCTTCTGAAATTTGACCTTCTTCCATTCGATCGAGAAGAGATTGACTGGCAGCTATGGCAGCTTCAAAGGTAATGGGGTTAGGAATTTCAATCATGGTGTTGCTCAATTTAACGGTTAATAGCCTGTGCGTTGAATTGTTGGATCGCGATCGGGATTTCGTTGAGGTCATTGATAACTGCATCTGCCTCTTGAGAGTCTGACCAAGTTGAATTACGTTTCCAAACAGTCCTCAATCCCGCACGTTTTGCTCCTATGATATCGGCTTTGAAGGGTTACAGCTTGAGGATTGGGAGGTTGAGGTGTACGGCGATCGCATGGCTATTAGATCGATAGGGCGATCCCAGAGTCTTGCTCCACTGCATGAAATTGATTAGACTGCCGTCTCACTGCTGTTGTCTGTTGCTTGCATTTGTCGCAGAATTGCCGCTTGGATTTTTTCATCAAAGTCAGGATCGTCTACGGTTGTGATAATTTTTCTTGGGCGATCGCCAAGTCTATCGAGATAGGCTTGAAGCGCCGTTCTATCCTCACGATGGCGAAGAAAGTATTGCTTTAAATCTCGATCCGACATGGCAGCATAATTAACTTGACTCATCAAAACACCTCTCCATTTGGGGCGATCTGGAACTCTAAATTCTCTGTATTTCCAGCCAAAATATACAGATTATTTGTTCTTCCATCAATACAGACAAGATGCATGGGCTGAAGCAAAATATACGTTAGCCAATAGCTAAATCGATATAATCCTCTCAATTGAGAGTCAGTAGGCATTTAATTATTTTCTCCGCACACCTTCTTGATTTTAGCATTTTAGGTAATGGCAACCCCAGATCGCATTGTTGTTGGCTCAATAGGGCGATCGCCGTTCTTCAAGTTTAAGATTTAGAGGCGATGGTTCGATTCAAATGTATGAAAACTAGGTCTTATGGGCTTCTACGAGAAAAAATGTCGTCAGAGCGTCGGGTTCGGAATGAGGCTCGGACGCAAACGGCGCTGATTTATATGGCACTTCAGGAGTTATGCCAGTCGCTCAGTGTTACGCAACAGGATCTTGCCAAAACGCTTGAGTTGTCTCAACCTGCACTTTCAAAGATGGAGCATCAGGAAGATATTCAGGTGAGTACGTTGGCTGGCTATATTGAGGCACTTGGGGGCCAGTTGAAGCTGGTTGCGAGTTTCCCAGATCAAGAGGTAGTTATTAATCAGTTTGAGGCTCGGAAATAAGGACAATAGCTACATGCTAAGCGATCGCTTTTCCTCAAGTTGTGGCTTTGGGGATGATGATCCCCTATCAAACGGTTAGTTCGTCTTTTGCGGTGACGGATAGCTTTAAACCTAGTTCATCAAGTAGGACTAAAATTGATAGCAATTCCGGCGTTTTGCCTTGGTGAAGCAACTGATCGTAGTTTTCCCAAACAGGATCTTGTTCGCTGGAATGACCAACTCGATTCCTTCGGGCTTCAGCGGCGTTTTTTAATGCCAGGACAATATGTTCGGGGTTGCCATCCTCTAAGACAGCATCCAGATAAGTGGCGGCTTCTGCCGGCTCCTTTAAAGATTCAATCAGATAAGAATGATACCTCTTATGGTTTGGCATTTTGCCTCTTCCGAAAATCTGTCCAGTACTATTTATAGGTAGAAACGTAAAGTGGGGCGCTTTGAGCCGACTTTTGACCAGATGAAACCGATGCAGCTTCGTCCTGCAAGCATTAAAACCCAAGTTCTTACGGTACAGACTGTCTCATCATAAGTTGGTACCTTTTTGACATATTTTCATTCATAATATAAGAACATTTGACTACGACTTTGTTACGATCCAAGACAGGATCAACAATAATTGGTTTGTCTGAATGAAATATTTTTTCAGCGAATTTATCAAAATCCCAATCATATTTAATTATTTTTAATTCATAATTATTTAATCGCAGCCCAGCTTGTTGCCAATTATCTAAAAAACTATCAAATTCAAGAGGGTTTGTCATTACCACAACGCAATAATTAATTTCAATGGGAAGCTCGGTTATTTCATCTAGAATAATAAATAAAGGCGCATAAAAACTTTTTAGATGAATTATAAATTTTCTCAATCACCTTATTGTATTTTACAACTTCAGAGTAAGTGCATTTCAAGCATTTCTCGTCATTGTTTTTGACTGATATTAATTTTGAATATGGCCCAAACATCATTGTTTTAGAAGTGTAGCAAAGAGGATCCATTTCCTTATGCTCTTCGTAGAGATTATTGGAACTTTGAACTGTTTCTTGAGCATCCGAGAGATTCATTCGATGAATTTTTCCTCTGTCAGTAGCATAGACATAGTCATCGTTTTCTAAATTTGTTTTAACACAGTAACTATAAGTTGAGTTGTATTCGCAGTCAGAACTCCAGGTAATTATCTTAAAATTGTTTGAATCAATATTTGTTGACTTAATTTCATCAAAACAATATTGTCCATTCTTGATTAATTCAGACCACAATTGAAAATCAAATTTTTTAAGATGACTATAGTCATTGAGAAAATTAGATTCAATTATTCCAATGATGCGATCAATTGATCTTAGGCATTTTACGTGAATACAGCCAAGCATATGCTCTGAATTTTTATCATCTAACTCGACTAATAAAGATTCCGTTCCGAGAATAGATTTATCACAATGCAAGCACTTATGTATACAAGAATTTTGTTTAAGAATGGAATTGCAATTTTCTGAATAAAGTTGTGAACATAATGTCAAGTCTGGATCTTCATCCTCCTCAGCTAATTGTAAAGGTGCAATCGTTATCTTTTTACCCGAAAGATCTATTAAGTTTTTTTCTATCATTCGATTTATTCCTTGATAAGTTGAAGCTCTATAGATAACGTTCCAGGAGAAGTCAGCAGTGATGAAGCATTTATTATCTATAAATATATGTTTTTTTGAAAAATCTTCTCGAAAACGGATCATTTCTACGATTAAATAATCAGGCTTCTCAGATATATTTACAAGCTCTTCACCTGCCTCAATTAGTAGAACTTCTCTTCCAGAAGAAATACTGTTAATCGATTGTATTTCTGAATTGAGAAGATCTGATTTTTCATCGTCACTTAAATCTTCTTGTACTCCGATATAATTATCAACATTACAGAAAAATTTTTCAAATCTAGAAGCCAAACCTTCTTTGTTGATCGAAAGTCTTTTTGAAGAAAGCGCAAGAGCATAGCCTATTAGACTTTTCCAAAGTAAATTAGGACTAATTTTTGAGAATCCTGTTAGAAGAATTAAAATTGATTTTTCAAAACTCATTCCGCTTTCAATGTCGAAAATAATAATTTTTATTTTTCTTGAAAATTCAAAAAATCATTATCTGTAATTTTTCTGTGTTCTATTGACAGAAAACATTTCTTTACCAAGGATTTATATTTTTTGAGAGTAGCTATTTCTGACTGATTTAATGGATTGGATTGAAACCCAGTATCATTGATTTGAATGCTTTCAATGATTTTGCGTAAATCACGTGTAATCTTACTTGAAGTTTGAGATGAAGTTATAAGCATAAAATATTCACTATTGACTGATCCTAATGAATATTGTTTTACGAATTGCTTTAAAATCGAATAAAATTGCGAATTTTTTGATTCAGATAAATTAAGTCTTCTTTTTGCTTGTATAAATATTTTTTCATTGCCTTCTAATGTAATTTTTATGTCATCAATATTGTCAGATGTCTCAAAAGAAAGATCGATTATTTTTTGGAACTATAGATATCAAGTATTTCAGATATATCTCTTCCTAACAGCATATATATGAGAAAAAATGCAGAAATTCTTTGCTGATAGTCAATTCCAGCATTGGTCGCAGCCCCTCCACCTGAAATCAAATTCATCTTTGACAATCCTTGATATGGAACATGAATAAAGATCTGATTTTAAGCTTTTAGAAATATTTATTAGTCCCAATACGAAACCATAAAATTTCCCGATTTCACTACGATCTTACCGTCACTTGGGGTTAGATTTGGGAGAAATGTGATCGCCTGGGTCTTTCTGTTTGGCGTCAGATCCCCCTTCTGGGTTGAGGCTGGGGAGTGCAACCGCCCCCGCCCTGTTGGATGGTTTGGCGGAGGAAATGCGATCGCCTTCATCCGAGAAGTCTCTGGGTTTGGAGTGCGATCGCCCCTCTGGATAGTCTTGCGGAAGAATGGCGATCGCAGCATCCCAGGCTTTACTTCAGATGCGATCGCCATTGACTAGATTGGACAACTGCACCGATGTTAAACTACAGGCAAGCATCACTGAGATATGTAATGAGACGCAATGACGTAATAACACTTGTAAAAGCTCACCGAAATACCCTCATCCAATTAGGCGTTAAATCCCTTGACCTCTTTGGCTCAGTTGCTCGTGACGAAGCCTGTTCAAATAGCGACGTAGACTTTTTAGTTGAATTCGATCGACCGAGTGGATTATTCCAGCTCTTGCGCGTCAAACATTATCTAGAAGATATTTTGGAATGTCCCGTTGATTTAGGAACTCGAACCGCATTGCGAGAACACTTGCGAGAACCCGTTCTTAAGGATCTGATTCATGTCCTCTAGAACCTAACCATCTGGCAAACCATTCAGCAGGACTTGCCATTGCTCATTCCTCAATTGCAAACCCTTCTTAACCCTAAAAATCAGGATTAGCGCGATCTCCGTATCTCAGGCTGTATTTCAGATGCGATCGCCCCTTTGAATAGTCTTGCGGAAGAATGGCGATCGCGCATTAATCAACTTAGCCCCAATCGCAGGATCCCTCGCCGCCACATCCTCGGGCGTAGCGCTAGAGAAAAACGTCCGTACATGGCTCTAGCGTAGCGCTAACCATAGGGTGATAGATGAAACCCAACTCGCCTAAACTCCAATCCGCCTCAGGTTATAATGGAATCAAACCCGATCGAATTTGGCATTGTAGACATGGTTTTGCGGGAACAGCTAAAACAAACCCTTGATAACCTCAATGAAACCCAGCTCACCCAAATTGCAAACTTTATTGGGCGGATAGACTCTTCTCTACAACAGCCTGAGACAGAGGTTCCCCTATGGCAAACTGGAACACCCGCAGAACGAACGAGAGACTTTCAAGAGTGGCTTAAACAACTCCCTCAAAATGCTCCTAGCTTAACTGATGAAGCCTTCGATCGTGCCAGTATTTACGATTGATGACAAAGTATCTCATAGACACCAACGTTGTTTTGCGCTTCTGTAACTCCTCCGATTCACAACATGCTCTTGCTGGAAGTGCAGTATCGCATCTGTTAGCGACAGGAAATGAATGTTATCTTACGGCACAAGTCCTTATCGAACTTTGGGTCGTAGCAACACGCCCTGCGAATGTTAATGGTCTAGGTTGGACAGCTAAGAGAACAAAGAGCATTATCGATCAACTGCTTTATCGCTTTCCAATTTTGGAAGAATCTTCCCAAATTTTCCATGCTGGTTAGAATTAGTGGCTGCAAAAGGGATTCTGGGAAAGCGTGCTCATGATATTCGTCTAGTGAGCGTTATGCTAACAAGCAAAATTACTCATCTTTTGACCTTTAATGGCAAAGACTTCAATATATCGGAAAATATCACAATCGTTCATCCACAGGATTGTTTGCCGCCTTCAGCTATTGATGATGCGACTTAACAACCTCATCAACGTTACAGCCCGTTGGCGATAAGCCCTCAGCGGATGGCCCCACCAATTGAGTAAATGCTAACTTCCTCAAATACGATCGCTCACTTCAGATTTATGCTTGGGCAAGAGTGCAGATTCTTGGTGCGGAGAGGTCACCTTCATCCGATAAATCCCGTGTTTGGAGTGCAATCGCCCCTTTGCATGGGTTGGTGGAAGAATAGCGATTGCCTTCATCCGAGAAGTCTCTGGGTTTGGAGTGCGATCGCCCTGTTGGATGGGTTTGCGGAAGAATAGCGATCGGCTGAAGCGTTTGGGATACGATCGCCCTTTCCTGGATAGATCAATTATCGCCTGACACCAAAATCAAAAAGGTGTTAACTCGCCTCTATCGTTAATGAACGTAACAGAGCCAGCAGCCAAAGAATTTATTAAACCGCTCAATTTAACCATCAAGGGCAACAAATAATCTGGACGTGTACTCACTACATCAAGCACTACAATTCGTAATGTCAGCTCGCGAAGATTTTGTTGATAGGGGAGATTCTTATCTGCCGTGATAAACCCTTCAAAAGGATAGGTTTGTGCCAACGCTAAAAGTTCCCGATCCTTCACGCCGCGCCAGCCCATGTCTTCTACAGTTTGTACAGAGTGTCCGCCATCAATAAGCGGCTTTTTCAGTTTTCTGCTCAACAGATTCTCATCCAGCAGCATGAGCATGAGCAGTGCGCTCCCGATCTAACATGTCTTTAGCAATTACTTCTAGAACTTGGAATATCTGAGCTTGTAAATGCGGGAAATCTTCCAGAAACTCAGCTAGACCCGCTTCACCTTCCAAATAATCAAAAAAAGTTTGCAGCGGAACTCGCGTTCCAACAAAAACAGGCATCCCGCTCATAATCTCTGGGTCAGAGTGAATAATGCGGCGATCGCATAAACTTTTCTGAATATCCATTGTGTAGAGCCCTCAAGCAAAACATCAGCGGTCACATACATTTTAGCTTTGATGCGAACGATCGCCCCTTCTGGGTTTGAGGCTGAGGACAATGCGATCGCCTGGGTTTTGGGGGTTGGAGTGCGATCGCCCCGCCCCTCCATGAGTAATCGCCAAGTTGCCTTGCCAGAACCAAACAACAGCTATTTCTCGAGTTATATGGAGCAGTGATAGACTGATGAGCGCTGAGACAAGATAGCTAACACCATGAAAATCAAGTCAAGTACCCTTGCAATGCTAGCGATCGCAACCCTCACCGCTGGGGTTGTCTATTTCTGGGACAGCAACCAGACTCAGCAAACCAAAACCGCTGAAGAGAAGAAATCTGGAACAGCCCTGTTCCAATTTAAAGAAGCAGACATCGCCCAACTCAACATCCGCACCAACGAGCAAACCGTAGAATTAGCCCGAACGGATAATGGTTGGCAAATAAAGGCTCCCAAGCCAGGACCAGCGGATGATGCTACAGTCTCTTTTCTGTTGAACCTATTGGTGACTGGGAAGAGCGAGCGATCGCTAGAAGCAAGTCCTTCTGATTTGAAAACGTTTGGATTAGAGCCACCCAGTGCAACCTTAGATATCCAATTAAAAAACCAGACCGCCCATCAACTGCTGTTAGGTGGTCAAAACTTCAATCAAAGCGCGCGGTACGCCAGAATCGATCCCGTTGCCACAAAGCCCGGTCAGAAGCCGACTGTGATGTTAGTGCCCAATAACTTTTTAGATGCGCTCAACCGCCCCTTGTCTGACTGGCAGGCCAAACCCAAATCCACCCAAACCCCATCCATCTCCCCCTCACCCCAGAATTAGAGATTTTCTGACGGTTGAGGTGTAAGTCCCTCAGAAATGGCTGAATGGAGATAAATGGTTTGAATATCTTCAGGAAGAGTTTCATAGAGAGACTGATAGGCTTCCAATCTCATTTGTGGAATGGTTTCACGACTTACACCTTTGCCCTCAGATTCCAAAAAGCCAAAAATACGATGGTCTGACCAATGAAACGTTTGGGACAACACCAAAACCAAACGATGCAGCGGAGATAATCGATCTAGAGAGAGCTGAAGGTAACACCAGAGAGGAGGCGATGCAATATCTATCGCATATTGAATGTTTTCAACAGAAGGCGCTTCTTCTTGATTGATACAGAGCGCGGTTTTATTAAAAATCCAGGTTTGCAAAGAAAAATCATCCCCTATCGCCGCATTGGGCTCTCCTGGATCGAAGTACGTGAGTTCAAAAAAGATATTGCGCCAAACCCGAGCAAACAAATAGTCCGTCTGAAGTGCCGCACGGGCCATATTACGGATTAAGACGTAAGATAACCCACCATACCGACAAAAAATGGCAGCAAAATACTTACCCTCCTCGCGGTGTTGCTGAAATTCATACACCAACTCGCGATCGCTGTGGTTTAAGCACGCTTGGATTAAGGGATGTTGGGCTTCTAAAAATTCAGGAACGCTCATAAATTAGTTGACTAGAACTCATTTTGCATCCATTGGGATCTCGTTTAATCCACCTTATTGGATTTTGGGTGAGATCTGTTATCATAGGTCAAGCTTGGCAAGGAGAGATGGCTGAGCGGTTGAAAGCGGCAGATTGCTAATCTGTTGTACGGTTAAGGCCGTACCGAGGGTTCGAATCCCTCTCTCTCCGTTCTAAATCGACCCAAAAAAGGCCCTGGATATCCAGGGCTTTTTGCAAAGACACAGATTATTCCTTCACCCGAACCGCAACAACACTCGCTCTAAAACTATAGAGCTTGCCATCCAAATCGATCGGAACCCCCACTTTGACGGGGACATTTCCCAAGACGGGACCATCCGCTGTCAGATGGCCTTTGCCTTCCAAGGTCAACACGAGGTTATTAGAATATTTACTTTCTGGACGAGGGTCGGGAAACGCCTTGACCGTTCCGTCAGGTTGAGACGCAGTAACCGTTTTAGGGAGTTGCTGAATCTTGAGGAGCTGAGTTTCGCCGTAGGGTTGATTGCGAATAATAATGCTGACTTTCTCACCTTCTTTGATGATATCAGTCGGTTTGCTGGCATTAAGACCAATCACGATCGCATCCACTTCTACAGACTTTGTGCCCAGTTGAGCCTGTACCGCAGACTGTCCAGAACGCCCCGGCACCAAAAAGCCACCGACGATAACCAAAAGGATGATGCAGGCAAGACCCACATCCAGTATGCTGATTTTGCCAAATAAACGGCCTTTTTTATCTAAAAGTGCCATGGTTTTGCGCCAAAAAATGAGAGACAATCAATAAAGCTAATGAAGCTGGTGCCAGACTACCATGACTTGCACCGCAAAAACCCGTTCCGCCAAAGTGCATGCTGACCCAGCCCTTTTACTGGAAACATCTTATTTTTTCGGGTCGTCCCTTAATAAGGCTAAGGCCCTAGACGATCGCTGCTCTAGATATTGGCATTCCTTAATTTCCCAATTATGCTAAACTCCTCTCGGTTATCCTCAAAATCCTCAATATCGCGTCCAAATTGGCTCAGGCGACTGGTTTCGCTGGTTGCGATCGCAAGCCTGACCTGCACGCTGACAATCGCATCAGCCCAAGCCGTTCCGATTGGAGATCTGCTCTTTCAGGGCGTTCAAATTATGCAGTTCTCCAACCTGTCTCAGCGAGACGAGGTTCAGCTTGCCGCTCAAATGCACGACAATCTCCTCAGTAAGGGGACGAGATTGAGCACCGATTTTGCCATTAATCGCTATGTAACAGATATTGGACAGCGGTTAGTGCCCTCAAGCCGTCGCAGTGGGTTGCCCTTTAACTTTTTTGTGGTCCAAGACAAAAGCGTCAATGCCTTTGCCACGATGGGAGGCTATGTCTACGTGACTACGGGACTTCTGAAAGCGGCTGATAACGAAGCTCAAGTCGCAAGTGTCATTAGCCATGAAATGGGCCATATTGAAAAACGACACCTCATTGCCCAAATCAAACAATCTATGATTACCAGAGGATTGGTTTCAACGATTCTGGGGAATAACAGCGCTCTGGCCAATATTGGTGTGGACTTGGCATTTAATCGTCCTCGCGGTCGAGAAGATGAGTTTCAAGCCGATCGAGAGGGTTTAAGAATTCTCAGAGATTCTAACTATGCTGTCTCTGCAATGCCCGCCTTCATGCGGAAACTGCTCAGGCCGAGAGGGAACGGTCCTACGTTTTTGAGTACCCATCCAGCCATCCCCGATCGTGTAAAAGCCTTAGACAGCGCGATAAAATCAGGGCCAACCAATCGCTGCGATGCCAATCCTCGGTTATCAACTTGTGGTTTAGATGATGTGGCCTATCAGTCAACGGTCAAACAACGGATTGCGATTTAAGAAGTAGTTTGAAAAGTCGAAAAATTAGATCATTCCTGCATTAGATCCCCCCTAACCCCCCCTTAAAAAGGGGGGAATCAACTCAAAGTCCCCCTTTTTAAGGGGGATTTAGCGATTATCTCATTTGTCAATCACTTGTCC
>JAAURS010000060.1 GCA_012032135.1 Acaryochloridaceae cyanobacterium RU_4_10 | reverse complement strand
TGGGGGACTTTGAGTTAACTTCCCCCTTTTAAGGGGGTTAGGGGGATCGAATGCAGGGATGATCTAATTTTTCTACTTTTCAAACTGCCTCTTAGTAAAAATGGGAACCTGTAAACAGACTAATCCTTCTGGGAATAATAACCTCCAACCCCAACTCCACCATCCCATGAAAGCCAGCCTTCTGACCAGCACGATCGCCTTCACTCTCACTCTAGCCACTAATGTCTGCGCCCAACCCTCCCTAGAACAAGAAGCCATCACCCTGCGTCCGCTAGGCCCCAAAGGATTGCAACAATTCCTCAACACCCACCGCAAAGAACTCACCGCATCCCTACCCCCCAAACCCCTCCGCGAAGCCCTCGATCGCCTCTGCCAACAGCGCGACTGCTACGCCTCCCGCCTCTACTGGTACACCGACCTCGAAAAAGCCAAGGCCGCAGCCGCAACCAGCGGTAAACCCATCTTGTCCCTGCGTCTATTAGGAAACCTCGATCGAGACCTAAGCTGCGCCAACAGTCGGTTCTTTCGGGTTGCACTGTACCCTAATGCCGAAGTTTCTAAGGCTTTGCGCGATCGCTTCATTCTCCACTGGCAATCCGTCCGTCCTGTCCCCAAAGTCACCATCGACTTTGGCGATGGCCGCAAACTAGAACGCACCCTCACAGGCAATAGCATCCACTACATCCTAGATGCCTCCGGTCGCCCCATCGATGCCATTCCAGGACTCTACGGCCCCCAAGCCTTCCTGCGTCAATTGCAGCAAAGTGAAACCGCTGCCAAAACGGCTGCTACTAAAACAGGATTCGAGCGCGATAGTTATTTGAGGAAGTACTATGGCGATCGCCTCAACGCAACCCAAGCTCAATGGTCTGCCGACCTCACCCAACTGGGACTCAAAATGCCTTCGCGCTTGTCCAGGCTGGGTAGTAGTACCACGACACCCCCCAGAGCCGATATTGCCGGAACTGCCGCGATGACTAAAATGGTAGTCGAAAATCCGATTGTTTCCTCGGCCCTCAATCAAAGAACCCTCGCTCAGATTACCGACCGATCGACCTGGGAGAAACTAGCCCAACGCTATACCAACGATGCAAAACTAGATACTCGTAGTATTGCCTTAATTCAAGCAAAAGCAAACCGCGATCGCCGCGCCTTCTAACTCCGCTCAGCATAGAACTATCCCATCTCTCGTGAGATCTTTTGAATCCGCAATGGCATTAGATACTGTCAGGAATGAGTATTTGCTGCACAGCCAACTCTACCAATGGCTCCTGCGAGATTCTGGAACCCTCAACGTAGATGCCCTCAACGATAAAGTTTACACCGAACTATTTTTAACCCCCAAAAACGACCCTTGGCTGGGCCTACTACCCAACGATAGTTATAGTGCGATCGATAATGACGGGATATCTCAAAACTAACTGCCATCGTGCTAACCTGTTTTGAATTATGCCGGAGAACGATCGAGTGAATCCTCCCGAAAAGACCCCCCATTGGTTTGTCCGCCGCGATATTGACGGTTTTTTTGGTCTTGCGCTAGATAACCTGATCCAAATTTTGTTGATTGTCAGTCTCTGTCAAGGGGTTTTGGGATTTTCCCGCGAACTCCTTTACGATCGCGTTCTACCCGCAGTTGCCCTGAGTCTCATCGTCGGAAACGGCTACTATAGCTGGTTGGCCTACCGCCAAGGGCAGCGGGAAGGGCGTTCTGACCTGACAGCGCTTCCCTACGGCATCAATACCGTGAGTCTATTTGCTTACGTCTTTTTAGTAATGCTTCCCGTCAAACTAGCGGCGGTGGCTGGCGGTATGGCCCCAGAGGCCGCTGCGGAGCTAGCTTGGAAGGCGGGATTAGTGGCTTGTCTGGGGTCAGGGGCGATCGAACTGGGGGGCGCGTGGCTAGGCGACAGCCTTCGTCGGATCGCGCCTCGGGCCGCGCTACTGTCTACCCTAGCGGGGATTGCCATTACCTTTATTGCGATCGGCTTTTTATTTCGCACGTTTGCCCATCCACTGGTAGGGATGGTGCCCTTAGGCGCCATTTTGCTGACGTATTTTGGTCGGGTCCAGTGGGGCATTCCTGGAGGGCTATTGGCGGTGCTGTTGGGCGTAGGGTTGTCCTGGGGAACGGGGTTAGTGCGCTGGGATGGAGCGATCTTTCAAGCCGCTCTCGACCCTCTTGGGTTCCACGGACTCAGTCTCTGGATTGGAGCCCTCTGGGAACAGCGGGCGGTATTCCTGAACTACTTCAGCGTCATTTTGCCAATGGGATTATTTAACCTCGTGGGCAGCCTCCAAAATTTAGAGAGTGCCGAAGCCGCTGGCGATCGCTATCCGACGGCACCCTGTCTGGTTGCGAACGGGTTAGGTACCCTCGTTGCAGCCGTGTGCGGTTCCTGCTTCCCCACCACGATCTATATCGGACATCCTGGCTGGAAAGAAATGGGGGCAAGAGTGGGCTATTCCTGGCTCAACGGATTGTTTATGGGGCTATTCTGCCTCACGGGTAGCATTGGCCTAGTGACCTATTTCATTCCCGTGGATGCGGGGATGGCGATCGTGCTGTGGATTGGCATTGTGATGGTGGCGCAGAGCTTTACGGCAACCCCGATCGCCCATGCTCCAGCGGTGGTGGTCGGTCTGCTGCCAGGGATTGCAGGGTGGGGGGCGCTGATTGCTAAAAACAGCCTGCGGGCAGCAGGATACGGTACCTTACAACAACCCTTCTCGGAGTCCTTGGTGTCCAAGTTTCACCTGAGCGATACCTTTATTGAAGGAGCTTTTGCTTTAGAGCAGGGCTTTATCTTTTCTGCCATGATTTGGGCTGCTATTACCGTCTTTATCATCGAACAACGCTTTGCTCAAGGTGCGCTATGGTCAATGGCTGCAGCAGCTCTAGCCTGGGTGGGGCTGATCCATAGCTATCAGTGGACGGTGGCGGATACTGTCATCCAAATGGGTTGGGGTGCAGGTGCTTCCTGGGCAGTGGGCTACTTACTCATGTCGCTGCTGCTGGGATTTGCGGCATGGCGTTCCAAACCACATTCTGTAGGTTCAGATCGCGATCCCTCCTCAATATGACACTTCGTTGCTCGGAATCGCCGACAAAGAGATTTGGGAGGACAATAGAAGTATGAGGAAAACAATGCAGATGTGGAGGCCCCGATCGTGAGACACTCTACGCCAGTTCCAGGTCAATATAGAGATTTAATTATCGGAATCGTCGCGCTTATTTTAGCAATGGCGTATTGGGCGATTCTCATTACTCCATTGCTCCAGTACCCGTTTACAAGCGTTCGGCTTTTTTAGGAGTCTTCTTGGAGCGAGTATTAAGGGATTCAGCATTCTACTTCACCTCTTTTAAGAGATCGTTCCAGTCACCGATCAATTGTGTGTTTTGAGGATCTTTCTGAAGGCGAGTGGCTAGATCGTGAATGGCGTCATACCACAACCCTTCTGCGGCATAGACTTCATACGGATGTTTGGCCTGCATTAATTGCTTTTTGAGGCCAACACCGGACCGAACTCGGGCGATCCAGCCTTGAATACTGGGTTGGGAACCATCAACAGTTGCATCATCAGGTTCATCGTTAGAATCAATGAGAGTAACTTTCCAAAGATATTCGCGATCGATCGCTAAAGGTGGAAGCCTAGAGCTTTTGGGAAGCGTGAGACTAGCCAATGAGCGAATCCCTTTGACGCGGAAGGTTGCGCTGTAAAATGGCAAAGATTCTGGCTGCTGATTGCGAGTGGTGAAAAGTTCAAACCGCACCTTCAGAGCTGCTTGTTTGGGCTGATACCAGTAAAAAGTCGGATAGTCTGCGAGGGTATATCCTTGATTGGTGGTCGGCAGTATAGCCTTCAATACAGATCGGTCCGTTTGAGCGCAAGCTCCCCGCGTTGCCGCACCTTGTCGGCAAGCAGGACGCTGTAAAATCGCCTTGGGCCGAAATTTGATGGAATAACTGGGCAAGATGGGTAAAACAACGCTTAAAGCGATCGCAATGGCTGCTGTTGCGGTCCGGGATAGTTTGCGGTTTATCATGGTCACTCCACGTTGGAGGTTGGGTCAATTGGGGTTAATCTCCAAGACTGTATTGAGAAACGGTTGGGTTCCAATTTTCTTGCCTCTAGTCAGACTCTAAAGGCGGCTCCAACTGCCGAACCGATCGCCAATTGCTTTGGTTCCAATCGTTCAAACCAGGAATCTCTAACTCTAATCCATTCTCAAACTGAACCATTCCATTGAGATGGACAATTTCACCCTCTTGAGATTCATAGAGAAGGATGATGGTGCAAATTACCCAAGTGGGTTCTTCATCTGTTTCTTCTGGAATCCATTCCCACAAACGACTGGAGACCTCAATGCGATCGCCCACTTTCAACACCGTGACAGGACGCTCAACATAGGCTGCCAAATGTTGGGGCCGAACGCCATTGACCCAATCCAACCCATAAAGATCGCGCAAAAATTGAACTGAGCCGGAATCTCGACCCTCCATCCAGTCATTAAAGAGCGTTGGCTTCCAGTCCTGGTTATTGCGATCGCACTCAGCCACATAATCTACAAGGGCTTGCCGTTGATCTGGTGTTAAGTCATCCAGAGGGTTGACCTCATCCGTTGGAGAGGCTGGATCTACGGACTCTGGGTGCGGAGCTATCGCCTTCAATAATAAAGTTTGCGTGACTTGTTGGATAATCTTCTGCTGCACATCGCTGAGGGGAGACCCAACCGTTTCACACTGACGAAATGCGGCTTGCAGTGCGTTCTGTAAGGTTGCTTTGCGATCGTCTCCCGCACCCATAGTGCCTCCCGTACGATGCTTGGGATTTGGTCAGATTTTACCCGATTAGTGAGTACAATTGCTCAAATCACTCTCTAAGACAGAGTAAAACGTAACGGTTGTTTTGCCATAGTGTCGGGCTCGATCGATTGTCAGATCGCCTGCAGTCTGCGGGAGCACTCTGTCCTTATCATGCTCAACCGCCAGCATCCCCCTTGGTTTCAGGAAATGATGAACTGCGATCGCTTCTATGACAGGTTCGTACAGATCGCTGGCATAGGGTGGGTCAAAGTAAATGCGATCGAATTGTTCTCCAGCCATCTTTTCTAGCCCGCGAACCACATCCATTCGCAAAACCCGAACGGATTGATCCGGTTGCGCCAGTTTGCGCCAGTTGCGTTCGATGACCCCACAAGCCCGACTCGCTTGGTCGATGCCAATGACGACCGCAGCCCCACGACAGAGCGCTTCAGCTCCCATCGCCCCTGTTCCCGCGCACAGATCCAGCCAGCGACACCCTGCAATTTCAAATTGCCAAATATTAAAAACCGCCTCCCGCACTCGAGACGCCGTTGGCCGAGTCTCTAACCCCGACACGGTTTGAATCTGCTGTTTCCCTCGGATTCTCACCCTTTAACCATCTCGCTAAGATGCTGTCACCAATTGTTGTTGCTGTACCAACGCCACAAAGTTCGCCAGAATTTGCAACCCCATCGTTGAAGACTTCTCTGGGTGGAACTGAACTGCCATGACGTTGTTCTGGGCGATCGCAGCGGTCACGGTTTGGCTGCCGTGGGTCACGGTTGCTGCATTCAGGGCCGCATCATTGGGTGCAACATAGTAAGAATGGACGAAATAAACCCAAGGGTCGGACGGTAATTGCCCCCATAGCGCCAATTCAGGCTGAGTGAATTGGAGTTGATTCCAACCCATGTGGGGAATCGTGAGATTGGGTTCGGATTGGAACCGCTTGACCCTCCCTGGGAAAATCCCGAGTCCAGGCTCTTTCCCCTCTTCGCTCCCCTCAAACAAAATATGCAAGCCCAGACAAATCCCTAAAAAAGGCTTTCCACTGGCAATAATATCGCGAATCACTGGAGCCAAGTCACGCGCTTGGAGATGTTGCATGGCGGGGTCAAAAGCCCCCACTCCAGGAAGTACCACTGCATCGGCGCTGAGCAACTCACTGGCGCGATCGGTCACATGGGTTGTGGCCCCTGCTTCTTCTAGCCCTTTACAGGCAGAATGTAGATTTCCCATGTCATAGTCAATTACAGCAATCTTAGCCATTGGGCATCTCCTTGCTCCCATCCAATCCGCACGCTTTTCTAGCTTATCTGATGAAGCCTCTTTCCTTCAGTCAAAAGTGGCCGGACAATCTTAACGGCAGAACCATCGATCGCGTTTTGAACGGTCGATCTTTGCAGTGGTACTCTTGCGATCGAGCCGTTCTTTTTAAGGGGGCAAACGCTGGTCAATCAAGCATGAGAGCGTCACATTAGCCCCTCCGATGCTACAACTGGAGTTGGTTCTCTTACAAATTGAGCTATGCAGCGAGTTATTGGGTTAATGAGCGGCACTTCCGTTGATGGAATTGATGCTGTATTGGTGGATATTTCTGGCACTGAACGGGATTTAAGGGTGGAACTGGTGGAAGCGAAGACCTATCCCTACGATCCGGCTCTACGCCAACAAATTTTGGAGGTCTGTGCCGGACAACCGCTTTCAATGGAACAGTTTGCCCAACTGGACGATGCAATTTCCGATGCCTTTGCAGCAGCAGCCCTTGCAATCCAGTCTCAACAGGCTTCTAAAGCAACCCTGATCGGCTCCCACGGTCAAACGGTTTTTCATCGTCCCCCTGAGGGAGCAGCGCTGGGGTACAGCCTTCAATTAGGTCGTGGAGTCGTCATTGCCGCCCAGACGAGGACAACCACCATCAGTAACTTTCGGGTTGCCGATATTGCTGTGGGGGGACAGGGGGCACCGATGGTTCCTAAAATTGATGTCTGTTTATTGAGCCATCCCACCCTCTGGCGATGCGTTCAGAATATTGGCGGAATCGGTAATGTGGCTGTTCTTCCCCCCGTCAATTCCCCCAACGAACTAGGGCAAGGGGTGAAAGGTTGGGATACAGGCCCTGGCAATGTATTACTAGATTTGGCGGTGCAACATTTTACGCGGGGCGAAAAAACCTACGATCCAGATGGTGCATGGGCAGCTCAAGGCAAACCTTGTCAAGGATTAGTAGAGCAGTGGCTGCAACAACCGTTTTTTCAACAGCCACCCCCTAAATCCACAGGTCGGGAATTGTTTAGTCCAACCTATCTCAAACATGTTTGAGGGGCTGAAGCCTTTAGCCTGAGTGAAGCCGATGTTTTGGCCACACTCGCGGAATTTACAGCAGCATCGATTGTCTATAACTATCAAAAATTCTTGCCGCAGATGCCGAATCAGGTTTTGCTCTGCGGAGGTGGTAGTCGGAATGACTACTTGCGACATCGCCTTCAAGCCCTTCTGGGAGAATCTATTACGGTGATGACGACTGATGACGCTGGAGTTAATGCAGATGCCAAAGAAGCGATCGCATTTGCGGTATTGGCCTATTGGCGGATGTTGAATATTCCAGGGAATTTACCCTCTGCCACTGGAGCCCAGAAGGCAGTGCCGTTGGGGGAGATTTGGGGTTAATAGGTGAGCCCGATTGCATTGTACAATCGGGCTGTTGTGTAGGGTGTTGCTGAATGCCAAATGCCATAGAGCTTCAAGAATTGATCGCTCAACCGCGCTACTCACTTTGGCAGATGGTGCTATATGCGCTCAAGTTGGGTTCCATTGGATTTGGAGGACCGATCGCATTGGTCGGCTACATGCACCGAGATCTGGTTGAAGACAGAAAATGGATCTCAGAAAGTGAATATAGCGAAGGCATGACGTTAGCTCAGGTTGCACCGGGACCATTGGCAGCTCAACTGGCAATTTATCTGGGATATGTCCATTACAGCCTGCTGGGGGCGAGTTTGGTTGGCATTGCATTTGTCCTGCCATCATTTTTCATGGTAGTGGCCTTGGGTTGGGCGTATATGCTCTATGGCGGTCTCAGTTGGATGCAGGCTGTTTTTTACGGTGTCGGGGCTTGTGTAATTGGTATTATTGCCCTCAGTGCCTACAAGCTGACCGTAAAAATTGTTAAAGGACCACTGCTCTGGAGCATTTTTGTGGTGACCACTGCCGTCACTGTGATTCGAGAAACGGAGGAAGTGCTGGTCATTTTAGGAGCTGGCATTTTAGTATGGCTGGTTAAAGCTCCTCCAAAGAATTGGTTCAACCACTCTAAAATGATGGGCATCAACCTCAGCCCGTTAATTTTATTGGCACAAACAGGAGTTCCGGCTGGAGATGCTAATCTGCTGCTGTCAATTTTTCTGTTCTTTGCCCAAGCGGGTAGCTTTGTGTTTGGGAGCGGCTTGGCGATCGTGCCATTTCTCTACGGTGGTGTGGTGAAGAACTATCACTGGCTCACGGATAAACAGTTTGTGGATGCGGTCGCTGTCGCAATGATTACGCCAGGGCCAGTGGTCATCACGGTAGGTTTTGTGGGGTACCTTGTAGCGGGGTTGGCTGGGGCAACGGTAGCCGCACTCGCAACGTTTCTGCCCTGCTATTTGATTACAGTTCTTGCCGCCCCTTATTTCAAGAAACACGGCAAGCAACGGGGCATTGCAGAGTTTGTGAATGGGGTGACGGTGGCAGCTACGGGGGCGATCGCAGGGGCAGTCATCGTCTTGGGCCGCAAATCCATTATCGATATCCCCACGGCTTTGATTGCATTAGTGACGTTGGCTTTACTCTGGTATTTCAAGAAAAAACTGCCGGAGCCGATTGTGGTTTTAGCGGCTGCGTTGGTTGGGTTGGCGATCTATCCGCTCACTCATGCTCAACTTGCGCCATAGTAAGAACATGCGCGTATTGGTTGTCGAAGATGAGCCAGATATTGCCCAATTTATCTGTCAAGGATTGGGAGAATCAGGCTATGCGGTCGATCTGGCTGTGGATGGGCTATCAGGGTTGGATTACTTGTTAGCAGCGAATTATGATTTACTGTTGTTGGATATTCTGTTACCCAAACTAGATGGCCTACAGGTGCTGAGCCATCTACGAAAACAGGGCCTCTCCACGCCCGTATTGGTTCTGACCGCCTGCGATACGGTAGAAGATCGGATTAGGGGGTTGGATGCTGGGGCGGATGATTACTTGGTCAAACCTTTTGCATTTTCAGAATTACTGGCTCGGATCAGAGCACTCTTAAGGCGTCCGCCTCTACAGGTGGATACGGTATTGTACGTTGGCACCCTCCAAATGGATACCCTGCGGCGAGAAGTGTTGCGCTCCGGTCAGGCGATCGCCCTTAGCCCACGGGAATTTACTTTACTGGAATACCTGATGCGCCATGCAGATCGAGTCCTGACCCGCACCCAGCTTGCTGAACATGTTTGGAACTTTGATTTCCCTGGAGATTTTAAGGTAGTGGATGTCTACATTGGCTATCTGCGCCGTAAACTAGCGCGAAGTGGAGACTCGGAACTGATCCATACCGTTCGTGGCGTGGGTTATCGGCTGAGTGCAATGGCTGAGGACGTTTAAATGTTAGGACTCTGGACGGCATCGCTCCGAGGTCGGCTGACAGCCTGGTATACCCTGTTGTTGGGGGTGAGCTTATTACTCTTCAGTGGGTATCTCCATCTCCGACTAGAGGATGCTTTGACTGGAAAAGTAGCTTCATCTATCTTGGAAACCGTCTCAGATGAACTGCTCAAAGAAATGCTGATGTCGGTTCCGGTGGTGCTGATTGCAGCGGCTCTAGGTGGTCTATTTCTGGCAAACCGAGCCTTAAAACCCATTGCTCACATTACTCGCACGGCGCAGGAAATCGGCGCAGGCGAACTTTCTCGTCGGATCGGCGATCGCGGTACAACCGATGAAGTGGGACGACTGGCCAGAATGTTTGACCAAATGCTCGATCGCCTTCAAGATGCCTTTGAGCGTGAAAAGCGCTTTACTGCTGATGCATCCCATGAATTACGCACGCCACTGACAGCCATCAAAGGTCGAATTGGCATGATCTTGAGTCAGCCGCGTACCCAAGCACAGTATGAGAGTACCCTCAGTCAACTAGATGTTCAGGTTGATCGGATGATTCGGCTAACCAATGATTTGTTGTTTCTGTCTCGCTTAGAGCAACAGCGTTTACCCTGGAACCCAGTTATCTTAGATCTGAGTAACCTGTTAGAAGCTACTGCTGAGCAAATGCGTCCCCTAGCTGAAGAACGACAGATTCGCCTGCTTGAGAATATTAAGCCAGGACTCTCTGTTCAAGGAGATCCCGACCATCTGATCAGATTGTTCTTAAACTTACTGGACAATGCCATAAAATATACACCCGTTGATGGACAAGTAAACATTAAGGCTGTTCAACAAGACGGTGCAGTGTGGGTAACGGTGAGCGATACCGGAACGGGAATTGCACCGGAACATTTACCCCATTTGTTTGAGCGGTTTTATCGGGTAGAAGCTGCACGATCGCGCAAAGCAGGAGGGACTGGCTTGGGGTTGGCGATCGCCCATGAAATTGTCCGGCTCCACGGCGGTACACTCATCGTACAAAGCACCATCCATCAAGGAACAAGCTTTAGCCTCTGTTTTGCTGTAGCATCACCCAATACTCCTTAGGGGCCGCAGGCACTACCCTCCGGTGTTGCATCAGGGTAAAACGTTAGAATTGCTCCTTCTTTCTTCACAAACACAGCTTGAAAGGGAGCAGCCGCTGGATCGGCGACCGTCAAGAGACAGGATGCAGAGGATTGGCTCGCTGGGGGGTTAAAAAGCTTAGAGGCTTTGGTTGCGTGAATCAAAATTTCTTGAGCGCTGAGCACGTAGGAATAGCCTTTGATGGGAGCTTCTGCGATTTTTACATTCCCCCGAACTACTCTCGTGCCAAAGGTATAAATCGATCCATCTACCACCTCTTGCTTCGTAGCACTACTTATGAAGCGTCCAGCCTTTGTACCAGATTGGTTCTGAAGCTGTAAGTATCGTCCATAAAAATGTAGCCCACCTAAATTAGGCACATTATTAACCTGTTTATCATCCGTTTCGCCACACAAAATATGCTTGAAGCCGCGCTGAGCAAACCAAATCTGCACTAAGTCGTCCGTAAATGCAGCATCACTACTGCGATTCGGTTTGAGCGAACCTCCTGCGGCGGTTTTAAGCTTACTGAAGACATCAGGGAAATCTCGCAATAGCGTTCTAAAGCTCTGTTCGCTTACAGACGCATTAAATCCAGCACCGCACATCGCTAAAACCCTTCGATCGAAAGGCTCTAGTTGCGGCGGCGGCGGGGTGATGTCTTTTTGTCCTCCTGCCGGAAAATCGACAGAGATAGGGTTGCTAGTATTGTCGAAAAAGGGAAGAAGCGAAACATTTCCTGAGCTAGGCCCAGAAGAACTGCTTGCTTGAAAGTTGCCACAACTGCTTTTCACCCACCGCTGGTTAGGCGTGACACCTGAAATTTTCAGCAAGATATGGGTGCGTGTTGATGAATTAAAGCCAACTGTATCGTAGGTATTCCCCACCACTAGCTTCACATTCCCAGGATTATCGCCCTCAATTTTTCTGGACGCAGGACAGGGTTGAGTTGCGGTAAGTTTTCCCTTTGGTAAAACCTGGGCACTGGTCGTTTGTTCTAGTAACGGAACCATTATTCCAATGAAGATAACGGCGATCGCTACATACAGCCTGCGAGTGAGTGTAGTCATTTGGCCTCTTACACAAATTTCTAAAACCCTTCGGAGCATTGGTCAACGGTCACTCCAACTGCCGCCAGCCAACTTCTAAAAAGAGGGGAAGATAGTCATCTGGGATAAAAAGACGATCCTCAACATTAGGAATGGTGTGATAGTCCTGCGGCGGAATCAGAACATCGTCGTTTTGACTCAGATCGATTACCCATCGAGCAGGCAGACGCCGCTCACCTAGAAATCTCAGCTCAAACGCCTGCAATTGCAGTGGGTCTTGAGCGTCAAATACTCCAACCTGAGCCAGTCGAGCTGCTTGCACAAAAGTACGGGCCTCACGCAAAACGGAATCTTGTTCTGCTGTCGTATTCGCTGAACATGGCTGAAGCACTGCTGCTTTTAGAGAAGGTGCTTTACGAAAAGGGTTAATATTGGGCCAAATAAAATAGGGGTCGATCGAGCCAGCCTTGAGCAATCTAGTATTGTAGTCCAGCGGTCTGGGAGTGGCTTTCTGTTCGCGGTTGATATAAGCCAAGAGACGGCCAAACCGATCTGTGATTTCTGCTGAGAACGCCAGGAAAAACTCAAACGTGTCATTGGTCTTCTCTAATTCTGCAATATCGCCTTCAATTTGACGCTCTAGTTCCCGTTGTGCCGCAACTGCATGACGAGAGTGATTGCTAGCAACGCCGGGACCTAAATTTTCTTGTAGATGATTTAATAGAGCAGGCGAGAGCATTTGAGCAAAATCAGCTCCTGCTGGGTCGGCAAAAGGATCTGTCAAAAAGGTTTCCCACCGCGCGTCGGAAATTGGGATAAACTGCCTACTGTTATTTGGTAGCCTGAAGCTGATTTCTGGCGCATCCACGCCCAGGAAGCGCACCCCAAAATTGCCCAGCGCTCGAACGTTAATGGTATCGCCATCGTGAACCTCTTGTTTCACGCTACCTACGCTTTTCCCCTGCATTCCCAGGCCAAAGTGACCGACGGTCAATGTTCTTCCCCCAGACAACTGGAATTCTTCAATTGCTTTCGCCATAATAGTTGACCTTAGCTATGTTGTTAGATTCGACTTAATTGCGTCGGCAGTCCGTAAGGCAAGCGCCGCAATGGTAATGGTTGGGTTTGCCGTGGCTCCGGTTACAAAGACGCTAGAACCGACAACATAAAGGTTTTGGTGCTCATGAGATCTCCCTTGACTATCCACTACAGAAGTACAAGGATTGCTCCCCATCCGACAGGTTCCCATCGGGTGTCCTGCCCCGTTATAGTCCAGCGTGGGTGCAATGGGGTCAACTTCTTCTTCTCCCTTCATCTGGTCAAAAATACGTTTGGCAACGCTGTACCCGTAGGCTAGGGCTTTTTTAGAGTAGTCGTCCACCTTGAACGTAATTTTGGGACGAATGATATCAAAGGCATCCTTTTCATCGGCTAATGTCACGCGATTGTCTTTATTAGGGAGCATTTCCGTTGAATAACCAATCCGCACCATCCGAGTAATTCGATCCTCTAAAACCGAACGCAGCGCTTTACCAAAGCGAATCCCCTTTTTCTCATCAACCATCAAATTTTCTAGAGATTTGAAAGGATGCTCTTTTCTTCCCCAAGCATCATTGCCAACGGTCATGCGAAACGCACCGCAGAATTTTCTAAATTTCCCGTCTCGAAACACCTCAATGCTAGAGGTACTCTGAGGTCCTCGGAAGGGGAATACCGGCTTGGGGAAAAGTCCTGTCACTTCTTCTGCTAGGTGATCCATCAGGTTTCTGCCAACCTGATCGCTTTTATTGCCGAGTTTTGAGAATAACCACAGCTTGGGCGTTTCAATAGCATGGGTTGCCAAGACAATGATTTTACCGGTCAAGGACTGTTCTTTTTTATCCGGCGTTGACCAGTCTTTGAAGAACACGGTATTGACATCGCCATTAGCTTCCGCTTTGAGCTGAGTCACTACAGAACTTTTCCTCAGTTCTACCCCATTGGCTTGAGCTTTGCGGAGATGAATCGACGCATCGTACTTGGCCGCAGAAGGGCAGATGGGAATGCAGTTGGAGTTGCCTTGACAAGCAGGCCGCCCATCGTAATCCTGCGAATTTCTTGCCTGAGGTGTGCTGACCACTTTGATAACTTTGCCGTCAATCTCCATTCCATCAATAGCAGCTCTAACCAACTGAGAGCCGTAGCTTTCAGCGATATTCGGCATCGGGAAGGGCTTGCTTCTGTATGCTTCCAGCAAATTAGCCCATTCAGCGTCGTTTCCAGCAACGCCCAGCGCGATTTCTGCTTCACAAAAGTAGGGTTCAAGGTCATCGTAGGTGACGGGCCAATCTTCTGCGATGCCATATAAGGTTTTGAGCTTGAAATCGCTGGGAATGAATCGGGGAGAGTTGCCGCGCCAAGCCCAGGTGCTGCCGCCCACAATTCTCACCCCCGCACTTTTGAGGAGGTCTGGCCCTGGCTGCACGTAGTAGCGATTGAGGGTAAATTTATCTCCACCGTCTTGGTTTACGGCATATTTATTGCTTTCGAGTTTGGCATAGGGAGAAAGCTGACTTTTGTTGGTTGCGACTGCAAAGGTTGAAACAAATTCTTTACGCTGATTATCGTCTAATTCATTAGCACCTGCATCAATAATCAAGATTCTAAGGTTCGACTGCTGAGATAACCTCCAAGCGCACAGCGCTCCAGCAACTCCAGCACCAACAATGATGACATCGTATTGGTAGTCCATAGCTGTTCACACTAAAGAAGGTTTGGATTCATCTGGCGCAGTTGCCCAATAGCCGTAGGTGCCATTGGTATATCCGGGGGCATGGGCTTGAATCACTTTCCACAGCAAACCCGAACGATACTGCTCTGGTGTTTTGGGGCCATTAATGGTGTCGTCTGGTTCGTTAAATTGACCCGTGTACCAGACTTTAATGACTTGTCTTGCAATGTTAGCCAGAGTTGGATTTTGGTCTAAAAGTCGATCCAGCTCAGCTACTACGTCTGAGCAGGGATCGAGATTAGAAAATGTAGACATGAGGATATCTAGGTCAGAGGCATAAACCCTTTGTAGACGCGCTCGATATTCTTCGCTAAGGGTAGCGTCAAGCACATCTTCCCCTGTCAATACGCTAGAAAGCGATCGGAAAATCTCTGGAATTTCCATAGGTTTTAAGGTAATTTTAGGCGACTTAAAAACGTGACCTAACAAATACATTAGGCCCAAAAACAGGCGAGAGAATAATTTCATATGACCCGTCTTGACGGCTGCCACAGCATGGTTTAGGCCAATAGTTATAATCTACAGATTCACAACTCTAAATTTGGTTTTTCAATATTTACAAGTTTTAAGCAGGACTTTCTATCTATGCTGTTAAGCAAAGTAGAAAGATTTAAGGTTCGTGACAGAGAACACTGGGATCGAAGAAACTCTGTAGACATTTCTTATTGAAGCAGATCTATAGCTTGTATGGATGGATTCGTATTAAAAATTATAATATTAGTAAAATTAATTGGAATTAATAGCGCTAAAGTAAGAAGATTCTTACCATTTTATTGCTGTCTTCTTACCCAACTTTGATTATGCTGAGCGTTAACAACCTTTTCATCTCGTCTATTCATTTCCCATAAAATAGTGGAGAGTCCCATGAACTCAGGCAACCGTTACAACGCTCTCATTGTTTGGTTTATCGGTGCGATCTGTGCGATCGCCCTTTTGGGAAACTTCAGCCTTCACCCGTTTGCCGGACTGGCTCAGCAGCCCACCCAAGCTCAGCCTACTATCTCGACTGAGTGGAAAGGCGTTGAGCAAGCAATGGGCAAACCTGGAACGCTACAACCTGGCAATGTTCTTCGGTTTGGATTTCCACGCAGTGATTTGAAAGTTATGGTGGATGGCATTCAGATCGAGCCGACCCTAGCGCTGGGTTCCTGGGTCGCCTTCAATAAAATGGGCGATCGGGCAATGGTGATGGGAGATCTGGTTCTGCTGAATGAAGAAATTGCTCCAGTCATGAGCCGATTGCAACAATCTGGAATTGAGCAAGCCGCGCTGCATAATCATCTTGGAACATCCTCGCCGATGGTGTTTTACATGCATATCAGCGGACAGGGCAATCCGGTTGAACTAGCTCAATCTATCCGTACCGCGCTAACCCTCAGCAAAACACCGCTCACAGCGCCCCCAGCCCCTCCCAAACCTCAACCCCTCGACTTTGATACCCAGAAACTGGAGCAAATTTTGGGGTACAAGGGGAAGGTTAACGGAGGCGTATATCAGTTCAGCGTTCCACGAGCAGAGAAACTGACAGAAAATGGCATGGCCATTCCTGCTTCCTTGATGGGGACAGCCTTAAACTTCCAACCCATCGGTCTGGGGAAAGCGGCCATTACAGGAGATTTAGCACTACTCAACAGTGAAGTAAATCCTGTGATTCGAGTCTTGCGCGAACACAATATTCAAGTCACTGCTATTCATAGTCATACGCTGAACGAGGAACCGCGCCTATTTCACATGCATTTTTGGGCCAAGGACAATGCGCTGAAGTTGGCGCAAGGGTTAAGAGCTGTTCTTGACAAGACGAATTCCGCAAAACCGTCTGTAACGCCTAGACCCTAGAGCCTGCCTAGCCAAACACGTCTCAGGAAAATGATGAACTTTCTAACAACACCGATTTTCTTTCTGACGCCCTATGTATTTTTCTGGTCCATATTGAATGGATTGATTGTGGTTGGGCTTCTCAAATTGCTCAAAATGAAGGTGCCTCGCACAACCTGGGTTGTAACTGCTTTGACCACTGCGATCGCTTCTATTCTATGGAACTGGAGTATTTCCTTTAACCAGTCCACCATTCATCTCAACGTCGATCATCCGCTTCTACGGATTTCCTGGGCTGATGCGCTCAACGGGGTTTGTGTCTTTGCTCTCACCGCTTTAGTTTTAGGTCTATGGACTAATCCACAAGAGCAAGCACAGGTAGTCAGTAAGATTGCCTTGGTTGCAGCACTCTTGACAGTCTTTACAGACACATTCTTCTTCTGAGAAATTTTTTGAAATGATGGGCACTAAAAGAAAAACGACAGGCGATCGCAGGGGCAGTCATCGTCTTGGGTCGTAAATCCATTATCGATATCCCTACGGCCCTGATTGCTTTGGTAACGTTAGTGTTGCTCTGGTATTTCAAGAAAAAGCTACCGGAGCCGATTGTGGTTTTAGCCGCTGCGCTGGTTGGGCTGGCAATCTATCCGCTGACTCACGCTCAGTTTGCGTCATAGTAAGAACATGCGCGTGCATCTGTGGAAATCCTTGGAGCGCAGAGAGAGATTTGTCCCCGAGCCGTTGTATTCCTCCATCAGTTACTCGGCATGAGGCATTGAAACTATGATTTACTTCACCGTTTGCGAAAGTCCGATTCAATCCCTGCGGCTAGTTTCCGATGGGCGATCGCTAATGGGACTCTTCATGATGTCTGAGAAGCATCTGTCCGCGTCTCAAAGTGATTGGGTGGAAGATGATTCTGTTGCACCTTTCCCAGAAACAAAGCAACAACTAGCAGCATATTTTGCTGGCACTTTAACCCAGTTCGATCTGCCCTTACTGATGCAAGGCACGACTTTTCAACAGAGCATTTGGGAAGCCCTCAAAACCATTCCTTACGGGACAACACTATCCTACGGAGAACTCGCTCGACAAATCGGACAACCAAAGGCTTCCCGTGCGGTGGGTTTAGCCAACGGACAAAACCCCATATCAATTGTAGTGCCCTGCCATCGGGTGATTGGTGCTAATGGCAGGTTGACGGGCTATGGCGGCGGTATTGAACGAAAACAATGGTTGCTCAATCATGAGTGCTTAATTTTTATGAAACAGCAGTTCAACCCTTGAATCATATTGCCTCCACGCATTACAACACTTTTACATCGCTTAACCGCAGAATGAGAAGGTCAGTAATGCCGCTGCTGCTAGCGACGCTACTGTCCGAACATGATTCCAGAGGGTCCAATCGGCCAGGTATTTAGCCCAAAGGGTCGCACCGTCAGTGCTATCTGGATTGGCGATCGCCAAGGCATCATTCAACGGCACATTGCAGACCATTGTCACACCGAAGGTACCGACAAGATAGAGCAAGCTACCGACGAGCAAGTAGACCGTATTGGGTTGATTCCACTGGAGCAGTGTGATACCAATTTAAAAGGAGTTTAGGGCAGATAGTGCCTCCAAGATGAAGGGATATCCTGTGAGAGAAGCAACGATTTCTGGGGTCAATGCA
>JAAURS010000387.1 GCA_012032135.1 Acaryochloridaceae cyanobacterium RU_4_10 | reverse complement strand
AAATGTCAAATTCTTGAGTTTATCGACTACTTCAACCGCACTATGGCAAAACCCTTTAAGTGGACTTATAAGGGAAAGGCGTTAGCAGCCTAAAATGGGTGGCTAAACTTCAGCCTCCTTGTACTAGCAAGATCGATCCACGACCTAAAGTGGGTACTAATAACCGTGAAGTGCAGTTTATGAATATGGATAATCTCTCCACAGCACTCCAAGGTTAAAGAAACTCACTCAGCTTTGAAATACGCTAAATTTCAACACTATCCATGCCAAACATCCTAAGCAACACCAAACTTCGTACCTTTTTAGTGGTTCCTTTTGTACTGCAAATTATCGGTGCGGTGGGATTGGTGGGATATCTCTCATTCCGCAATGGGCAGCAGGCTGTCAATGACCTAGCCTTCAAGTTGCAAAGCGATGTAGGTGAAAGAGTCGATCAGCATCTGGATAGTTATTTGGGGTTAGCCCAGCAGATGAATCAAATTAATTTGAATGCGATCGATCAAGGGTTGCTGAACCTCAACAACCTAGAACAATCGGAGCGATACTTTTGGCTGCAAGCTAAGAACCTTAAGCGCCTTAGCTATATTGGGTATTACCTAGAGAATAGGGGGGGGACAGGGGCTGGTTTTTTCGATCCTAAGGATCCTAACCCTAGCGTAACAATTCATCCTCCTGGGGGACTCACCGAATATAACTATGCTACCGATAGTTACGGCAATCATACCAAACGCATATCTAAAACGGAGTGGGACGTGCTTGCAGAAGACTGGTATGTTTCAACCCGAAAAGCAGGCAAACCGACTTGGCGTATTTACACCTATCAAGAGTTAGAAGGGTATGTTGCAGCATCGCTGAATGTCCCCATTTATACGCGCAATCGAAAGCTAATGGGTATCCTGGGTGTCGATTTAACACTACCGACCATCAGCGATTTTCTCCGAGAATTGAAGGTAAGCCCGAATGGAAAAATCTTCATCCTAGAGCGGGATGGAATGCTAATTGCCAGTTCCAGTTCTGGGAAGCCTTACAAAAGGGTCAAAGGTTTAACCCAACGCATTCGTGTAGATGAGGTTCAAGATCCCTTAATTCAGGCTACTAACCAGCAGCTTCAAAAACGATTCCGCGATTTGAAGACAATTAAAACAAATCAACAATTTGATTTTCAACTTGACGGTCATCCCTTTAGTGAGTTAGCCCAACGTCAATTTGTGCAAGTCACCCCTTGGCGCGACCCCTATGGACTGGATTGGTTAATCGTCATCACCGTGCCAGAGTCTGACTTTATGAGTCAGGTTAATGCCAATACGCGCACAACCGCTTTACTGTGTTTGGGGGCATTAACCCTGGCAATGCTGATTGGCATTTTGACCGCTCGCTGGATTACACGACCCATTCTGAACCTCAATCAAGCCGCAAAAGCGATCGCAGATGGAAACTTCGGCCAGACCGTGACCTTAAATCGTAAAGATGAATTAGGAGAATTATCTGGGTCGTTCAACAGCATGGCTGGCCAACTGCAAACCTCCTTTGACAACTTGCGATCGCTCAACCAAGCTTTAAGCGAAAAAGAAAAACAACTCGAAATTTATAACCAAACCCTAGAACAACAGGTCCAAGCACGTACTCAAGAACTATCTGAGGCGATGACCCAACTCCAAACCGCTCAAGAAGAAATTATCCAGTCTGAAAAAATGGCGGCTTTGGGACATCTAGTTGCAGGGATTGCCCATGAAATCAATACGCCACTAGGGGCTATTCAAGCTTCAATTGGCAATATTTCCAGCGCCTTAGATCGAGCGCTACAGGAGCTTCCCCCCTTAATCCAAACCCTCTCTCCGGAAAGGCTGACAGACTTTTTTACGCTTTTAGCACTCGCAAGGAAACCGCAAACCGTGCTTTCCTCGCGTGAAGAACGTCAGCTTAAGCGAACCCTCAAACAAACGTTACTAGAGCAAGAATTAACAAATACAGACAAACTAGCAACCCTTTTAAGTCAAATGGGAGTTCAAGGTAATCTAGAGCCCATTTTTCCACTGCTTAAAGACCCAAATGCCCCATTTATTTTAGAGACGGCTTATCATTTGTCTTCGGTTCAAAATAATAGTCAAAATATTCGTCTTGCAGTAGAACGTGCCTCTCGAATTGTTTATGCTCTAAAGAATTTTGTGCGTCAAGATGCATCGGGTATTCCTGTGAGTGCCTCTGTCAGTGAAGGAATTGATATTGTTTTGACACTATATCAAAATCAAATCAAACGCGGTATTGAAGTTACCAAAAACTATCAAGATGTACCGCTCATTCTCTGTTACCCAGAAGAACTGGCTCAGGTCTGGTCAAATCTGATTAGCAACGCTATCCAAGCAATGAATTACAATGGAGAGCTGGGGATCGCCGTTTTTCAACAAAACCAGTCCGTTGTTGTAGAAGTGAGCGATCGCGGCAGCGGCATATCGGAAGCCATCAAAGATAAAATTTTTCAGCCCTTCTTTACCACCAAACCTGCTGGAGAAGGTAGCGGATTGGGGCTGAGCATTGTCCATAAAATTGTAGAAAAACACCATGGCCATATCAAAGTTGAAAGTCAATCCGGTCAAACAATCTTTAAGGTCTCTCTCCCCCTCAATTTTCAGCTTCTGACTGACACTTAGAAGATATAGAGGGGAATTTGGGGTACATTAACTACAGATCAGGGTAAATTTTGACCTCTTTTGTGATATGTGTACCGTGTCAAAAGCAATTTTGTGTGTGGATGATGAGCGCATCGTACTCGTCAGCCTACGCGATCAAATTTCTAAACATTTTGGCGATCGCTATCGTTACGAAGTAGCTGAGAGTGCCGATGAAGCGTGGGAAGTCATTGAAGAATTATCCGACGACGACATCAAACTTCTGATTATCGTCTCCGACTGGCTGATGCCCGGAATGAAAGGCGATGAGTTTTTAATTCAGGTTCATGCCCGATTTCCAACCATTGTCACGGTGCTGCTGACTGGTCATGCCGACGAAGCTGCCATCGAACGGGCACGTCAATATGCCAACCTCCACGCCTATATTGCCAAACCCTGGACTGAAGAAAATTTGATTGGCATCATTCAATCTGGCCTGGAGAAATTCAATGTTTAGAGGTGCCATCGTCTGCGTGGATGACGAACGGACGGTGTTACTGAGTTTGCGCGACCAGTTGAGCCGCATCTTAAACGGCACCTACCATATCGAACTTGCCGAAAGCGGTGAAGAAGCCCTAGAACTGTTTGCCGAACTTGCGCAAGACCAAATTGAAGTGGCCCTAGTGATTTGCGATCAGACAATGCCCAAAATAGAGGGCGTTGAACTGCTGAGTCAGTTGCACCATCAGTACCCCAAAACCCTCAAAATTCTCTTGACAGGGCTAGCCAGCCTGAATGATATCGTCAAGGCAGTCAACCACGCCAACCTCTATCGCTACATGACAAAACCCTGGGATGAAACCGATCTGGGCTTAACGGTCAAAGAGGCTCTGCGGCGCTACGAACAAGAACAACAGCTTGCCGACCAAAATCAAGCGCTCCAGCAAATGAACCTAGAACTTCAACGTGAAATTGTCGAGCGTTCTCGCATGGAAGAACAACTGGCCCATGATGCGCTCCACGACACTTTAACTGGGCTGCCCAATCGTGCCTTCCTCATGAAACGCCTTGACGGGGTGATTCAGATGGCCCAAGCAGACTCAAGCTATCAATTTGCAGTGTTATTTATCGATCTCGATCGATTCAAAATTGTCAACGATAGCCTAGTAGTCCACCAACTTAACTTTGACCAGTAACGGTAGTGCTGCTAAACTTCTCAAAAATATGAGAGGAAATATGAGTCAGAAAAAGTACATCGTGGACTTGAGTGATGAAGAAATCCAAGAAT
>JAAURS010000059.1 GCA_012032135.1 Acaryochloridaceae cyanobacterium RU_4_10 | reverse complement strand
AGACCGTAGGTCCCCAATTTCAACAAAACCCCAGCCAATAAGACTGAAATGGGTGTGGAAGCCTCAACGTGGGCATCTGGAAGCCAGGTATGGAGGGGAACGAGGGGAATTTTGATACCAAATCCCACTAAAAGCCCACCGAGCAAGAAGAGTTGCTGGGTCAATGAAAGGGATTTTGCTAAATCGGGCTGAAAGGCAAAACTATTGGCACCACTCAGCCAAATTAGACCTAAAAAGCTGCCCAGAATTGCAATGCCAGAGACCGCTGTGTAAATCAAAAACTTAGTGGCAGCATAGCCCCGACGCGCGCCACCCCAGATAGCAATTAATAGATAAAGGGGAATTAGCTCAATTTCATAAAACAGGAAGAACAAGAGCAGGTTTTCGGATAAAAACGCACCCACTACACCAAAATTCAGCAATAGTAAAAGGCTGTAATAAAAGCGAGGCCGTTCGATCGTTTGGTCTGAGCTATAAATGGCAATACAGGTCAGCAAATTGTTGAGTGCAACCAGAGGAAAGGACAATCCATCTGTCCCTACCTGGTATTGCAACCCTAGGGTTTCAAGCCACGGTAACTGTTCTTGAAACTGAGATCCTGCAAAGTTAAAATCAAACTGAAATGCAATGACCGCAGTCCACAACAGGCCCATCAATGAAACCAGTAGGGCAAACCATTGCACTTGACGGGCAGTTTGGAGACCGGGCCAGAAAATTAAAATGACTGAGCCGACCAATGGAATCCACAAAGCGTACTTAGCATAGCTGGAGCCTCCCCCTACAACAACGACCAGGTTAATAACAGCCCCAACACGCTGACACCCAGCAAAATAGTCAACAGGTAGAACTGAGATTGACCGGAAGCGCTGTATTTTAGACTCTCGCCGCCCATGACAGAGGCTAACCCCACCACATTCACTACGCCATCCACAACGTAACGGTCAAACCAGGCCATCACGCGCGATAAAGCCCCCACTAACGCCACAACAGTTAACATATAAAGCTTATCAATGTAAAAATCGAAGGCGAGAATATCTTGCACCACCCGAATGGGTTTTTGAATCGATCGCGACTTGGATTTTTGCAGTTCTACGGTTGCGCCAATGCTGGCCCCAATCGTACCAGACGCAATCAACGCGACAACGGCACTTTTGTTGATGTATTCCCAATCCGGCAACAGAGACAGATTTTGCATCAAGATCGGCGACAACAATGTTGCAAAGATCATCGCAACCATAGGCACGGCCATGGGCCAAGCCACTTCGGGAGCGCGTCGCGTTTTGGCTTGAGGTTCGCCTAGAAAGACTAACCTAAAGATCCGGGTCAAACTCAGCGCCGATAGCAGATTCACGAGCAATAGAACGGCGGACAGTAAAGGTTGGTCGTACCAAAAAATGTCCAAACCCCTCTCCAGGGACCAAAAACATCCCAACGGGAAGAGTCCCACCAGCGCTGAGCCTCCCACCACAAAGGCGGAGGTCGTCGCGGGCATCTTAGACCAGAGCCCTCCATATTCCGTCAAATCTTGACTGTTCGTGGTGTAGATAACGCAGCCAATGCTCATGAACATCAATGCCTTGGCGATCGCATGAGTGAACAACAACAGTAATGCTACATTGGTCCACTGCATCCCCACGGAAATAAAGACCAGTCCAAGATAGGCACTGGTGGAGTGAGATAAGGCCCGCTTGATATCGATTTGAGCGATCGCCACCAAGGATTCACCCACCGCCGTGATACATCCCAAAACACTAGGGTTGAGAGAGCCACTGGGGATAGGTTGAGGATGGGCTGGAGCTTAATTAAAAAATAAGCCCCTGAAGAGACCACCACTGAATTTCTTAAAATTGAAGCAGGGTTTGGCCCTTCCATCGCTTCGTCTAACCATAGGTGGAACGGGAACTGAGCGCATTTCGCGGCTGGCCCCGCGACCAAAGCCAGCCCCAGCAAATTGGCAACCAGGGGAGAAAGCTTAACGGTTTCGGTCCAATCGTACAAATCTAGATAATTCAAGCTGCCCGCTAACGCGCAAAGAACCACAACCCCCATCAGCAGAAGGATGTCGCCTACCCGTTTGGTGAGAAAGGCGTCCCGTGCGGCGGTCACCACCAAGGGCTGGGCGTACCAGAATCCCACCAACAAATAGGTAGAGAGGGTCAGCATTTCCAGCAGGGCATAACTTAAAAACAAAGAATTGCTGATGGCGAGACCGCTCATGGCCGCTTCAAAAAAGCCCATCAGGCCAAAGAAACGGGCCAGTGCCCAATCCTTCTCCAAGTATCCCAGCGCAAACACCTGAGCGATGATGCTGAGTGCCGTGATCAGCTCCATTGCGCCAACGGTGACAGAAGAAATCTCGATGTTAAACGTGAGATCTAGATCGGCAACCTGGAGCCATTGGAACACCAACTGCACGGGCTCCTGCCCCAAAGTCAACTGAAAGACCCAGGTGCCGTGGGCCAAAGCCAACAGCGTCATCAAAATATTGAAATAGGCTGCCGGACGGGGTCCGGTCCGTTTGACCAACCCCATAGACCACGGCAGGGTCAGCAGCGCACCTAACAAACCATAGCAAGGGACCCACCAGCTCGTTTGCAAAAGAAAGTCATTCATTCAATCGACGATTTCTGAAGAGGATGTATCAAAATGTTAAATCAGCTTAAACCCCACGGAGACCGCAGAGAAGTGGCAAGGGGTAAAAAGTTCAATTGCTAGTCAAACTTTATCGTTATAGGCCCCCGTTTAATAATATTTTAATAATGGTGGATTTGTTTGTAGAGCTTCATCACTAAATTACAAATCGACCGCGACACCTCAAATGCTGTCGGGTCGAAGTTTTGTGCGTGCGGCCACCGAACATGCCTGGAATTCTAGGTAAATCTGTATCGTGGCGGTATATATTAGCTAGAGTGATGTCTGCAATTTGAAACTATCATCGAAACTTATATTGTCAAAAGGAGAACAGCAACTCTATTCTTGTTTCATGATCTAAAACGCCTTGATGCAACTCAACAATGGGCACCCCCGTGCGAAATCGATTAAGCGGCAGCCTGTTCAAAAAATTGTTAAAGGTTAAACCACAGAAATTACGTTAGGAGAATGTTATGCCCATTGCGGTTGGAATGATTGAAACTAAAGGCTTTCCCGCTGTTGTTGAAGCGGCTGATGCGATGGTAAAGGCTGCTCGTGTCACCTTGGTTGGTTACGAAAAAATTGGCAGCGGTCGCGTCACCGTGATTGTGCGTGGGGATGTGTCTGAAGTTCAAGCTTCAGTTGCGGCTGGCGTTGAATCAGCGAAACGGGTGAATGGCGGCGAAATTCTTTCCACCCACATCATTGCTCGTCCCCATGAAAACTTGGAGTACGTGTTGCCCATTCGATACACCGAAGAAGTCGAACAGTTCAGGATGTAAGGCGCTCGCCCTCTTCCGTTAGATTTTTTACTCAGTAATTTTGGAGAAATGTTGATATGGCGATCGCAGTTGGCATGATTGAAACCTTAGGTTTCCCCGCCGTTGTTGAAGCGGCTGATGCGATGGTGAAAGCCGCTCGTGTTACCCTTGTGGGCTACGAAAAAATTGGCAGCGGTCGCGTCACCGTGATCGTGCGCGGCGATGTATCTGAAGTTCAGGCATCCGTTTCTGCGGGGATTGAGTCCGTGCGCCGCGTAAATGGCGGTCAGGTGCTCTCTACCCACATCATTGCTCGTCCCCATGAAAATTTGGAGTACGTGTTGCCGATTCGCTACACCGAAGACGTGGAGCAATTCCGTGAAAGCGTCAGCGGCATCCGCCCTATCGGTCGCCCCTAACCATTCATGCAAATTGCTAGGGTTCGCGGAACGGTTGTAAGTACCCAAAAAGACCCCAGTCTCATGGGTGTAAAGTTCTTGCTGGTACAGCTCATAGATGAAGAAGGTCAACCCCTTCCCAAGTATGAAGTTGCCGCAGACAGCGTTGGGGCAGGGGTAGATGAATGGGTCTTGGTTAGCTGCGGCAGCGCAGCTCGCCAACTCCCTGGTAATGAAAAACGGCCCGTTGATGCCCTGATTGTGGGCATCATCGATACCGTCAGTCTCGACAATCAGATGCTTTACAGCAAAAAAGACCAACGTTAGGTTCGATCGCCACTGCCGTTGTTTTGGATTCGCTCTTTGGGTTTGCCCGCTTGGGCTTTTTTGCTAAGAACAGCGTTACAAAATCAGTGGCGTTATTTCAGTTAGGAGATTTCACTCATGGTTGTCCGTGGCCTTGCGGCTCCCCCGACACCTTGGTCTAAGAGCTTAACAGCTCCCAAAATCCACCCCTCGGCCTACATTTACTCCGATATCAACATCATTGGGGATGTGCAAATCGGTGCAAATGTCATGATCGCACCTGGGACTTCAATTCGCGCCGATGAAGGGAGTCCCTTCAGTATTGGTGCCAGTACGAATATCCAGGATGGGGTTGTCATTCATGGGTTAGAGCAAGGCCGTGTCAAAGGGGACGACGGAAAAGACTATTCAGTCTGGATTGGAAGCAGCACCTCCATTACCCATATGGCGCTGATTCACGGTCCAGCCTACGTGGGCGATAACTGTTTTATTGGGTTTCGCTCGACGGTTTTTAACGCACGCGTGAATGAAGGCTGCATTGTGATGATGCACGCCCTCATTCAAGACGTTGAAATTCCACCCGGTAAGTTTGTGCCCTCCGGTGCAATTATTACCTCTCAGCAGCAGGCAAACCGCTTACCGGACGTACAACCTGCCGATGTCTCCTTTGCCAGTCATGTGATTGGTATCAATCAATCTTTGCGCTCCGGCTATCGCTGCGCAGCTGACATTGAATGCATCGCTCCAATTCGGAAAAAACCTGCTGAAAATGGCTCTCGTACTAATGGAGGATCTGCCGCTGTGGCAATAGGAAGTCGCTATCTCAGTCCTGACGCCGTCGAACAGGTGCGTCAGTTACTCAACCAAGGCTATCAAATTGGGACGGAACATGCTGACAAACGTCGGTTCAAAGCCAGTGCCTGGAATTCTTGTCAACCCATTTCCACCAAGCGCGAGTCAGAAGTTTTGGCTGCGTTAGATACTTGCATCGCCGAACATGCTGGGGATTATGTCCGACTGGTGGGCATTGACCCCAAAGCCAAACGGCGGGTGACCGAATTGATCATTCAACGTCCTGACGGACAGGTCCTGACTCAATCCGCAAAAGCTTCAAGCGGTGGATTTGCAGCAGCCTCTGCATCCAATGCAAAAAGTGCCTCAGCCAGCGGCGATGTGGCGAGTCAGGTCCGCCAGTTGTTGGCCCAAGGCTATCAGATCTCTATTGAGTACGCCGATAAACGTCGGTTCAAGGCCAGTGCCTGGACCGCTGGCAAAGCCATTACCTCCAACCGCGATTCCGATGTGCTGGCCGCTTTAAATGCGGCCATGTCCGAACATCAGGGTGAGTACGTACGTCTGGTGGGCATTGATGCCAAGGCCAAACGCCGAGTTGCGGAAGTGGTGGTGCAACGTCCCAATGGGAAGGCCGCTTCAGTTTCCGCCCAAGCTTCTTCGTCCGTTTATGCAGCGTCTTCTTCTGCCCCTACTCCTACTGGCACGGCTCGTCTATCAGGAGATGTGGTGGCGCAAGTGCGTCAGTTGTTAGCCCAGGGTTGCCAAATTGGGATGGAACATGCTGACGTGCGTCGGTTCCGCGCCAGTGCTTGGACCACTTGCAACCCGATCGCATCTAACCGTGAGGCGGACGTGTTTGCCGGATTGGAAGCCTGCATCGCCGAACATGCGGGTGAGTATGTGCGCTTGATTGGAATTGATGCCAAAGCCAAACGGCGCGTATTAGAGTCCATCATTCAGCGACCTTAGATTGTGAAATCAAAGGCGATCGCTTAAGGATAGGGAGGTACATGGCAAGGCAGTCTGCAACAGACAACCATTGGGTTTCTTGTCGAGTGCTTCCCTTTTCTTTTTCCCAAGCATCAATCTTCATTAGGTTTTTTTATTCCATGTACTTGCCGCCCCTTCAGGCCATACATGACACTCAAATCCACGTCAGTGGAGATGTCACCATTCATCCCGGTGCAGTTATTGCTCCAGGGGTGATGTTTGTGGCCAATGAGGGTAGCAAAATTGTCATTGCAGCAGGCGCGTGTATTGGAATGGGTTCGGTGCTCCATGCTGCTGAAGGGACTATTGAAGTTCTAGAAGGTGCGAATTTAGGTGCGGGAGTTTTGGTGGTGGGGCATGGAACCATTGGCAAAAATGCCTGTATTGGGACTTCCAGTACCTTGTTTTATACCTCTGTGCCAGCGCAGACTATCATTTCACCCGGTTCGGTACTGGGCGATCGCAGTCGCAAAGTCCAGTCTCAAGCACCAGCCACCCCCACTCCACAATCGCCAGAAACTTCCACCAATACCTTTCAAGATCCTTGGGCCACAGCAGACCCTCACACCAGTCATAACAACGGTCATAACCACACTAAAATCGTCCAGCAGACAGAAAACAAACCAGCCGTCTACAAATCACCCACCCCAGTTCACGGTCAGTCCTACGTGAATAGTTTGCTGTCTACGCTCTTACCCAATCGTCCTTATCAAAGTCCACCCCCCACCCCTTGACATTCTGTTTAGGGTATCTATGGTTACAGTAGAAGAAGCCCTTACCATTGAGGTCGGCAATGCGAGCAGACCGGAACCCCCACAGAGCCATTAGGGAAACCGCTTTAGGATTGGTTTCAACCCAAAGCTTCCCCGCCATTGTGGGCACCGCAGACATGATGTTGAAATCCGCTGGCGTCACGCTAGTGGGCTACGAAAAAACAGGCAGCGGCTTTTGTACGGCCATTGTGCGGGGCGGGATTGCGGACGTGCGTCTGGCAGTACAGGTGGGTGAGGAAACGGCGCTTAAATTTGGTCAGTATGTTTCCAGTCTCGTTTTAGCCAGACCGCTCCCCAACCTTGAAGCCGTTCTACCCATCAGCGCCAGGATGCTTCAGGTGGCTCAAAATGGTGGGGTCAGTAAGTTAAGCAATCAAGCCATTGGCCTGTTAGAAACTCGGGGGTTTCCGGCAATGGTGGGGGCTGCTGACATCATGCTGAAATCCGCAGAGGTTCAACTCTCTGCCTATGAAACCATTGGTGCGGGCCTTTGTACCATCATCATTCGGGGGGCTGTGGCGGATGTGGCCGTTGCGATCGAAGCGGGAATGCATGAAGCAGAGCGCATCGGCGAACTCAATGCAGTGATGGTCATTCCCAGACCGTTGGACGATCTAGAGCAAACCTTACCGATCGCTAGTTGTTGGCTCGAGCAACCCGAACCCTTGGTGATCCCGCTAAAGATCAAAACCAAGGAACGGGAGTTTGTCGAACTCAACGATCTCAAGGAACAGCAACAGCCCCTCACGATTGAAAAGAATAATTCTTAATCTCTAGAAAGGGCTGCATCAACCTGACTGTAAAGATCCCGTAGATCGCTACCATTATCAATCACCACATCCGCGCGATCGCGCTTCTCCGCCAAAGACCACTGGCTGTCAATTCTCGCTTGAGCTTGAGACTGGGTCAAACCATCGCGCTCCATCAAGCGACGAAGCTGCTCTGCCTCCGGGCAAGTCACCACCCAAATTTCAGAGACTAAATCCGTCATCTGAGCTTCAAATAACAGCGGAATGGCCATTACCAAAATGGGTGCTTGGCTCAGAGCATCTCGGGCAGATTCCAGACGATCGCGGACAAAGGGATGAACCCATGCTTCCAACCATTGTTTTTCAAACTTGTCCTGGAAAATAATTTGGCCCAACTTGGGTCGATCGAGCGTCCCATCCGCGCGCACGAGATCTGGACCATATCGCTGGGCGATCGCCAATAACCCTACAGAACCGGGTTCAACCGCCTCACGAGCGTAGAGATCCGCATCTAAAACTTTACACGAACGGGTTGCTAGGTAACTTGAAACTGTAGTTTTACCCGTGGCAATCCCTCCCGTAAGCCCTATAGTGCGTTGCAAAGTAGAAAATGACATAAAGCTTAGCCGATCGGGAAAGAATTGTGTTTGAACTATAACGTCAATGGGTAAACTCAATAGAAGCATCAACCTTCGCTCTAAAGAATTCATAAATTAGAGTAATGGCCCGTTAATACATTCTTTAGCAAAAAAACGTACTATTTAACTCTAAAATTAACGTCTACACTAGCTGGTCAGATATTCAATATCGTCAAAGACATTGAAGAGTTCCCCGTGGCAACTCTAATTTTTGTCCCAATGCTTAGTGGTCTTATCTTTCAATGGGGGACTCAAGCTTCAATTGAAGACAGGGCAATTGTCTGTGAGCTTTCATGATTTCAAGAATTCTAAATTTAACCAAAATAGTGCAGGAAACCCTGAAAGCCATTGCTTTTCCAATGCTTGGTACAGGCTCCGATGATTCACTCCAGATTGCTCACAAACTGGGGAGTCAAGTCCTCATTGCATTTCAAAAAATTACCAAGATTCGCAGCACAGTTGCATCACCCGATCGGCAACTCCAGAGCATCCTGAGTATTCTCGCTGAGACCTTTGATTTTCCGTTGGTTTTGCTGGAGCAGTACGATGCCGATCGCGAGCAGCTCTGTCTGATCGGCATTCAAGGCGCATCCCTCACCTCAGCGCGTAAAAAAGTCTGTACCCCTGTCTTTCAAAGTCTTTCGGGGACCATTATTTCAACCCAGGAGCCCATGGTTTGGGCTGAGACAGCCGACCCCTTCAGTTGCCCAACTTTTAGAGTTAGAAGTTTTTGCTTCTAGTTTTCTTACGGTGATTGGGTTGCCACTGATTGGCCACCAGCAAGTTTTGGGAGTAGTGACCCTCGCCCACCCAGAATACAGATCCATTGAACCGTATGTGCTGCATTGGTTGAATTGTTTGGCCACCCCCATTACCTCAATTCTGGATGAAATTCAAAACCATCAAACCCAAGATCGGATTCAGGAACGATTAGAGTTGACGGCACAGGGGCTGCAAGGGGTGATGTATGACCTCAACCTAGAAAATCGCCAAATCAGTCGAACAGAAGGATTAATAACGCTTCTGGGATATGAAGCGTCAGAAATAGAGCCCTCCTTAAATTGGTGGTTGGGGTTGATTCACCCGACCGACCAACTCGACTTCAGAATCTTTTTAGAACACGGAGCGCAGGACCATCGGGAATTCTCGCTGTTTTATCAGGTGCGCTGCAAGAATGATGAATACGTTGTCCTGAGCGATCGCGGAGTTGTTCTGCACAATGAAGAGGGCGTTCCTCTGCGGCTGATCGGCACCCTAACCCCCTCTGCAACAGCATCCATTACTGAGCTAGATTCTGAACCCTTAACTCAACTGCTTGAAGGCGCTCAAAAATCCTCGCTCAACCTCTCCAGTCAGCCTTCTCCCAACCCTGCAATCCTATTTTTAGATCGCATTCAGGACGTTATTTTTCAAACCAACAGGGATGGGCAATGGACCTTTCTAAATCAATCTTGGACCACCCTAACTGGGTTTTCAGTTGCTGAAACCTTAGGAAAACCCTGGAAAGACTTTATCCACCCTGAAGATGTCTTAGTCCATCAAAACCTATGCCTTGCGATGGCCGCAGGAAAAATTGACAATCAATATCAAATTCGCTATCTCACCCAAGCGGGCGAACCGCTATGGGTTGAAGTGCACTGCCAACCTTTGTTGAATCCAGCCGGACACTTTGAAGGCGTAGCCGGAACCATTCACGATATTACCGAACGTAAAACAGTAGAGAATCAGTTGGTCCACAGTGCGATGCACGATAGCTTGACCAGCTTGCCGAACCGGACGTTATTCATGGATCGGCTCCACCATGCCTATCAAAACTATCGACGCTACCGTGACATTGGATTCGCAGTTTTATTTCTGGATTTAGATCGATTTAAGGTAATCAATGACAGCTTGGGTCACATTGTGGGGGATGAGTTGTTAAAGTCCGTTGCCGAACGACTGCAAAGCTGTCTCAGGCCCGGTGATACGGTTTCCCGTTTTGGTGGGGATGAGTTTACGGTCTTGTTGCTCAATATTATTAAGCAAGAAGATGCTATCCAAGTGAGCGATCGCATCTTAGCTCAGTTGAGCCAACCGTTTTATTTAAATGGAAATCAAGAAGTGTTTACCTCAGGCAGCATTGGCATTGCCTTGAGTCTCAGTCCAGAGCAACCGCCAGATGAGTTACTTCTCCATGCAGATATTGCCCTCTATCGGGCTAAAAACAATGGCAAGGGAAGGCATGAAATCTTTGTCCCTGAAATGCAAGCCCACACCCTAGAACAACTCGAACTAGAAACCGATCTCCATCGAGCCATCGAGCGTCAGGAATTAGAGGTCTACTACCAACCCATTTACACCCTGCCCCAGCAAAAATTAGCAGGTTTTGAAGCGCTCCTGCGATGGGAGCATCCCAAACGAGGGCTGCTGACCCCAGCAGATTTTCTGGCGATCGCGGAAGACACGGGTCTTGTGGTCAATATTGGAGGGTGGGTTTTAAGATCGGCCTGCCAGCAGCTTCAGCAATGGCAGCAAGACTACAATTTACCGCTTCATATTTTTATGTCGGTAAACCTGTCTCCCCAGCAAATTGCTACGGCGGACTTTGTAGAACAGGTTCAGCAAATCCTGACAAACCTAAAATTAAATTCATCCTGTCTCATGCTAGAGATGGATGAGACGGTTTTGGCTCGGGAGGCTGAGAGTGCGGGTCAGTCTGTGTCCTTAGTAGAATCTCCCAACCTTGCAAAATTAAAATTGCTCAAGGACATTGGGGTTCAATTGTGTTTAGATGAATTTGGGCGTCGTTTTTCAGCCTTGGGGGATTTCAGCCGTTTTCCACTCAATACCCTTAAAATCGATCGATCTCTCGTGAGTGAAATGCATAAGGGTAAAAATTTAGAGCTTGTGCGTTCTATTCTGACGCTTGGGCACAAATTAAAATTGAGAGTGATTGCGGAAGGCATTGAAAACGAACCTCAAATTGCTCAATTGCAAGCCTTGAAGTGTAATTACGGACAAGGATATTTCTTTGGATTAGCTGCTCTTCCACGGGAGCTAAGTAACCTTTTAGAAGAACGATTCTTAACAGACAGTCCCCGAATCGCCCTTTTATCCCCTGTGACCCCCATTCTTATCATCCGAACCCCCACTAACTACACCCATGTCCCCCTCGTTGGGGGAAGGTCTTGGAGTATGGGCCGTAGCGTCGATAGCACTGTCGTATTGACCGATCGCTGGGTTTCACGAAACCATGCAGAAATCCAGCAAATGGACAATGGCGAGTATTACCTGGTCGATCTGGGCAGCGGGAATGGTTCCTTTGTGAACGGTCAGCGGGTCACTATGCCCGTCCACCTCAAAGACATGGATTTACTCACCATTGGCCGCACGGAAATTGAGTTCAGTGTCAAGAACCCGGACTGTCCACCCAAATCCAAGACGGCTCTGTCAAAACAGTGTTAATGGTTCAGGCCGCACAGAAACAAGGGGACATCTGGCGCGAAGCACTCTCCTCTCAAAATATTTCACTGGTTTGCATCGATGCGACAGTCGATCTTCAGGAACTGATTCAAAAACGAGTTGAGGCGGGAGAATCTTTGCCAGACTTATTGCTGCTAGATATGACAACCTTGCGCCCCAATCCATACAGCTTTTGTCGGTGGTGCTACGCTCAATACCCACAACTGAAAATTATTTTAACCAGCGGAACCCGAATCGATGTCCCCCCCTCAGAACGACAGTGGGCCATTTATCAAGGGGCGCTCGATTTATTGTCTGCCTTTCCTGAGGACAATCTCTTTTCTAATATCGTGGACATTACTACCAAGATTCGCTCCGTGCTCAACCGTCTGGATTCCACTCCTGTATCTCAGCAGTCTTTAGCCAGCGCCCTGATGTCCATCCAATCCATCATCAATCGCGATACGCTTTTTCCGTCAGGTGATTCAAAATAGCTTCAGTCGCCCGTCGGACCACACCTGGAGGTCCCAGGCTACTGCGCAACTGTTGGTACCGCTCCAGCATTTGGAGCTTTTGGGGTGAAGGTTGCAATAATTCCAGGGCAAGCCGTGAAAGGGCTCCAGGGGTTGCTTGTTCTTGCAATAGCTCTGGCACAATCCGGGCCTGTTGAACTAGATTCACGGGTGAAATATGGGGCACCTCAAACCGTAAGAGGTTGCGGTACAACCAACCATTCACGGGATGGACGCAGTACGCCACGACTTGAGGCACATTGAGCAAGGCTGCCTCTAAGTTGGCCGTGCCTGATTTCCAAGGACCAGATCTGCTGCGGCCAGGGTCAGTTGGGATTGGCCCGTTAAGGTTGCCTTTAGGCCCAGACACTGAATAGTATCCTCAAGGGTCGCACGGAAGCTCTCTAGGGCCACTGGAATCCAAAAGTATGCGTCTGGACATTGAGCTTGAATCTGTTGGGCCGCAGCGGCTAGGACAGGCCAAATATACTGAAGTTCCTGTTGGCGCGATGCTGGCATGAGGGCGATCGCTTTTTGCTCTGGCGGAATTCCCAAACGGTGGCGGGCTTCTGCTCGATTGGGGATCTCTGAAAGGGTATCGATAAAGGGATGCCCAACCCAGGTTACTGCGGCACCGTGAGAAGCATAGTACTCAGCCTCTTGGGGAAAGATTGAAAGAATGCGATCGGTATTATCCACAATCTGCCGAGTGGTGCCTTTCCCAAAGGACCAGGCCCATTCTTGAGGCGCAATGTAATAAATAATAGGCCCAGAATTGAGTCGTTTCAGGTCGCGCGACAAAGGAACGTTGACCCCTGGATAATCAATCAATACGGTGAGGTCTGGCGGGGTGAATTGCAAATAACGTCGCACCTGTTTTTGGATCTTTAAAGCCCTGCGGACATAGGGAAGCGATTCAAAAAAACCGATCGCACCCAGACTGGCAGTATTGGCCAACAACCGCGCACCTGCGGCCTCCATCCGAGTCCCGCCCAACGCATCAATGGTCAGAGACCACCCCTGCTGGAGCGCCGCAGACTGAAGGGCATGAATGAGAAGGCTGCCCTGTAAATCTCCAGAAACTTCCCCTGTACTTATGAAAATGCGAGCGGAATTAGTCATCGAAGCCGAGGGAGCGGAGTTGCCCGCGTCCTGAAATCACACCGCGCCGCCCTGGTAACTGTGCTTGTTGTAAAAAGTCTACGAGATGGGGCAGAAGACCTTCCCCTGCTTGCAACTCTAACTGTTTTAAGGCTTTGTCAAAGGGCATTGCGGATTTATAGAGCAATCGATACGCCTGCTTTAGCGCTTGAAAGTCTGCGCTGCCTGCCGCAATTCCACTCCGCCGCAAACCCACTGCATTCAGCCCTCGCACCCTCGCCGGATTTCCTTCAACGAGCAGATAGGGCGGCACATCCCGATTGATACGGCTCATCCCACCTACCATTGCAAAACGCCCAATATGGACGAGCTGATGGACGCCTACCATCCCCCCAATTACGGCTTTGGACCCCACCTGAACATAGCCCCCTAGAGAGACTGAATTGGCAATGGTCACGTCATCTTGAATCTGGCAATTGTGAGCGACGTGAACGTAGGCCATCAAAAAGTTGTCGCTGCCAATCTGGGTGAGGGCTTCCGCTTGGGTGGCGCGATGAATGGTCGCATACTCTCTAATTTGGTTGCGATCGCCAATTTCAACCCAGGACTCCGCACCGCGATAGGAGACATCCTGCGGTTCCAAACCAATGATGACACCAGGAGAAATGCGATTATCTTCCCCAATTTTGACGCAGCCTTCCATCACAACATGCGCGCCAATCTGGGTCCTTGCCCCAATCGAAACGCGATCGCCAATAATGGCATAGGGGCCGATCTCAACTCCCTCAGCTAACTGGGCCTTGATGTGAACTACGGCGGTAGGATGAATTTGGGTTGTCATTGGGGCAACGGACAGCAAGGCGATCGAAAACTAATCAACCAAAGAGAACATGAGTTCGCCTTCAGATACCAACTGACCGTCTACCTCTGCACGGGCTTGCATTTTGCCAAATCGTTTGCGTTTGATGCTGAGCAGTTCCACCGTCATCACAAGCCGATCCCCTGGCACCACAGGTTTGCGAAAGCGAACTTTATCAATTCCAGCAAACAAAGACAGCTTATCTTTGGCATCCGCCATTTGGAGCAGAACAATTCCACCCACTTGGGCCATCGCTTCCACAATCAGAACCCCCGGCATGATGGGTCGTCCTGGAAAATGCCCTTGAAAAACGGTTCGTTCACTGTGACATTTTTGATGCCGACGGCCCGTTCTCCAGGTGAATTTTCCAGAATGCGATCCACCAATAAAAAGGGATAGCGATGGGGCAAGAGCGCTTGAATTTGCTCGATGGTTAAAATATTTGGCACCTCAATGCCATCAGCCACAACAGGGGTTGAGACCAAGGGAGAAGTATGCGTCAACGTTGGCATAGTCACCGTAAAAGTAAACGTGCAAAAAATCCTTAATGACAGCGTTGAAAGGACTTAACGCCCGATCTACTGTGCGGTTGGGTGAGCGAGACGCCGGACGAGTTGGGTATGGAGAGAATGACTGCCTTTATAGGCCACGATATGCGCCTTGGGAAATATTCCAAGCAAACTGAGATCTCCCACTAAATCCAACAGCTTATGGCGTGCTGGCTCGTTAGGGTAGCGGAGGGGTGGGTTGATCCATCCCTGAGTACCACAAACTAAAGCATTGTCTAGACTACCACCTTTAATTAACCCACTGGCACGCAATTTTTCAACGGATTCGGCAAACCCAAAGGTTCGCGCTGGGGCGATCTCCATTGCAAATTCTTCCAAGTTTATGCTTTGCCACTGCTGACCGATCGCAGGATGGGGGAAATCGATTCCGTATGTGAACTGGATTTGCTCTGCGGGAACCGCCATGACAAAGGCATCTCCCTGTTGCACGATCGCTGGATGCTCCAATTCAAACTTCGATCGTTCCGTGGATTGAGCCTCCCATCCGGCCCGAACGATGGCCTCAACCCATTCCTGGGCCGATCCATCTAATAGTGGAGTTTCAGGTCCATTGATTTCAATCCGAGCATTGTCAACCCCCAATCCCGCTAGAGCGGCCAGTAAATGTTCGACCGTTCTAACCGTTGTGCCACCGCAGGTCAATTCTGTCGAAAGGACCGTTTGGTGAAGGGACTCGATCCGGGCTGGAACGATCGCAGGACTTCCCTCAAGGTCAGTGCGGACAAAGTATCGTCCAGTATTAACTGGGGCAGGATGGATCCGAACGTCTACCGTTTCTCCAGTGTGCAGTCCAATTCCACTTTGCTCAATACAAGTGTTCAGGGTGTGTTGAAAGGGCGATTGCAACACCGACACAATTTGAGCAGTCGGGTCAGACACGCTGTAGGAAAAGGGTGCATCCTCCATCCCTAGAAGCGTTCTCCAAACCCAAACTGGAAGCGACTGCCGCCATCAATATTCCAACCATAGTCCAGACGCACGGGACCGATAGGCGTTTTAATCCGCACCCCAACCCCATAGCCCAAGCCATCTCCTGGCTTACCGCGCACGAGACCGGGCGCTCCTGGAACATTATCTTGAGTTCCCAGCGTCGTTCCATAATCCACAAACAGTACGCCACCAATCCCACCTAAGAATTTCAGGAGTGGAAAACGATATTCAGCCGTGGCTTGCAAGAAACTCCGTCCGCTCCCGATCGATCCTTCCTCATACCCTCGAACCGATGACCCACCGCCCAAGGTGAACGCTTCATAAGGCGGCAAATCACCGAACACGGTGCCCCCTTGAACGTTAAGGGCCAATGCCTGGGGACCTTTGGAGAAACTCAACAATTTCACCGGAAAGAAATGACTGTAACTGGCCCGAAGTCGAGTCATCATGATGCTACCCTGACCCACAGGAATGGATTGATCTACCCCAAAACGGACCACTGAACCTTTAGTAGGATTGCTGGGGTCATTGCGTAAATCGCGGGATAAGCCTAGTTGTACGGTCAATAAATCATCCGTCCCTTTGCCGCTAAAGCTCAGGCTATTCCCTAGAACATCAAAATTGGAACGATTGAAATCCTCATCCCGAATTGAAATCCTTTGATATTGAACCCCAGCAGAGGCGGTCCAGGCACGGGGAATTTTATCGGGGTCTTTGCTGAGCGGACGAGAAAAAGTCACTCCACCCCCTAAGCGGTTCACACGGGGCGTAATACCCGTATCTTCATAGATTTGGCCGGGAATGGTCGATCCGGCAGCGGGAGGGGTACCCACCCTACCTAGGTTAATATCAGTTGAGCCGCCGTCAAAGACTAAAGGACGGGTCAATCGGTTAAAGATATTGACGGTGTAGGAGGTGCGGTAGGGGTCTGTCGCAATCCACGGGTCGGTAAAACTGGCATCAAACAAATACTCGCGGGTCCCAATTTGGATTTGAGTGTTGAGCTTTTGATTGTTGCCACCTAAGTTATTTTGGGTGTAGGAGGCCGTTCCAAAGAGTCCGCTACTAGAACTAAATCCTGCCCCCGCAGAGAAGTTCCCTGTTTTACGTTCTTGGACGTCCAAGTTAACCACAACTTTGCGCGGATCTTCCCCTGGTTCTAGGGCAACCTGGACGTCTTCAAAAAGTCCTAGGTCAAAAATACGACGCAGATCCTGTTGGAGCTTATCTTTGTTCAAGGCAACGCCGAGCTTGGTTCGCATTTCGCGAAGCACGATAAACTTTCGGGTTCTGCCCTTGGCAGGTTCGCCATCTTTACTCTTGTAGCGCACGTCAATATTTTCAATGACGCCTTCTGCCACTTGCAGGGTAACGGTTCCATCGGGATCGACTTGGGGCGACCCGACCACTTGTCCCAGAACATACCCTTTATCTTGATAGTACTTATTAACTTCTTTGATGCCGCTTTGCAAATCTCTCAGGTTTAGCGTTTTTCCAAACTGAGGTTGGAAAATTTCAGTGAGTTTTTCTTGAGTCAGAATTTGGTTGCCCGCAGCTTGGACCGATTTAAAGATTGGGTTCGCCTGCACGACAAACGTGACTCGAACGCCCAAGGGCGTATCGGATGGTTCTGCTCGGACCGCACTAAAGTAACCCGTCGCAAAAATGGCGTTGATGTCAACTTGAAGCTGCGATCGCGTCGTGGATTGTCCGGGGCGGGTAGAAATGGCCTCGTAGACCTTATCAGCTAATTCTCCTTCAGCCCCTTGAACCAAAACCTCTGACACTAAAACCTGACGTTCTGGGGCTTGGGGTGTAGAATCGTCACTCGTTGGAGCCGTAGGTGGCGGTGGAGGTGTACCTGGTAACTCAGGAGGAGCCGCCTGACCTGGCGTTGTCCCTGTGGGTGGAGATCCAGGTTCCCCTGTCGCGGGGGCACCAGTTGGTGGGGGTGGCGGAACTACTTCAGTACTAGGACTTGCTCCACCGGGTGAAGGTGAAGCGGAGGGTGGAGTAGTTTGGGGAGATGGACTTGCTTCAGGTGAAGGGCTTGTTTGAGGGGATGGACTCGCTTCAGGTGAAGGGCTCGTTTTAGGGAGCGGAAAAACCTGAGTGGGTGTGGTGGAAGGATCGGTGGGTGATTGCGCTAGGCGAAGGGTGAGATTCTCCTTGACGCCTTCTGGTAAGGCTGGCACTTCAGAGAGATTGCCGGACTCAGGTTGAGAGGCTGTCAGCGCCTGGGCAGAGAGAGGTGCTGCAGCACAAATTGCGGCTGAGAGCGTCAAAGCCGTCCGAAACAAGACAGGAGAGTAAGTCATAAATTGATAAGTCTTTTGCGCCACTTCACACACCACAGACAACAGCGATAATCCGATTTAGAGCTTGGGTTTGCCTGCCAAGTTTACGCAGGGATTGTACCGTACTGAAGGGTCCCTTGCTAGACGGCCTGT
>JAAURS010000058.1 GCA_012032135.1 Acaryochloridaceae cyanobacterium RU_4_10 | reverse complement strand
ACGAAATCTGATGAGATTGGTGCCTTTCCTAATGAAACAAGCTGTTTAACCGTATTTTTCCTGGTAATTGAGCGAGACCACGCTAAACATGACCGCAAATCTATGGCGAAAAATTCATGACACTAACGGTTATTCAATGATGTGGTTCTCATTCACTTCGTTTTGAAGAGCTTGAACGGATTTTCTGAATACCTCCATAGAATGTTTCAAGCGCTGTGAAACAATAGCTTTTTTGGCGACACCATCCTTGGCCGCATCGGCTGTATGGGGGTGATGGCTTCATCAAGAGGTCTGATGCGAGTTGAGCCGTCATAGACATTGACTTGATAAACTTGCCGCACAGTGGCATCAAATGCCGTCAGCCAACCGCTTCGAGGGTGATAGGCTCCCGTGTCAATATCGAGCCATCCCACTCCTTGGGCAATTTGGCCCGGTTCGACTTCTGGAAAAGTAAAGGTAATCGTATGACCTGTAACGATGAGCTTATCCTCAAAGAAAGGCTCTGTCATTTGGTGGAATTCTCTCCGAATCCAGCAAAATTGTTGGGCGGTTTGGACCTCTAGGGGAAGTTTTGGATGGACCCCAGCGTGGACGAGCCATAGGTCTCCCAGATCGATATGGGTAGGGAGGGTTGCCATCCATTGGAGATCGAGTTCCAGTTGTTCGTTAGTTTCTAAATAGCTTTCTACGGTGCTGCGCCCTCCCGCCGAAAGCCATCCCTCCATTGCGAAATAATCGGAGTCAGACAACTCATATGCGGTTAACATCATTTGTTCGTGATTGCCCAACAAACAGGGATACTCACGGGTTCTAACAAACTCGACTACTTGAGCGCTCTCAGGACCGCGATCGATCAGATCCCCCAGAAAATAGACCGCATCCCGATCCGTGAGATTTAAAAGCGAGAAAAGATTTTGTAGCCCTTGAAAATGGCCATGTACGTCGCCAATAATAATGCGTCTGGCGGAATTAGATAACATGCAAACGGTTCAAGCGCGTTCCTGGATAATGAGGATAAACCGGATAGATCCTTTCAGCACTCGATGTATAGACTGTTGTTGATCCTAGTATGCACTATTTCAAATGGTTGTGATAGGGATGGCCCCATGATTTTATTGAACTTAGAATTTTGGGGAAGCCATTGTTTGTTGAGGTTCTGAAGCGTTAGAGGTATGGTGCAAGGCCAATTCCAAGGGAGTCCAACGCTCGTATTTTTCAAAAGGTTGGTGAATCCAAGGGTTGTGGGGTAAGTAGTCAACGTAATAGTCAGGAATGCACTCAGAACAAGCTTTGTACCACAACACTGCCGTACGGACCTCTTCGATATAAAACCCATACTGACGATCCAGCCATATCAAAGATTTTTTTAACGTGATACCGGAATCGACTAAATCATCCACCACTAGAATCCGATTGCCTAGGTTGGCGGTTGTCATGGTCAGATCGCGGCCAAAGGTGATGGAGCTACGCACTTGATTGTTGGCCCCGCCATAGGAAGACGCTGCCAGAATTGCCAAGGGGACATCGAATAACCGAGCCAAAGTATCTCCTACCCGAAGTCCCCCTTTGGCCAGACAGACAATTTGGTTAAAGGTCCAGTCGGATTGATGGAGGGTAATGGCTAGTTTTTCAATAGTGTGGTGATAGGCGTCCCAGGAAATGTACAGATCGGTCTGCAAATTGTTGGTGAAATCATTCATTGGAGTTGTCAGGGGAAATGGAAGATGAGTACCCTAAGGGTATCAAGGTTAGGGATTTGGTGTGATGAATTCAGAGACTGGTATTGATTTTCTCAAAAAAGGCTTTCATGTGACCTTGGGTGCAACTACATCATTGGTAGAAGCAATTCAAGATCCGCTCAAGCGTGAAGAAACGTTGGCTCAATTGCGCTTAGGTCCTAATGAACTGGGTGAGTATTTAGCTGAAAAGGGTGCGATGACTGAGGTGGAAGCCCGTAAATTTGTGGATGGTGTGGTTGCCCAGTACGGCTCCGGCCCAGCATCCTCTACGGGCAGTTCCTCCTCTAGCTCCCCCTACCCAACCCCTACGATCGATCTGTCTCTCCAGCAGGATCTACGGGATCTGACCGCTCAACTGGCTGAGTTGCGATCGCAGCTCAATGCTCCAAGCAATGAGGGCAATCTCTAAATTGAAAGGGTATCGGCCAAAATCAGGCGATCGCGGTGAATGTGTTGGAGCTGAATGGATCGTTCTGAGACGGATTCCAGCATAAACACAACGTGCTCGGGACGTAGATTCGTCCCATCGTTCTGACAACTGCCAACAAACCGCAAGATCGCTTGAGGCTCCGCCTGCACGAGTTCGAGTTCGTGCAGGCGATCGCGGAGATTAATCTCTTTGGTCTTGCCGCTCTTGGTTTGTTGTTCGAACAGAATTTCCGTTGCATCCAATACGGCGTTCGCCCAGGCTAACCAATCTGCGGGTTCAGCATTTTCTTCCGCCAACGCCAGCTTCAGATGATACTCTGCCCGCACCACAGCTTGGGTGGCAGAGGGATCCTGGAAGGGAACTTCAAGGACTTGGTAAACCGGAATGGTCTCTGGAAGATGGTCCGATAAGATTTTCCCAAAGGCAATGGGATCGAGGGGACGGGTCAATTCAAAATCCACAATTTCCCCAGAGCTGGTTGACCCCAAAGATAGAGCATTGGCTGGAGAAATCCGAGGGCCAGGGTGAAATCCGCCTGTAAATGCGATCGGAATTTGAGCGCGGCGGACCACGCGATCGAAGAGCCGGATCAAGTCTAGGTGGCTGACCAACCCCATATCGCCTTGCTTTCCAAACCAAACCCGCAACCGTTGTGCCCGTTCTCGATTGGGCACAAATTCTCCGGCAAATACTGGAATCTCTGGGGGTGAGATCGCAACATTGTGGCCAAAGTCTACGCTGCAAACCCCACAATGAGAACAACCATCAAAGGAACAATCTGGGACGGTGGCGGCTTCTAAGGCCCGTTGTAAGTCTTCTTTGAGCCATTGTTTGTCAATTCCGGTGTCTAAATGGTCCCAAGGTAGCGGGTCGTCCAGGCGATCGTCATTTTGCAAGGGCGCATCGCGATGCGCTCCTACGGAGTCCATGATGTTCCACTCGCCATTTTCGACTTGGCGATATTTCCAGGTCAGCTCTGATTCATCAATCGCTTGAGTCCAAGCCCCAAAGGCTTTATCTAGGTTTTCCCACCAGGCATCCATGCCAGCCCCCAGTTCCCAAGCACGGTGGATGACTAGGGCTAGACGGCGATCGCCCCTGCCCACAAAGTCTTCCATGGCTGAGATGCGGACATCGGTAAAGTTGACCTTGACGCCCTTGACATAACGAAATTCAGCGCGAAGTAAGTCTTGTTTTCGTCTGAATTCGCTGGTGGAGACGGAGTGCCACTGGAAAGGCGTATGGGGTTTGGGGGTGAAATTGGAGATGGTGACGTTGAAATCTAAGCGGCGACGCCCTGGGTTGCTACACTCGCGCCGGAGCCAGCGAATCGTATCCGCAATGCCTACGACATCCACATCGGTTTCGCCGGGAAGGCCAATCATGAAATAGAGCTTAATTTTATCCCAACCCTGCTCGTGAGCTGTTCTGACCCCGCGCAGCAATTCTTCATTGGTCAATCCCTTATTGACAATATCCCGCATCCGTTGGGTTCCGGCTTCGGGGGCAAAGGTTAACCCGCCTTTGCGGGTTCCGCCAATGATGTTGGCAATATTTTCATCAAAGCGATCGACCCGTTGGCTGGGCAAGGAAAGAGATATATTTTCATCCTTGAGACGGTTTTTGATTTCCATGCCCACCGCAGGCAAGGCGAGATAATCAGAGCAACTTAAGGACAACAGGGAAAATTCGTTATAGCCCGTGGCCCGCATCCCTTTTTCCACAGCATCAATGACCTGCTCTGGCGCAACATCCCGCGCGGACGGGTGAGCATCCCCGGCTGACAGAACCTGCACCCTCTCGTACAGCCTCTCCGTATTTCTAGGACCAGGCGATCGTGGACGGTTTCAATGTAAGGTACTAAGCCAATAGAGTAGGCTGGAATCGGGGTCGCAACCCGTCGCAGAATGCGTTTGGGGACATCGGGATAATTTGGATGTATGGATCCATCTGAGGCCATGTTATAAAACTGAGGCACGTAGACGCCAGGGACTTGGGCCAAATCTAGCAGCAGTTCTTGGCGACTTAAGCCAGCGGCTTTGCTTTCTTCAAGGACGAGCCCAATTTCGGGCAAGAGTTCTTCGCCATCTCCCAAGACAATGAAGTCGAAAAAGTCTGCATAGGGTTCGGGGTTGGAGGTGGCGGTTTGTCCACCTGCGAAATGAGGGGGTAGGTTTGTAGTTCGCGGTCTTGCCAGGTTAGGGGAATTTGAGCGAGGCTCAACATTTCTAGGATGTTGGTGGCTCCTAGTTCGTAGCTGAGGCTGAAACCCAGAATGTCGAATTCAAGGAGCGATCGCCTAGATTCCACGGCAAACAGGGGTGTTTGAGTTTCCCTTAGTTTGGTGGCAAGGTCGGGGGCGGGGAGGTAGGCGCGATCGCAAAGTTGACGAGGTTGGGCATTCAGAATGTTGTAGAGAATAATGTGCCCTAGATTAGACGCACCCACTTCATAAATTTCGGGATAGGTCAGAGACCATCGCACAGTGGCATCCTGCCAGGGTTTGCGAGCGGCTCCCAATTCATTACCTAAGTAACGAGAGGGTTTTAGTATATCAGGTGTCAGTAAGGATTCAATAGCAACGGCCACAGTCACACTCTGAAAAACAACGACGAAGTGGGTCTGAGGGATTTACATCTCTTTAACCACTATATCGCTATCAGCAATGACAACAGATTGGACCCCGCCAACCTCTTCAAACCACATTCACGACCCTATCTTGCAACAAGTTTTCAAACGGTTCACCTGCAAGAATCCCATCAATAACCCGATCGATTTTCTCAAAAAACACAAGTTCAGAAAAATTTTGCATCGCGTGTTCGTGAATGAAACGGTAGTTCCAGTCTCTTTTGTCAAAGTCCCGAACCGCATCTTTGAGGGAGTGAGAAGTTTGCTCTTCAAACAATATCGCGGTCTGATTGTGAATCTGGGTATCCAGTACGCCGCCAGCGCCATAGGCAATCACAGGAGTTCCACTGGCGTTGGCTTCAATAGGGACCAAGCCGTAATCTTCTAAGGCACTCACAATCACCGAACGCGCCTTAGACATCAATTTTTGTCGGTGCTCGTCGGTCACATGTCCGAGGAACTGAACGTTAGCGGCTGCTTGGGCTTCTAACCGTTCGCGTTCTGGACCATCTCCCGTAATGATGAGTGGGGCTCCAAGTTCGTTAAATGCTTGAATGGTCAAATCAACTCGTTTGTAGCTGAGCAACCGAGAAGAGACTAAATGATAGTCCTCTTTGCGATCGGAGTAGGAGAACCGCTGACTATCAATGGGATAGTTGATGACTAGCGCGTTTCGTCCATAGGTCTTCTTAATTCTCTTTGCAACAGTTGTAGAGTTTGCAATGTAGAAATTGGGCTCCTGAGCATAAGCTTTATCAATCTTCCGCATTGCCCTAAACACTTTATCAATAAAGGGGTACAACTGTTGGTAGTCAGCATACTCCCGCAGGTAGGTTTGAGTATCCCAAAGAAAACGGGTGATGTTATGACAAAAACAAATGTGAGTTGCGTCTTCCCGCGTGCGAACTGCTTTGGCAAAACTAGTACTACTGCTGAGAATCAAGTCGTAGTCTTGTAAATCTAAGGAGCGAAAGACAGGATAGTAAAACGGAGCCATCAGCCTGAAATATTTTGTCGCTCCAGGAATATTTTGCAAAATGGTTGTGTGAACCAATCGTTCTCCCAGTTCAATGGTCTTGTCTGGGTCGTACAGTGACGTAAAAATATCGGCTTCAGGAAAATGGTGGCACAGCAACTCAAAGACTCTTTCAGCCCCCCCTTTTTGAGTTAAATAATCATGAACGAGTGCGATTCTCATAACAAAGTCATTTTGTTCTAGGTCAGTTACATGGTGTTTCTGGGAGGCTACATCAAATATAAATAAAAGAGATTGTAATGGCTATTCTTGTTTAACGTGGATTTCGATCGCTTTGGTATAGGTATAACGCACTGAGTTTAACGAATCCCTAACGATAGCTCTGAGCCTGAGTCTCAAATAAATGCGCGTAGTCTCCCTGTAAGGCCATAAGTTCTGTATGGGTTCCTTGTTCAATTATTCGCCCCTTAGACATTACATAAATACGATCCGCCATTTTTACGGTCGATAATCGATGACTTATGATAACAGCCATTTGATCTTTTGTTAGTTCCTTGAATCTTTGAAAGACTTCGTACTCTGCTTTGGGATCCATTGCGCTGGTAGGTTCATCAAGCACAATAAGTTGTGACTCTCGTAAAAACGCACGGGCTAGAGCAACTTTTTGCCACTGGCCAATACTAAGTTCCTCGCCAGTTTCAAACAATTTTCCCAAAACAGTATCATAGCCGTTGGGTAGGTGTTGAATAACTTCATGAGCCCCTCCTCTACGTGCTGCGCTCTCAATGCTTGAATCTGACAGAGGGATTTGAACATTTCCAAGCCAAATATTCTCACGAGCTGAAAAGTGATATTTGGCATAGTCTTGGAAAATAACGCTCATGTTTTGTCGGAGGTCAGCAATTTCAAAATCTTGAATGTTAATGCCATCAATCGTGATATTGCCTTTGGTCGGATCGTAAAGACGGCAGAGCAATTTAATCAGTGTTGTTTTACCGGAACCATTCTCACCAACTAAGGCAATGGTTTCTTTAGGACGAATGCTCAAGCTGACGTCATGCAGCGCATGGCGGGGGGTATTGGAATATTGAAAACTGACCCGATCTACAACAATTCCTTGTCGCACGGGTATGGGAAACGATTTGGGATAGGTAACATCCTGAATTTTGGGCTTTAAATCTAAAAATTCATAGAGGTTATTGAGAAAAAGATTATCCTCATATAGTCCAGATAGGCCGCTGAGGACGCCTTGCAGGGCTGTTTCTCCTCGCTGCAAAGCTTGTTGGTATAAGACTAAGTCCCCAATTTTGAGATGCCCGTGAATGGTTTCATAAGCAATAAAGATAAAAAATGCCGATGGTCAAAACTTTGGCAAAGCTTTCCGCACAAAGACTAGCGATCGCCTTTCTAATGGTAATGTGTAGCGTCTCTTGATAAATCTGAGCGCGAATGTTTCGAAACCGTTCTCGAAAAAGCTGCCCTAAATTAAACAGCCGTACTTCTTTAGCATATTGATCGTGGACTAACATGACGCCCAAATACATCGCCTGACGATTGAGTGCTGTCCGCTTGCGCTGCCACTGGTAAAGCACCTTAGAAAACCGCAGCCGAACCCATAGTGCGGGCATAGCTGCCACCAGTAAGACGCCAGCCAACCCCCAATAAAGCGAAAGCAATAGCCCTAAAATGCCCACCAAAGAAATACCGTTTTGCAAAATTTGGGCCACACGGGTCAAAATCTGATTGGGCCGAAATGGAGCTTCTTGCTGCGCTCGTTGAAGCGTGTCATAGTACTGAGCATTTTCGTAGTACTCCAAATCTGCTGCTATGGACTTGGAATGGAGCAATTCCTGCATATAGTCTGTCACGCGTTGGGTTTGGGCTGTACTTACCACCTCTGAGAGTGTAGTAAACGCACTGGTCACCAACATCACTCCCCCAAGCAGCAACAACAGAAATAATGCGCGGTCGAAGGCAGCATTACGATTTAAAACCGTAATGCTTTGAGCAATTTGATCGATAATGAGCTTCAGCAAAAACAGCGAAACTAGGGGCAACACACCTTGGAAAATAAGGGTTATCGCACGGACCGCCGTCCACTTTGGAGAACTTTGCCAAACGAGTTTGAGGGCAGGCAGCAGATGCAGCGCTTGAGTCAGTTGAGTTTTAATTCGACTTCCTAAGCGCATGGGACGCCTCTATAGTAAAAATTTACGGGACAAAGCTGACGGAAGAACAATAGGAAAACCCTAACGAGAGATATCTGCTTCAACCTGTCTGACAATTACTGACAAATCATCTAGACCAGGTTTACGGTGCAGAATTCTAAAGGGTATGGATTTAACAATCTCGGAACATTGTTGGAAGTGATGTTTTTGGGAATCTGGATCGGTCAAAGCATTCAGCGCTCGCGAGTGATTGACTAGGCTCAGTAATGGCTCTGTAGAAGAACAGTCTTGCACTTCATGGCGATCGCTAATAGCCAGAGCATAAATTTTCCCCAGGGGATAAACGTTGTGTAAATAGCTATTTTCAAAAGTCTGTATTCGCTTAGTGGTGGTTCGGTTCAGCAAAGGGAACGTCTCTACATCGTGGCCCAGTGCCGCTACCGCATCAGGTAAAAGCTTAATGAAAGGGTAACTCGGAATCACAACCGGAATGCCGTCTTTAAATTGGATAGCCAGCACATCGTCTGTAATCACGGGATAACCATGCTTCATAAAAGCTGATGCAGTTGTAGACTTTCCAGAACCCGAGGTGCCGAGAAATGCGATCGCTCCCCCTGCATTAAAACAGCACTTGCATGGAGCACCAAAAAACCACGCTGTTGAAGAATCACAGACATTGCCGAACCCAAAATACAGGGCCTTAGAATGCAATCGTCTATATCAGGCAATGGTTCTACAATAACTTCATTCCCATTACAAATTAAAAACGTTCCAACCTTGGGTAAGAAACCAGAGAAAACCTGACTGCCTACTTTAGATGGGCTGTTTTCAACAATGCCAAAGCGTACTACGATATCAGGATCCCTAGTTTCAAGCTCCATCTCTGGAGAATCTAAAAGCCAGAAATCAGAAACTACCAATAAACCGTAAATTTGGGCAACGTACATTACACGCTGAGGAAAGGATCCTAAAATAAAAGATACTCTATCTTAAGAGTATCTTCATTACTAATATACAGAAGCTCGGTTTTGTATCAAGAAACGCTGTCTGACAGAAGTGGTAAGAATTCCCCCTATCATGATAAGACGCTTAATAGGTCTTAAACATGGGATCAATAAAGCGAGAAGAGTTTGATCTGTAAACTGAGGCGCGATGTCTTCTTTCAGCAGCAAGCTAAAAAGTTAGCTCTGAGATGAAAGGCTTGATTTAATGTAAATAGAAAGGTTCGCTAAGGCATTCATAAGTTTGGATTTTAGCCAAAACTTTGAAGAGCAATGACTTCACTGAAGCTCTTAGCGATTAACAGCTTCAGTTAACCCCCTCGATTTAAAAATCCAGTAGATCCATCTGCTTGAACTGCAACCCCATTTAAGACAAAGCTGTCATTAGTAGGGCTACTCCCAATATATTGGGTTAATGCATCAACTTTCCCATAACAGGACACCTTGGGAGTAATGTACTTAGCTTTCATATGCAAGCTCCTGATTAGTATGTTCGAAAACTAAAGTTAATATAGTTCAATTTTATCGAGAGTGTCAAATTTAGAAAAATTTGACAAGATAATGCATCTGTCTGAGAAAGCAACCATTGCGCTCTTTTAGGGAGCTAAATGGGTCATTGAAGCTCTAACATCAAGCTCGAAGACTGGATTTGGACGATGAACGATCAGAAGCGGAATTGGCGCAACCATAAAACCAGGGTTATGACAAACCATAGTCCTTCAATATTCTGGCTTTCCTCCTGGATCGTGCGGCGATAGCTTTCTTTGCAATGGGAAAGGTTAAGGTAGTCGGCTAGATGATTGAAGTCTTGATTGACAATTTCGTCCAATAAGGGACGATCGTATGTGTTGAGACCATGAAAAAAGGCGGCAGTGGCACTGCCTTTACTGCTCCGCCACTGGATTTCTGGGGGCAGAATGCCTTCCATTCCACGACGCAGGATAACTCTTGACCATCCTTGATTAAGCTTTTGCCGAGCAGGCAGTGCTAGACAGTATTCAATGAGTCGTTTATCCATAAAAGGATGGCGAGTTTCTACACCACAAGAGGCAGACAAGCGATCGCAGATTTCAACGGGCAACACCATGAGTCCTGATATCAGGGTACGCCACTGGAATTCTTGTTCCGTTTGAGGGGGAGTTGAGGGAATTTGTAGGTCTAGTAGCCGCTTAGCATAGTGAATTTTTTCCAAAAACATTGCATTGGCAAAGGGATATGGATTGGGAGTAGAGGGCTGTCGTCTTTTGGCACGCCATCGACGCCATTGACGGATGCCATCCATTTCTTTAAATCCCCATTCATACCAGAGTCGCGTTGGACTGGCATTGATAGCTGGACTTAAGAACTGAACAGCTTTGGCAAAGGCTAACCACCGCCGAGTTTGGGCAAGCCTCTTGAGAGCAGGTAGACTGTGCTGACAAATAAGACTACTGGCAGATGCCTCTGCCCCTTTTGATTGTTGGATGAACTGGGTAGCCTCCTGAATGAGTGTGGGCCACTGTTGCGCATAAGCTAACTCCGTAAGGTATAAAAATCCGTGGCCAACCGTTGTATCTCCATCAAACCCACTCATCAAGACTCGTACATTATTCTTTTGGGCAGAACAGTTCACAATCCAGTTAAAGTAAGCATTTCCAATCAGCGAATCATCGGTGACACTGAACAATGTTTTCCATTCAGTCAGTGGGCCTAGCCCATCTCCTTTGATGTCGTGATGGATAAAATCACCTTGGTTTAGAACAATTTGAATAAAATCGCTTTCATCACTGGCAGGGACGTCTGGATAAGTATGAGAAAAGGTATGAATGGGTAATCCATTCACAGCCTGTTGGTTTAAGTGTCTGGCCATACAGGCCACCGAAGAGGAATCGAGTCCTCCGCTCAAGTGGGCACCAACCGGATAGGCACTGCGCATTCGACAGCGGACCGCTTCTTCAAAGTAATGCCGATATTCTTCGGCGTATGCCTCATCAGTACGATGATAAATTTCGGTTGACTGCTCTAACGCCCAGTATCGAGATTGACGAGGGGGCTGACCGATCGCAAGAGTAAGAGAGTGAGCTGAGGGCAGCCGCCAAATATTCTTGTAAAGGGTAATTGCAGGGTCATCTAAGGTTCCAGTGAGGTAGTCTGCAACTCGGATTTCATTCAGTTCGCTGGGAATATCTTTGAGGGCAAAGAGGGCTTTGATTTCTGAGGCGAAGGCAAATAGGCGGCTTGAGTTAAAGAAGTAAAATGGTCTGATACCAAAGTGATCGCGCGCACAAAATAGCTGCTGGGTTGACTCATCCCAAATTGCGAAGGCAAAATCGCCTAATAAATGTTCGGGACAGGCTTTTCCCCAGCGCTCGTAGCTTGCCAGAATTAATTCACTATCGGTTAGTGTTTGAGGAGAGTCGTGACGCAGGTCTAATTGACTGATGAGTTCTGGGCGATTGTCTAAGCGAACATCGGCTGTAATGGTAAGTTGCTTAGATTTCTGAAAGGTGGGGAGCTTTTCATGCAAAGACTCTGGCGTGGTCCACAACATCCGGTGTCCCAACCCTATGGACCCCAAATGCCAAATGCCTTCATCGTCTTGGCCGCGATGGGCGATCGCAGCGGACATTGCCTGCAATTCTGAAGCGAGGACGGGCCGCTCATCCCGATACAAAATGCCTAAAATACCGCTCATGATGCATTGTCCGTGACTAAGTCGGCAAAGAAGGCATGGGAGTAAATTGTTCTAGGTTTTGGAGTTGCCCAATGATAACCGTTCCCTCTACTTCAATCCAAGCATGGGCTTCAAATTTCCCAGCACTATTTTTGGCAACGCCAATCTTAAAATCTGCCGGACATTGATTCCGATCGAGTAATACTTTAACGGTAAGCGCTCGGGCTAAGCATTTTGCGCCGCCTGGTGTGAGTTTGGAACTCCAATTTACTGCCCAAATTGCTCTGTGTACAATGGGTCCTATTCTCAATGGAGCATTTTGGTTTCGATATCGCCCCAATCTGACCAGTGCTTTCCATAACTTTTCAAAGGGAAATAACCAAAGGCCCAAACGTACCAAAGTGAGCAAAACATAAGTTTTGATCAAAAAACTGCGATCGCGTCCAGACAGCCTAAAAAACTTAAGAACCCACTTCATCCCGAATCTCAACTAACTGAGCTGCAAGCAAATCTTCTAATAATGCCTGAACCTCACTCTCGCAAGTTTGAGCATCGACCTCATATTCTTCAAGAATAGCGTTGCAAATATCGCAAACAGCCTTAGGTTCTTGAATAAGTTGCCAAATGCTGCTGCCAACCTCGTTCAACCCAAAATATGTACCACTTTTTAGGTTGAGTATGACAGACTCCCCTGCCAAGTCTGATGAGACTTGGTCGGGACTGGCGACCACAATAGAGTTTTTTGAGATTGAGGAACTAGAACTTTTTGGTGGTGCATTCATAAGTAATTTACAAAAATATAACTTCAATCTAGCCTAGGTTATACAAACCGTACGCGCAATAGATAAAAGTCTCGTATGCTTACCGATCGCGCGTTAAAGTTCTAGGTTGCACTGGATGTATTGGTATACAGCAAGGCGCGTTTTGGTCCGTGGATGGGGTCTTCTACGATAATAGTCTGATCGCGATCTGCGCCCAAGGAGACGATTGCAATGGGTACAGCCATAATTTCGGCTAGGAAATGGAGATAATCCTGGGCGGTTTTGGGTAAGTCATCCAGGGTGCGACATTCTTCGGTGGATTGTTTCCAGCCAGGAAGCGTCTCATAGATGGGTTTGCAATGGGCAAAGAGTCTGGCGTTGGTGGGAAAGTCTTTGCAGCGCTGCCCATCAATTTCGTAAGCGACGCAGACTTTTATCTCATCCAGTTCGTCCAAGACATCTAGTTTGGTAATGGCAAGACAATCCATTCCGTTGATGCGCACGGCATAACGACCAATGACCGCATCAAACCAGCCACAGCGCCGTTGTCGTCCGGTGGTGGTGCCAAATTCTGCCCCCCGATCGCAGAGCATTTCCCCCACTTCATCCTCTAGTTCTGTGGGAAACGGACCTTCTCCCACGCGAGTGGTATAGGCTTTGGCCACCCCAATCACGCGATCGATCATCGTGGGGCCAACACCCGTGCCAATACAAGCGCCGCCTGCAACGGGGTTAGAGGAGGTCACGTAAGGATAAGTGCCGTGGTCGAGGTCCAGAAGCGTGCCCTGGGCACCCTCAAACAGGATATTCCGCCGTCGAAGGATGGCGTCGTAAATGGTCAGAGAACAGTCCACGACATGAGATTTAAGCCGTTCGGCGTAGCCTAAATATTCCTCGATGACGGTATTTGCATCGAGAGGAGGAAGGTCGTAGAGCTTCTCTAAAATGACATTTTTATGGTCGATCGCCCATTCAAGTTGGCGGCGCAACCCGTGCGAGTCCAATAAATCCAACATGCGAATTCCGGTTCGTTCGGATTTATCTGCATAGGTGGGACCAATACCCCGTCCGGTGGTGCCAATCTTATGGACTCCCCGCTGGACTTCTGAGGCTTGGTCGATCAGCCGATGGTAGGGCATGGTGACGTGGGCCGCACTGGAAATAAAGAGATTTTCTGTTGAAATTCCCAGAGCGTGGAGGGTATCTAACTCTTCAATGAGAACTTTTGGGTCGATAACAGTCCCCGATCCAATAATGCATTCAGTATTTGGATATAAAATGCCGGATGGAATTAAATGGAGTTTAAAGGTCCGATCGTTTACTACAACAGTATGACCAGCATTGACGCCACCCTGGTACCGGACTACTATATCTGCCGAGCGACTGAGCAAATCTGTGATTTTGCCTTTTCCTTCGTCGCCCCACTGAGCCCCAATTACAACTACGTTAGCCAAGGGTTTATTTTAAATACAGTTTACACAAACCTTAATTATCCCTACGGCTTGAACATTCTGTCAATGTAGGGGCAACAAATTCAACAAATTAAATTGATAGCTTTTCTGCAAGGTCCTCGTAAGCACTCGGCACTAGCGTTACCAAATGTTCCATATTGCGGGTCATCGTATTGCAAATGTCGTCTAGGGGCAAATCATTATGGTCCCGACCAAAAGGATTTTCAATCTCAATTCCAATTTCTTCAATTCCAAATAGCGTGAAACTCACCAGTCCCACGATAGGCCCAGTCCAAAATCCAATTTCGCCCACCAATTGAAAGGGTAAGAGCAAGCAATAAATTAACAATAGCTGCTTGAGGTGAATGGCATAGGCCATCGGCATGGGCGTTTTCAAGATTCGTTCGCAAGCGCCAAGGCTATCCACCATCACATCTAAAAGAGCATTCATGGTTGTAACTTGGTACAAATCCACCCGTTGCTCTTTATATTGCTGCTGCAAATAATCTTCAATCCAAAACGCAATCTTTAGGCATGGATGAGGGGCTTGCTGAAGGGCGGTTCCGCAGCGATTGCCCACTAATCCCAATAGCTCCTGATTCATGGGTTCTCCGCGCAAATGGAGCTTCATGGCTACCGCAAATGCCACAATCAACCGTAGCGCGGTCTGTTTGTGAGCGCGATCGCTCGACTTTGTTTCATCCACAAACACCCAGATCCGGCGGGTAAGATTCCGCACCGTATTCATTAACGCTCCCCATGCCTTCCGACCCTCCCAAAAACGGTCATAAGCCGTATTGGTGCGAAAGACCAGCAACAAACCCAAGACAATACTCGGAATCACATTCCCTAAAATGGGCCACGCTAATGCTAACCCCCGTGCAGAAAGTACTGAAATCAATACGCCAAAGCCCCCACACAAGAGTACTTTGGGCATCACAGCTGGGATAACAGACCCCTTCAACTTAAACGCAACTTGAAACCAATGCGGTTTGACGACCCCCATACTCTCTCACTCCCCCAAACAATAATTAAAAATCCCCCTCAGTTCAGTCTCTGAAGGGGGATTTTTACGAAGCATTACAAACGAACAATGCTCTAGTCTTTCGTGATGCGCGGTGGCTCGCGGAAGAAAATAGCGAAGAAAAATAGACCGATAAGGCAAGCAAAAATGAAGACGTATGCGATCGCTTCCATGGGAAATTCACCAAAGTCTTATGTGTTCAGTGTGAAATCTCAAAATTAAAGATGCTCTAGAGCCAGCCCTGCCAACCCTAGAACAACTTTAATGCAAAAGCCTAAGCTCTGCTGCGGGTCGATGTGTCGCCCACTTTTTGGTAATAGCCCCATTCAACTTGCTCTTCAGCCAAGTCTGGGTCAACCCCAGCAAACACATCGCGGAACAGTGTCCGAGCACCGTGCCAAATGTGACCGAAGAAGAATAACAAAGCAAAGCAGGCATGACCGAAGGTAAACCAGCCTCTGGGGCTGCTGCGGAAAATCCCATCAGAATTTAGCGTCTCTGAATCAAACTCAAAGGGTTCGCCCAATTGAGCCTTACGGGCATATTTTTTAACCACAGCAGAATCAGTGTAGGTTTCACCATTCAAACCACCGCCGTAGAAGGTCACCGAGACACCTTTTTGTTCGAAGCTGTATTTGGACTCAGCCCGACGGAACGGAATATCAGCTTTGACTTCACCCGCTGCGTTGGTCAACACCACTGGGAAGGTTTCAAAGAAGTTGGGCAGACGACGAACAAAAAGCTCCTCGCCAGAACTATCCTTAAACACTGGATGGCCCAACCATTGACGGGCAATCCCATCACCATTGTTCATTGCACCCGTACGGAACAACCCACCTTTAGCAGGGTTATTGCCCACGTAGTCATAGAACGCTAGCTTCTCAGGAACATCTGCCCAAGCTTGCTCGAGGCTCTTCCCATCTGCGACTGCGGTTTGGACTTGGCGGGTCATTTCTTGCTTGAAATAACCGCTATCCCATTGATAACGGGTGGGTCCAAATAACTCAATGGGCGTTGCAGCACTGCCGTACCACATCGTTCCAGCCACCACAAAGGCAGCAAAAAAGACAGCCGCAATACTGCTGGACAGGACGGTTTCTATATTCCCCATCCGCAAACCACGGTACAGCCGTTGCGGCGGACGAACGATCAAGTGAAACAAACCCGCCACAATCCCGATAATTCCAGCCGCAATGTGGTGAGCCACAATTCCGCCTGGGTTATAAGGATTAAATCCGTCGGGTCCCCATTCGGGAGCCACGGGTTGGACGTGTCCGGTCAAACCATAGGGATCTGAAACCCACATTCCTGGTCCCCAAAGTCCAGTTAGGTGGAACGCACCAAAACCGAAACAGAGAAGACCCGACAAAAACAAGTGAATCCCAAACATTTTGGGCAAATCGAGAGCCGATTCACCCGTGCGAGGGTCTCTAAAAAGCTCGAGATCCCAATATACCCAGTGCCAAATGGCAGCTAAGAATAACAGTCCAGACAGACCGATGTGCGCCGCCGCAACACCTTCAAAACTCCAGAGTCCAGGGCTTACTCCTGTCTCGCCCGTGACGCTCCAGCCCCCCCAAGAAGATGTAACCCCTAAACGGGCCATAAACGGCAGAACAAACATGCCTTGCCGCCACATGGGGTTCAAAACAGGATCGCTTGGATCGAAAACGGCTAGCTCGTAGAGAGCCATGGAGCCAGCCCACCCTGCGACCAGTGCAGTGTGCATCAGGTGCGTCGCGATGAGTCGGCCTGGGTCATTAATAAGAACCGTGTGGACGCGATACCAGGGTAGTCCCATTGACTACGCTCCTCCTCTTAAAACGTCAATACTTTTTCGCAGCAATTTATTAAGGTTCCGATGCCAATAAAGCTTCATCTGCCGTAACAGCCGATAGAAACCCCAGTTATTTCAACTTCGGTTACCTAAGTCAACTGATATAGTCGTTGACAACCATTGAAGCACAATTAGGTGCCTGAGTTGAATAACGCAACAGCCTTGACAAGAAAAGGTTTGGCGGATTTAACAAGGATGCCTTCCATCTTCAAAGGTCGCGCCATCGCGACGACCCTTTATCCAGAATGCATCTCACCAATCCCCTCACCACGCACAATCAATGGCGGTCTTGTTATAAAAAACTATAAAGTATATAAAGAACTGTAACTAGCAACCCGTTCGCTCTCAATAAAGCTTAACGAATTGAAACCGATAGGGTGAAGGAGATTTGGTTATATAACCAGCGGTTTTTAAGGATCGATCGCATTCTCATTATTGTTACTAAGGTTATTTGGAGAAATTTTTCCCATGAGTCCAGCCACCCATTCTGCCGAGGAATCGGCTCCACCAGCGCCGAGCGATGCGGCACAGCCCACTTCTATGAGTCAGCCCGTGCAAACTAATTCGTCACCCTCAACCCTTTCTAAGATTAATTTTGTTAAGGAAAGTAAAGAAATTACCGTGGCTGCTGGCGTCAATCTGCGCCAAAAAGCCGTTGAGAATGGCATTGACCTTTACACCCTGAAGGGGAAATTGATGAGCTGCGGCGGTTACGGACAGTGTGGCACCTGTGTGGTGAATGTGTTGGAGGGTGCGGAGAATCTTTCCCCTCGTACAGATTTGAAAACCGCAAACTCAAGCGCAAACCTGAGACCTACCGACTGGCCTGTCAGTCTATGGTGAACGGTCCGGTCAGTGTTGAGACTAAACCCTAGGGATAAAGACCGCTAGCTTTATCTTAAAAGACTGTTTTTTGGCTGACACTGTCCCGAACGATAGTATTGTAGTCTTAAGATTAATGCTGAGATGGAATAGGGCTAACCCAGATGGAAGTTAATAACCTTGGATTAATTGCAACTGCCTTGTTTGTATTTGTGCCGACGGTTTTTCTCATCATTTTGTACGTACAACCGCTAGCCGCGAAGGCAGTTAGAACGGGTTTGGCTTTAGATGCCTTTAGGTCTCAGAGTTCAGATTCAGTAAAATGCACCTCAAGCTTGAGGTGCATTTTATTTCAGTATGGTGTGTAGATTGAGGCGATCGCGATGTTTGGTGTCCGTCGGATTCAGCCAGGGCCGGGTCAAGAGTCGGTTTGGGATTA
>JAAURS010000386.1 GCA_012032135.1 Acaryochloridaceae cyanobacterium RU_4_10 | reverse complement strand
GACTTCGCTCGTACCGATGCCGAAGGCCAAGGCGCCAAAGGCCCCGTGGGTCGACGTGTGGCTGTCGCCGCAGACAATGGTCATGCCCGGCTGCGTGTAACCCAACTCGGGGCCGATCACATGGACGATGCCCTGACTCCCCGATCCCACGTTATAAAACCGAATCTTGTTCTGCTGGCAGTTCTGCTCTAGGGCTTGCATCATTTCTTCGGCAAGGGGATCGGCAAAGGGACGAGCTTGGTTTTCCGTGGGCACGATGTGATCTACCGTGGCCACCGTCCGGTCTGGGAAAAGGACTGGGAGATTGCGATCGCGCAGCATGGCAAAGGCTTGGGGACTCGTTACCTCATGGATGAGGTGGAGGCCAATAAACAATTGGGTTTGGCCTGAAGGTAACACTCGCACTTGGTGCAAGTCCCAAACTTTGTCAAACAGCGTGCCTCGGCTCATAATATTTTGTAGGTGCTCTATACCGTCGGACTCTAATTTTAGCTCAAAGCCGCAAACGATTTTATTTTGTCTAACCCCATGAAAAATCCAAAAGCCAATCCCTTAGAGCGTCGTGCGTACAGTGAGTTTGGAGAGGCCGCTACTAACGCTGCCGCAACCTCCCGTCCAGACGTACCGCCGAACCAGCAACAGCTTAAGGTGCAGGCTTCGCGCAAGGGACGCAAGGGCAAGACGGTAACCGTTGTGAGTGGCTTTCAAGCGTCTTCGGAAACGTTGGCGGATTTGGCCAAAAAATTAAAAAACCATTGTGGGGCAGGTGGTGCCATCAAAGAAGACACCATTGAAGTTCAGGGCGACCACGCAGAGAAGGTTCAGCTATTCCTTGCGGAACTGGGCTATAAAGCCAAAATCAGCGGTGGGTGATAACTGGAAATATTGTGGGCTAGGCGATCGCACTCCAATTATTTTAGCCAATCCAACAATGCTCCTAAACTCAGTTGAAATTGACTTGCAAACGCAGGCACTGGAAGAACTACATTAGGGTCGTCAAAGACCTGAATTTCCTGCGTCGGCAGATAGACAAAGTGCGTCCGCTCATCTGGATCGATCAGCCAGCCCATTTGAGTGCCATGTTTGAGGCAGTGCAAAATATTTTTCGTCACCTTTGTGTGGCTTTGGTCAGGCGATAGAATTTCAATGGTCCAGTCAGGCGCAACCTCAAAAATATTAGCGATGTCGCCATTACGATCGCGGGGAATTCTGTCCCAAGTGTAAACAGAAATATCGGGGACGGTAGAACGTCCACCAAACGTACAACGCAACTCAGTGAAAGCGCGTGCAATTTTTTGAGGCTTAACGATTAAATTGATCGCAGGTGCAAGTTCAACTTGTAACGCACTATGTTTCCCTTGCGGCATTGGCTTTTGGATAATTTTTCCATCAATATATTCGCTGGCAGGTTCTGTTTCTGGGAGTTTTAGAAACTCTGCCAAGGTCAGTGGTTGGGGTAAGGCTTGCACCATTTTAGATTTGCTCCGATGAAGAAATCGACAGGTTCCTACAAGCTACTTTAATGCTTCCTTGTTGGTTAAAGCCCATCCCATACAGCAATTCCTTGTAGACCTAGGCTATCAGGTAATGACATCACCAGCGATCGTGCCAAAATGAGCGATCGTAAAACTGAAGTCGCCCCGTGCCAATAAACTGACTCTGAACTTTTTCTCCCGCCGGAAATGCGGTGACTCCAAACAAATAAACGCCGCCTGTGTGCGGGTTGTTATAGGGTCTTAGCCCTAGCGTCACCGTTTTTCCAGGCTCAATAGGGGTGTCAAACTGCACATTGAGGGCGTCTTTATCCGTATTTGTGGCCTGAAGGGGAATCGTTTGATTTTTATCGCCGTCCAAATAAGCAAAGGTGCGTTTCAGGTTAAAGTCTATAGAATCAACCCCTTCCGTTTGTTGCATGACTACCCGCCCCAGAGGTTCGCTGGCATCAGCAGGGACTTGAATGGTGAAATAATACGTAGCGCTCCAAGCCCAAGCTTGATTGTCCGTGGTACTCACCTTTCCCAACCTTGGCACCCCCGCGAAGTGAATGGTACCATCAGAGAACTGAACCGCTTTGACGGGTACGGCAAGCAATCCCCCAGCGATCGCTGCGATAACCCCAAGACTTAACCTTGACCGATGACTGCGTTTCATAATGGCCTAACCTAAGGCTGAGCAAGACTTGTAGCCTTACCAATTTAGACGAAGCAGGGATCTAGACGTTCCCCTATCAGAATCGCAACCCTAGGACCTTAATTTTGTGAGTGTTCTTGTCCGTTTCCAACCTAACAACACTGAAATTGAAGCCGAAGTGGGCGAGTCTTTCTTGACCGTTGCCTCTAGAGCCGGAATCGATATTCCTACCGGATGTTTGATGGGTTCTTGTCATGCTTGTGAGGTAGAAGTTGAGGATATTGGCGATGTGTGCGCCTGTATTTCGGGTATTCCCCCAGGCTTTGAAACATTAACCATCCATTTGTTCTCAGATCCCACTTGGTAAGTTCACTCACTGGATGGGTCTGGAATTAAGCCAGGAATAGGTAACAACTCAATTTGACGGCTTTGAAGATCTAGAGATTTCACAAATTCCTTTACCATTGGGACCAAAACAGTTTGCTCCGGTGCATTTTGAAGGGCAATTTCTAATAGATCGTTGCCTGCTGCTGCAATCCCTATGACGGTTCCAATCGCTGTCTGGGTGTTAGCGTTGATGACCGTCAACCCAACCAAATCCATCACATGAAACTCGCCTGCTGCCAAGGGAGGGCGATCGTCCACTTGGACCATCAATTTAGCCCCGCGCAAAAATTCTGCTTGAGAGATGGACTCAATTCCTTCAATGCGAATGACGTAAAGCCCCTTGCCATCCAAAAAACGCCCCGCTTTTAGTTGAATAGACTCTGGTTGTTTTGCGCCGGGACGGAGCAGCCATCGTTCTCCCGGTGTCATAAACCGTTCGGGAAAATCAGAATCTGGGTAGACCCGCATTTCCCCTTTCAATCCTTGGGGGGAGACAATACGGCCAATTTCAATCCATTCATTCAGGTCAGTCGGCATCATTGAAGTTGTACTGGTGCAACATTAGTTTCGCTGTACCCTTTGCACAAAAACACGCCAGCGTATTGGGCATTCGGTCACATCTTTAGCCTAGCACCCAATTTTCCGGCTGCATGACTTCAACCCTTCTTTTGCCCCTGGTGCAATGAATCCATGGTCCAAAGGAAAATCTTGGAACAGTGATTTTCCCCTAATGCGTCATAATCGATTGAATAATTAGATAATAACTTTGACAAAACAGTCCTCAATCCATACATACACGCACTAAAGAAATTATGGAACCAGAAAACCTGCCATTCCTATGGAAAGATGCCTCAGCGGCTGCGGTACTCCTCAGCTCCGGGAAATCAGGAGAGCAGGATATTGCTTTGGTGCGTCGTTTGGCAACGGATGCCAGTGCCCGCTATCCTCAATTACTCAACTTGCGTTTTACGCCCATTTCTTTACCCTTAGAACGCCTGGAAAATTGGGCTCACTTGGTGGCTGCTGATGCCATTCGGCAATGGCGGACCCGTTCCTCTGAGGAAGATCCGGCGATCGCAGTATTTTTGGCCGAACTGGGTTTAGCCCGTGCGGATGGAACAGTCCCTTTATTGGATGAATTAAGGCAAGCAGGAACGGACACACCGCTCAAACAAGAATTAAACGATCGAATTCAGGATTTGCACACCCAACTCAGTCAAGGAACGGTTGCAGCTTCCAATATCCAAGCCTGGTTGGAACAAGAAGTTGCCAAACTGTCAGATTGGTTCGCTCAAGTGCCATTGGATACGAGTGTATTGTTCGGATCTCCAGCAGACGCCGCAGGTTGCTCGATCAAGTTGCAACTTTATGCGCCCACTCTCCACGCCAAGACA
>JAAURS010000057.1 GCA_012032135.1 Acaryochloridaceae cyanobacterium RU_4_10 | reverse complement strand
GAGTAGACACGTTACACCAATTCTGAAAATAGTACTACAGATCAGATCCCCCCTAACCCCCTTACAAAGGGGGGAATGGTCTTAGTTCCCCTTTGTAAGGGGGATTTAGGGGGATCTGTATGTGTAGCCATGACAAGTAGATTTGATATTACACCCTAGCACCCACCAACCCTACAATACAGTTCTTCAATTTACTCAATTCCCTCCGATCGCAATTGAAACTCTCTCAACCCATTGGGATTGAGAATCACACAGCTTTCATGCTGGAGTGTGCTAATAAAAAGTTAGATCGAAATTGTGAGGATTTTATGAGCAAAGGCTACAAGATTGAGAGAAAGTCGGGCGATCGGGCCGAGCAGAAAAGGTCAAAGGCTGTTTCTAATCAGTTGAGCAGGTACTCTTGACTGTTGCCCCTAGTCTTGCCCAATGTCTTCATACCATAAGCTGGGACGGTCTTCAATAAATTTTGCCATCATTCAATACAGTTGGGATCGTTGACAATCTCCAACTCAACCCCTTGAGAACGTAGGTAGTCCTCAGGACCTCTAAAGTTTTGATTTTCTCCAATGACAATCTTACGAATCTTATAAAGCAGAGCAGTTCCACTACACATTTCACACGGCGATAGAGTGGAATAGAGCGTTGCCCTGGCATAATCAGTCGCTAGTAGGCGACCTGCTTTCTCAATGCAATCCATTTCCGCATGTAAAATAGCACTACCTTTCTGAATTCGCTGATTGTGCCCGCGCCCAACAATTTCGCCATCAATCACCAACACCGAACCAATTGGAATCCCCCCTTCCGCAAGTCCGAGCCGAGCTTCTTCCAGCGCCTCATTCAAAAAACTATCCACACGCAACTCCATTCAATGTTGTAGGCTCGTCACAAGGACTTTGTCTCTTGAGTTTGCTCGCGAACGATCGTACTCCAATTATCATCTTCTACCGCAGATTCTAACGCTTGACGTCTTTCTAAATCGCTCTGGATTTGGGGAGCTTCTTGGGAAAGGGTGCCATCCGCCATCGCCCGTCGGAGTTTTAGCTTTTTCTCTTCATAGGCTTGGCGTTCTGCCTCTGACATCACTTGGCTAGAAGCATCCCGCACCGTGCCTGCCCACGCCCCGCTCTTATCTCTATTGCCCGGTGGAGTTTGAGGTAATGCAGCAATCCATTCATCACGAAGCTGTTCCATGTCCTCTCGTTTTGGAAACTTGAAGGGCTGTACCTTCACAAAAGCGCAGGTTTCTGCACCCAATTGAGTGAGATGGCTTTTGAGGGACAGCGCGACGTTACGGGAATAGCCAATGTATTGAGTTTGGAGATCGCCATTCATGACGGCATAAACCCCTGCAACTTTAGCCTCTGCAATTTCCGCACACCACGCTTTAAGTTCAACTGGGCTTGCAGCGGTAAGGTCTGCGACTGGAGATGCTGTTGTGGTGACTGAGTGCTCATCTTCAGAGCTATACAAAAAATCATGAAGGCCGCGATGCGCTTGCGGTACATCCTGATGCTCAATAGGGGTTGAATGCTCGGTCGCCATCTACTTTATCCCATTAACAGCTTTTCATCATTATCACCTGAAGTTGTTTTGAAGATGATTATTGAGAAATTGTTCGAGCGTAGCCCAGTTATGGCATAAAGGAATGAGTACCTAACAAAAATAAAGTCATCCGTCCAATGGGCATCGGGCATCGGTATTGGGGTAAAGCTTTTTCAAGCCTGAACTATGCGATCGTTGTAGGATGGATGCTTGCGGCTTCAACTGTACCTGCAATAGGGCAAACTTTGTATCAAAAGCTCATCTTTGCCAGCCGTGATATTAATACCATGTGGGCGCGCCAGTTCAATACTTTAGGGCGCATTTGGATTGCTCCCCAGACCTATGTCTACATCAACCGTATCCCGACTCCCTGTGGTTTTATGGGGAATGGCAATGCCCAATATTGTCCGCGTAATAACACCATTTATCTGAACCATCCTTTTGTGAATCGTGTCGATCGCAAAGTGGGTGATTTTGCGGCTGTTACAGTAATGGCTCATGAGTACGGCCATGCCGTTCAGCGTTCTTTAGGCATCTCCTATGCCAATCGTTATCCGGTGCAGGATGAACTTCAGGCGGATTGTTTTGCGGGTGTGTATGCAAAAGATGCGATGGCTCGGGGGTTATTAGATGCCAGCGATATTCCCGAAGCTACAGCCCAGTCTTATTCCAGCGGTGATTCTACGTTCCGTTGGAATGCTCACGGCACTGCCGAACAACGGGTGACGGCGTTTCGATTGGGGTATCTCCAAGGATTTCAAGCTTGTTTGAGCTACGCAACTTGGCAACCTTAAGAGAATCGCTCAGAATCCTGAAAGGAGCGATCGCCCTCTCCAACTCCACCTCAACAAGCCGTTTCCCCATCAGTGCGATCGCCCCTTTCACCCACGCCCTGCAACCTCAAAAACCGTTTTGGCACTGCGGTCCCTGAGCTTGCCGAAGGGTGGTCCTACGGATAGAGCGCGGGGCTTCCCGTCTAGCAGCTAAACAAAAAACCTTGAGAACACTCGGGATTCTCAAGGTTTTTTTAATTGGGCTGCGATCGCATCTAGCGGATATATTCTTTCAACACGCTATTGCGATTGGGGTGGCGCAACTTACGCAACGCCTTTGCCTCAATTTGGCGAATCCGCTCGCGAGTGACGTTAAAAATTTGACCAATTTCTTCTAACGTCTTCATGCGGCCATCATCCAAGCCGTAACGAAGCTTCAAAACATCGCGTTCGCGAGGGCTGAGCGTATCCAAAACACTCTCAAGATCTTCGCGCAGGAGATTTTTGGAAACTTGATCTTCAGGTGTTTCCCCATCAGATTCAATAAAGTCGCCCAATCTTGAATCTTCTTCTTTACCAATGGGGGTTTCCAAAGAAATAGGGAGCTGAGCCGATTTAGCAATAAACCGCAGCTTCTCGATGGTCATCTCCATGCGGGTTGCAATTTCTTCTTCCGTGGGCTTGCGACCCATCTCTTGCGATAACAGCTTAGTGGTTTTCTTAATGCGCGAGATGGTTTCGTACAAGTGAACTGGAAGCCGAATGGTGCGGGATTGATCTGCGATCGCCCTGGTAATAGCCTGACGGATCCACCAGGTTGCGTAGGTCGAGAACTTGTAGCCTTTTTCGTGGTCAAACTTTTCTGCCGCTCGGATCAGCCCAAGACTCCCTTCTTGGATCAGATCCTGGAACGATAGACCCCGATTCATGTATTTCTTGGCAATCGAAACCACCAACCGCAGGTTAGATTGCACCATCTTATCCTTGGCGCGCTACCGACGTGAAGCCGATGGCGGAACGGATGGAGCTTCATCCCAACGGCTTCCCCCCACTCTGCGTCTAGGGGTTCGCGCTCTAGTTGCTCGACCAAATCATCGCGAATGCGCTCTAGGGCCAATAAATCTGCAATTTTTCGGGCCAGTTCAATTTCTTCGTCGGCCCTTAACAACCGAATCCGACCAATTTCTTGTAGGTACAGTCGGATGGAGTCTTCTGTGTAGTGCTTTTTCTTGGCTTGGCCCCGTCGCCGCGCCCCTTTGGCTTTATCAACCTTTTCGTCTTCAACCTCTGCCGCCTCGGGCTGAAAACCTTCCTCAGTATCCTCACTACCTTCGCTCAGCAGCAAAGTTTCGAGTTCGACTGGAGGAGCCTGGATGGACTCTAAAACAGTATTGGCTTGGGTCATGCCGAATTCCTCATACTCCCTAGTAGTTGAAAGGAGAAGTTTTACCGAACAAAAATCTGGATGGATTAGGTTTCACTGCATTGCAATTGGAAACGATAAACCACACGATGACTAGGATTCTTTAAACAATCTAATGAATTTAGAGAATCTTCACCATCTGCTTAAACAATAGTCATAAAGTAACTTAAGTGACTACCATTACCTTTGACCTTCACGATTGTAGCCTTTCTTACAGTTTTTGGCCGCAAGTCCGAGAATCCCCCCAGACATTATGGCGCAATCCTCCAATAGAACGCACGAAGAAGGTCAATAAAGGTTGTATAAGTTTAAGCAATGTAATGTTTTGTGCATTAATGTTACCTTGATAGCCTTTCCGAATGAGTTTTGCCCAGTCTAACGGTCATTTTATAAGAAATTCTAATGGCTGTTAGAGTTTGGGGTATTTGTTCTGCATCGTCTACTCACGGAGAACGTACCCTACGCCTCGGACGGTTTGAATGAGCCGTTTGTCTTGATTTTCTTCGAGTTTGAGGCGGAGATAGCGAATATAGACCTCAATGATATTAGAGTCGCCCATGAAATCGTAGCCCCACACTTCTTCTAGGATGCGATCGCGGGTCAGGACTTGGCGGGGATGGCGCATGAGGTAAAGCAACAGGTCAAATTCTTTGGCGGTGAGTTCAATAGGACGTTTGTTTCTGAAGACTTCTCGCGTTTTTTGATGGAGGGTGAGATCTGCAAATTGGAGGGAGTCAGGGTCTTCTTCATTAGTGCGGCGCAGGTGGGCGCGGACGCGGGCCAAGAGTTCTTCAATGCTGAAGGGTTTGACCACGTAATCGTCTGCCCCTGCGTCTAGCCCCGCCACGCGATCGCGCACGTCGTCTTTGGCGGTGAGCAAAATGACAGGGACTTTGTCACCCGTTGTCCGCAAACGATGACAAACTTCTAGTCCAGAGAGTCCCGGTAACATCCAATCCAAAATAATTAAATCGAGTGGGTGCTCGCGGGCGGCAGTGAGTCCTGAAATGCCATCTTCAGCGACGGTCACTTGATACCCTTCTTGGGTCAATTCCATCTGAATAAACTGAGCTAGTTTGGCTTCATCTTCTACCACTAGAATGTGGGCTGACATTAGGGGATTCTCCACTCAGTGCAAGATTACAGTGAAAAGGCGGCTAGAGATGGGGCGGTTCGATGGGCAAGGAGACGGTAAAAGTGCTACCATCCCCCGGCATAGATTGCACGGTTACGGTTCCCCCCATCCCTTCAACAAAGGTTTTGACCAGTGCCAATCCCAAACCTGTCCCTCCACTACTGCGATTCCTAGCTTCATCCATTCGATAAAACCGCTCGAATATCCGAGATTGGTGTTTGAGTGGAATACCGGGGCCGCGATCGCAGACTTGCAAGATGGCACGTTGATGCCGTTGCTCTAGTTTTATCAGGACGGGGGTATCGGCAGCGGAATATTTAACGGCATTTTCAACTAAGTTTACGAGGACTTGTTTGAGCCGATGGGCATCGGCATAGACAGGGACCAGTTCGTTATCTTCTATGTCAATATCAATGTCTCGGTGGCTGACTTGGCCTGCTAATTTAGCTACGTCAGCGGCAATGTCATTCAGAACTAGGAGGCTAGGGTTGTAAGGCATGTATCCATCATCCGCTCTGGCAAGGTCCAGCAGATCTTGGAGGACACGGATGGTGTGGTCTGTTTCTGTAGAGGCAATGCTGAGGGCTTCTTGCTGGGATTCTGTCAGATTTTGGCCTCGGCGGCGGACGCTTTCAAGGTACCCGCGCACGATGGTTAGGGGCGTTCGCAGTTCGTGGGAGACGTTGCTGACAAATTGACGCTGTTGCTCGTCAGTGGTGCGTTGCTGTTGCCAAGCTTCTGAGAGTCGATTCAGCAGACGGTTGAAGGTATCTACGAGATTTTGAATTTCGCGGGGGGCGCTGGGAATTTCAATTCGTTTTTCGCCAAGATCTTCGACGGAGATGCTTTGGGTCATGTGACTGACTTTAGACAAGGGCAATAGCATCCGTTGCGCTTCGTAGGCAACGAGGGCAATCAGAAGAATGAGCGCCAAGAGATTTGCACAAACAAGGTTCTGAATCAGCTGATAAAACCGAGTTCGATCTTCGGTGATGTCTTGGGCGAGATAGAGGGTGCCGAGGGGCGTTCGGTTGACGGTCAATGGCCCCGAACAAGCGACAAAGTCTCGTCCTTGAAGATGGTGGACTCTGGGGACTTCCTTTTGAGACAACTCTTGAACCAGACGCTCAAAGACTGACAAATCCCATTTCATTTTGGGTTCCGCTAACAAATCGGCAATCAGAAGAGATCGATCGGGACGTTCGATCCCAATCCAAAGGCGATCGCTGGATCGATTTTTCAAGGCTTTTTTCATGCTCTCGGGGAAATTCAACATCTCTCGGTAAAGCTTGATGTCTTCTTCAACCCGTTTGGCCGTTTGTACCAGGGATTGTTTGTGGCTGGCAATCAAAATATCTTCGGTTTTCCAGCAGGTCCAGAGGGTAACCGCACTTAGTCCAGCAGTAATCAGGGCCGCAAGGCGCAAGGTTAAGGTGAATTGAAGCGATCGCGGTTTGGACAAAGCGGTCGAAAGGGTATTGGATATTCTTTGAATGGGACGCGCTGTAGGCAACCGCATTGATTTAAATCGGAGAAAAAATCGCAAAATGGAAAAATCTGGGCAAGGGTCGATCCCTTCTCTACTGTTTTATGCGAGATTTGCAATTGCTAAATGATAAGGCTCTAACCCTTTCATAAGTTTTAGCTGAGAATGATGAACACTGGCATCCAAGGGTTGAAGACAAAACATGGATATTAGCACTGCACTGCCCACCTTTGTCATCACGTTACGAGAAGGAGTAGAAGCTGCTCTAGTTGTGGGGATTGTCCTCGCCCTGCTCCAAAAAGCTCAACAACCCCACCTCAAAGTGTGGGTTTACGGGGGTATTGTTGCTGGACTAATGGCCAGTTTACTGGCAGGGACTTTACTGAGGGAGCTTTTAAGCTTGCTCCAGGCATCCGATCGCCCCTACGCAACCGTTTTGCTTCCGGCCTTAAAAACCTTATTTAGCTTTAGTGCGATCGCCTTATTAACCTGGATGCTGATTTGGATGACCCAACAGGCCCGTACGGCCAAAGCAGAGATTGAAGGGGCCGTCACTCAAGTTTTGCAAACCGATGGACGAGCGGAATGGGGGATTTGGACCCTCATTTTTGTGGCCGTACTGAGAGAAGGGCTAGAAACCGCACTATTTATTGTGGCGCAATTGCAACAAGGGTGGATGCCCGTGGTGGGGGCGATCGCAGGTCTGATTGTGGCAACGGGAATAGGCTGGGGACTTTTTGCCTTAGGTATCCGCATTAATCTCAAGGCTTTTTTCCAAGTGATGGGTGTGTTTTTGCTGCTGATTGTTGGCGGCTTGGTGATGGGGGCTTGCAAACAATTGGATCTCACTTTCAGCACATTGGATCCCTTATTGCCTCAAACGCTCTGTTTTTCAGTTCCCTTTTCCGTCTCATCTTGCCTGCTGGGTCCGTTGGTTTGGGATGGCCAAGGGATTTTGCCCGATCGAGAATTTCCAGGGATTTTATTGAAAACTTTTTTGGGCTACCGCGATCGCCTATTTCTAGGTCAATGCATTGCCTACATCGTCTTTATGGTTGTTGCTGGGACGCTTTACTGGCGTAGCTTAAGTCCTAAAGCGAACGTTCGGGCTCCCGCACCTGTCATCCAGTCTGAAATTTCACCAGAAGAAAGCCCCTAACATAATGGACGTTAGAGAATTAATTCGTTACTCTGGCAATAGCCCGATTCGCGAACCAAGTCTTTGGCGTGTCATTAGGTTAGAGGTGTAATGGCTTATCAACTACCTCAGGATGCCCACAAAAAGATCGATCTTTTAGATCTTTGAGAAAAAAATCTTTAAATATAAGTTTTACCGCCATATACATACTTTTTCAGCGTCAAAAACCATCCTAAACTCCGGGGGACTCCCGGCACAGGGAAGTTTGGCGGCGAGGGGGAGCTTGAGCGATGATTGGGCAGACTCGATGTCTGACTAATCATCAGGAGAATGTTGCTGTTCAACATAAGTTTTAAGCTGCTCAATGGTAACACCACCGCAAGAGGCCACAAAATAAGCACCACTCCAAAACACGGGCTTTGAGTAAACCGAGTTGAGGTATTCAAGGTAATCCTTACGAACCAACCGACTCGAAACCGTTTTCAAGTTATTGACCAGTTTACTCACCTCCACATCCGGCGGGAAATTGATAAGCAGATGAACGTGATCCGGTTCACCGTTGAACTCAACCAACTCGCATCGCCACTTCTGGCAAGTGGATTCAAAGATTTCACTCAACCGACTCAACATGTCCTTATTGATGACTTTTTTGCGATACTTTGTCACAAGCACCAAATGAATATTAAGGTCATAAACGTTTCTAAATCCTCTTTTAAGAGTCATAGCACTAAATGGTATAATAGCTCTATGCTACTCACCTATCAGTACAAACTCAACCCCACCGATGAACAGTCTACCCAGATGGAGGACTGGGGAGAGTTGCTACGCTGTCATTGGAACTACTCCCTCGGACAGCGCCTAGACGCTTTGAATCGCAGTCGCGCTCAAATCGACCGTTGCAGTATTGTTTGTGAGCCGATTGGTGAAATTCCAGAACGGGTTGATTACTACACTCAAGCTGCTGGGTTACGTCAAACCAAAGCACTGTTTCCTGAGTACAAAGACATCTACACAGATTGCCAACAACAGAATTTAATGCGGTTGGACAAAGCCTGGAAACGCTGGTTAGTTCCTGACAAAAATGGCAAACGGGGCGGTAGGCCAAAGTTCAAGAAGCGGGGTGATATCTGCTCCTTTACCTTTCCACGGGTGAACAGCCCCAAGGCTGGGGCACATCTGACGGGCAATGTTTTAAGGCTTTCCAAGATTGGTGAAATTGAGGTGATTTTGCATCGCCCAATCCCAGATGGGTTTGCACTCAAACAGGCCACGATTCTTAAGAAAGCCGATGGATGGTATGTCAGCTTATGCCTTGAAGATGGCACTGTACCTGAGTCTATGCCGATAGATGATGTTAAGTCTGTCGTGGGCATTGATGTGGGTCTAGCCAAGTTTTTGGTCACTTCAGCCGGGGATGCGGTTGAGATTCCGCAGTTTTACCGTAAATCCCAGGTCCGACTGGCCCGTCAACAACGCAAACTGTCACGAATGCAGAAAGGGTCTCATAATTACCAAAAGCAAGCCAGTAAAGTGGCTCGGTTACATCTGCACGTTCATCGTCAGCGTAAAGAGTTTCACTATCAGGTGGCGCACTGGTTATGCAGTGTCTATGACTTAATAGGGTTTGAGAATCTGAACATTAAGGGCTTGGCGAGAACCCGACTCGCTAAGTCGATTCTGGATGCAGCCTGGGGCAGTTTTCTAAATATCCTACAAGCAGTGGCGGTAAAACGCGGTAAGTGGGCTTTAGAAGGTAATGCCAGAGGGACCAGTATTGAATGTTCTGGTTGTGGCCAGAGAGTGGAGAAAACACTGAAAGACCGCGTACATCGTTGCTCCAGTTGCGGGTTGGCGATTGACCGTGATTGGAACAGTGGGATCAACATTTTGAATCGGGTACAAAGGACGCTTGGACTAGCGTTTTCTGGCTGTGGAGGCTTAGAGGTTACTCTGCCTGTGAAGCAGCAATTTTCAGTCGTGAGATTGGAAGCCACCGCTACACTGCTTGTCAGTTAGCGGTGGGAGTTGTCACTTAACGGCTAAATGCCCCTCTACGAAACAACCTCTACTTATATTTATAGATTCGATCTGTATTGTTCCCCTTTGCGTTCAGTTTTCTCAGCCTTTAAGGGGCATTCTCTCAGTCATTCCTTCATCATTTCAAAGCCATTCATCAGGGCTACCTCAGGTAGCACTCCTAAAGTAAAACCATTGAAGTTGGAGAAAACACATTATGCAACGCCACAAAGCTTTAACCCACGGCCTCCTAGCCGGACTCGCCGTTTTGAATCTCAGTGTTGCAAACATCGCACACGCAGGACCCAATACAGTCACCCGCGGACCGCATGGGGCGGCCTACATCCAAACCATGGATGTTTCTTTTCCTAAAATGGCTGCAAAATATGGAATGTCCGTCACACCCTTTAACCTCGTCTTTTTGGCCTTCCAAGGATTCTTTGCCAGCGAAGGCATTCCCTCTGCCCAAGCACTGATGAACGCCTACCAAAGCGGTAAAGTTACCCCTGAAGCCCTCATCAAGGCCGCCATCGCAATGCATCGTTTGCCCGCTGAGACCCTTCAAGATAAAGAATATCTAGCAAATGTGAGATCGCAATTAGAGACTCTCAACAACAGCAACTAAGTCCTAGCCGGATCCCTACAATAAAAACCCCCAGCAGATCTGCTGGGGGTTCATCAAAGCAAGTGGAGAACAAGCAAGCCATGAAATTTCTTTATCTGAATTCAACATACCCATCTGTGCATATTTGCATAACATGTCATTGAAACGAATTCTGGGCGATCGCTGGATTGGGGATAGGACGGGAATTGAGGTTGGTCTTCAATCAATGTGATAAATCTCACAGCGCTTTAGGCTGGAGCGCACAGCATATTTTCAAGAATCATCGGAGCATACTGTTACCAACAGAAGGAAGTAGGCGAGATGTACCAGACAAATTTTGTTCGTGAAAATCAGTCAATAACCCTTGGAGAAGAAACCTCTCCTAAAGTTGAGGAACCATCCGAAGCTGCACCAAAGCCAAAGGTGACTGACGGCGAACTGTGTAAGGATTTATTAATGATGTGTATGTTTTCGACCTATTACTCAGGTTTTTACCCCGACCTGTCGATGTTTCGTTAAATCCCACACTATTGGCTGGCCTGAGCCCCATCAGGTGTTGTCATTCCATCAAAGGGCTGAATATTAGCGGGAAGCTTCACCTGTAATTTTTCAAAGCGTAATAAGACTCGCTGGGCATGAGTAAAGGTTTGTTATTTTTCTTGAATTCCTCCATAAACCCTCTTTCAAAGGCTTCTATCCCGCCAGCTTCCTTAATAATTTTTTCAAACGCATCCACCATCAACTTCTGAGCGATCGCAGGGTCCATCACACTCGTAAGCGGGACAGGGCTCCCATTTTGGCGAGGGGTTAAGAGTTGGCAGGCTCCATCTCGAAGCGAAACCACTGGTGCGTGATAGTAATCTTGATTGGGTTTGTCCGTTTTCAGGAGGTAATAAGTGGTCTGTGTTTGCTTCACCCTTTGTTTGGCAAAAAAGTAAACCGTTCCCAGTTTTTTCGTACAGGGCTGTATCTCGGGTGGCAGCTCCTCCGCAGCAATGCTAGCACTCAACGGCATTACCCCCATCAAAGAGGCTACAGTCAGAATGCCTAGAGCATAATAGAAACAATGCTTTTGGGACTTTCTACCAGCGAAACATGACAGCATGGATACAGCACCTATAGGTCTAAATGAACTATGACTCCTAGGGCGGCTCAAAAGTTCTTGAGATCGGCTCGTGAAAATTATTCTAAAAAAATGTACGTTTTTCGATTTATTGAACCAATACTAAACTTAGAAACAATTATTGTCCTTTTACCGTTAGATGGCGATCGCTATGCGTTTAAACGGGTTGGCCGTGAGTGGCTTAGCTTTAATGGGATCTTGGGCCTGTATGGGGACCTCAGTTCCTGCATCCACGCTTAAGGAACCATCGGAGAATACTCAACAAACACAGTCCCCTCAACGCCATAGTTTTGCATTTACCCAAAATGAGTTGCAGGTGTTAAAGCATCAAGCTCGTGAAATTACTGTCAAGGTGATGGCCGATGATAACTGGGGATCCGGCATTTTAATCCGGCGTCAGGGACAACGCTACACCGTTCTGACCAACCAACACGTTCTCTGGATTGGCGATCGTTTCTCCGTCCAAACCTCTGACGGCAAACAATACACCGCCAGTCGCGATACAGCGGCAGGATTTGGTAAAAATGACTTAGGCATACTGCAATTTACCAGTGAGTCAACGCAGTATCCCATTGCCACCCTTGGATGTTCTGCAAAGTTAAAAGCAGGTACCCCAGTCTATGCAGCAGGTTTTCCATTGCCTTTAACAGAAGCCTCTACAAAAGGATTTAAGTTTACATCAGGCTCCATTTCTCTAATTCCACCTAAAGCGTTTGAGGGTGGCTATCAAATTGGTTATTCCAATGACATTGAAAAAGGCATGAGTGGCGGCCCTGTCTTGAATCGGAAAGGGGAGTTGGTTGCAGTAAATGGAATGCACCAAGAACCCCTATGGGGCGACCCTTATGTTTTCCAAGACGGATCCAAACCAAAATCTAGCCTTTTTAAGTTGCTGTCCCATTCAAGCTGGGCAATTCCCGTCGAAACAGTCTTGCGGACGGCCACCTTAAAAGCAATGCAGCCCAGTCAATGTCAGAGTCATATTAACTAATTAGCAAAAAACTACCAGAGAGGTTCGCCGCCGCCGCCACCAGAGCTGCCGCCAACCACCATTCCCCCAGAGTTGCTCGCCGCCGCCACCAGAACTGCTGCCACCAGAACCGCCGCCACCACCGGAACTACCTCCACCGCCACTGGACCTGCCGCCACCGCCGCTGGACCTGCCACCACCACTAGAATAAGAACGACCCGAACTGCCGCTGCTAGATCCACCACCGGAGGGTGCATAACTCGTTCCCCTCCAGATCCAGAAGGGGTGTAGTTCGATCCACCTCCAGAGCCAGAGGAAGAATTGGCGGAATTCCATTGCTGCTGGCGTTGTGCGTCCCGAGCGGCTTGCCGACGTTGGCGCTCAGCTTCCGCTGCCGCCCACCGCCGCTGTTGTTCGGCTTCAATGGCAGCTTGTTTTTTGATTTCAGCATCAATTGCTTTTTGGCGATCTAAATAAGCCTGCTTTTGAACCTTTCCTTGGCTTGCGGTCAAAGATTTATCTGAAACCTTATTAACCCGTTCGATCGCCTTTTGAAGCTTTGCTTTATTTTCTGAGAGCGAAGCCACAGTCCCTGAGATTTTTTTCTCAGCCAAGACGGGTTTTGCAATAACCTCAGCCTGTTCTAGGTCTTGTTGTGCTTTTTTCTCAGCTGTAATTTTTTCCCCAAGGCTCTTTAATTGTTTTTGGTAATTGGGTAAGACCTTCTGCGCATCTTTGTAACTATGCACCACTTCTGGAATTTTAGAAAGTTGATCGACAGACTCTTTCAGTTTCGTATCCGCTTGTTGTAAGTCCTGAAAAGTCTTGGCATTGTTCACAGCCATCAAAGCTGATTCAGCTCTATCCCGAGACTCCTCATAAACCGTGTTGTACTTGACCTCAGCAGAACAATTGTTCAGCATTTTACAGATAGGCCCAATGTTAGGAGAGGCTAAAGCTGCGATCGTTCCGAAGCCTAAAATGGCCGCTCCCCCCAAAACAAAATGTTTGGTTTTCAGAAGTCGACGAGGTGAAGGCGTAGTAGAAGGTTCTGGCTTCACAACTTGAGCGGGGTTCATGCCAAACACCACATGGGTTCCCGCAGCAGATCCCTCACCCGGACGGTTAACAGAAGTTTTCTCAATGGCTGTACTGGGCGGGCTTGGAGTACCGCCATTCGCCGTGCCAATGGGCTTACCATTGTAGGTAATGCTTCCCGAGCCAGTTCCAGACCTATCTGGGGACTGGCTCGGCTGGAAACCCAACAGAACCCCGATCGCCGGGAAAACCAACGTTCCCCCGATCGCTTAAGACAGTCGCTCCATCCTCAGCCTGACGGTGGGAGGTCAAAGCTTGAATTGCATCGGACGCCTCCTGTGCGGAAGGATAGCGCTGCCGAAAATCGTAGGCCACCATTTTGTCAATAATGGCGGCAAATTCTGGACTGACGGATGCGCGATCGCGCCAAATAATTTCAGCGGTCTGTTCGTCCTCAGGAACTTGCCCCAAGGCAGGATTGAGTCCCGTCAACGCATAGATTGCAATCATGCCCACCGCAAAAACATCGCTGCTCATGCGCGGACTGCCCCGCAGTTGCTCGCCCGGCATATAGCCTGGAGTGCCCACAATGACGGTATGGGGAGCCATCGTATTTTCATCGGTCACCTGACTGGTCACCTGTTTGACCGCTCCAAAGTCAATGAGAAAAATCTGCCCGTCCTTTTCTCGGCGAATAATATTGGAGGGTTTGATATCTCTGTGAATGACTTGCTTCTGATGGACAAACTTTAGGACATCCAGTAAATCCTTCACCAGCTTGATTACATAGCTTTCACTCCAGCGTTGGCCCGTGGAGAGTTCTTGGTACAGACTGATGCCTTCTACATATTCTTCAACTAAATAAAACTCGCCGTCTTCTTCAAAGTGAGCTAATAGTTGTGGAATATTAGGATTGGAGCCCAGTTGGTGTAGCGTGCGGGCTTCTTCATCAAACAACCGTTTGGCAATTTTGAGCTTAGCCTCTTCTTCAACCTCGGTCTTGAGCTTTTTGATGACACAGCGGTAAGCATCGGGCAAATGTTCGTCTTCAGACAAAAAGGTTTCAGCAAAGCTGCCTTCACCCAGCTTATCAAGAACTCTATAGCGTCCTGCGAGTTTGTTTCCAGATGAAAGGCTGATTGCGTCCATGTTGCGGTAATTAACGGCTGCTGTTATTCATATTCTCCCACATTAAATTTTGTGGGCAATGATTTGGCTTTGTAAAATTCGGTATAAATTTATCCCAGCATAATCCACAAGACCCACCATCCAGTAAGCCTAATGTTAAGGTCTGTTACAATGTAGTCATAATTTTGCCGATCGTTAAAAGTCTAAGCAGGTTTTGCGACGCGATCTCAGCCGTTTAGAAACCAGATTCAGGCTCTCCGCTTCTGCCGCTTCCGCGAGTTGCTGGGCCACCTTTGAAGCATAGCCCTTGAGAAACGACCAGAAAAAGGGTGCTAACCACCCTCGCATCATCACGCAATAAGAGATATAGGTGCCGCAAACACTAGATTCAATCTGAAACGTCACCCGTTCCTCCGCTCCGGGCAACCCCAAAATCCTGACGCTCAAAAGCTGCTGGGGATGGACCCCTTCCACAAATACCCGAAAAGGCAAGGGAATCAGTCGATGAATGGCTTCGTAAATGAGTCCTGGCTTAGGAACCAGACCATAGGGAACATTGGTACGAGCAATGAGAGGATGCCAGGAAAAGTCCGCTAAATCGCTAATTTTTTTCCACGTCAAGTCCACCGAAGCTGGGGTCAGGACTCGATAGCGGTTTACAAGGGTCCAGTCAAGCTTAGGACGACGTCTTTGTATTTCCTTAGAGAACCAGGCACGGATCGCCATTGTTTAAGCCCAGGTACACCAACCGTACATTACATTAGACCCATCCTAACCTCGTTCTGACTCAAGGACCAATATTGTATCGAGCATCCCAAATTTGCGCGATCCCAATGCAGCGATCGCAAATTTCATATATTTTTGTTATCAAACATACAAAACTAACACTTTACTCTTCTTAACGTTGAACTATACTTGAGAGCGGAGTTGCCTTAACTTTAGGAGTGTTTGAGGTTATTCATCAATGGTTTGTGCATCAACATTTGTTGTTGGTACTATTCCTTGAGTCTGCTCGTCCAGTCATATAGATACAAAAGGTGTGAGGATTGGTTATATGTCGATTAAATTTCGGAGCTTGTTGCTCCTGAGTTCGTTTTGGTTGCAGGCATCGGGCTACAAACCAAGGTATCAGCGAACGAAACTCAGGTTCCTGGAACATTAACCCCCTTGGTAGCAGATGTTGACAGTCAATCTGAAGGACAGGTCACCTCTGTTTCTCAGTTATCTGATGTGCAGCCTACGGATTGGGCGTTTCAGGCATTGCAATCTTTGGTTGAGCGTTATGGGTGTATTGCAGGTTATCCCAACGGTACGTTCCGAGGCAATCGGGCAGCGACTCGGTATGAGTTGGCGGCGGCGCTCAATGCTTGCTTAGACCAAATCAGTGACAAATTTGCCACCAAAGAAGACTTGGCAACGGTCAAAGCCCTTCAAGAAGAATTTAAGGCCGAACTTGCAACCCTCAAGGGGCGTGTGGATAGTTTGGAAGCACAGACTGCAACCCTTGAAGCACAGCAGTTCTCTACAACCACCAAGCTGAAAGGTGAAGCCGTCTTTCAGGCTAGCCAAGTCTTTGATGGTGGTAATATCGATACTCGTCCTACCTTTAGCGATCGAGTCCGTTTGAACTTTGACACCAGCTTCACCGGAAAAGATCAACTGAGAGTTCGTCTCCAAGCCCGTAATATCCAGGAGAATAGACTTGCTTCTGGAACAAATATGACTCGGCTTAGTGTAGATGGGGATGACGGTAATACTTTCACCCTGGACGACTTATTCTATAAGTTTCCCATTGGCAAAAACGGGAAGTTCACAGCCTTTGCAAACTCAGCAGATTTTTACAGCCAAGTCAATACATTCAACCCTTATTTAGCGAGTGATGGAACGGGATCTATTTCTCGATTCGGTCGATTCAACCCAATTTATCGTTTGTCGGAAAGAGGCAACTCGGCGGGTTTTGTCTTTAACTACAAGTTCAACGACAAGATTGGCGCATCTTTGGGCTACGTCGCGGCATCAGCAACCAATTCTGTTGGGCCAACTGGGGGCTTTTTAGGTGGGTCTTATACAGCCCTGGCACAATTAGAGGTTCAACCTGTTAAGAACTTTGGTTTTGGTGTGGCTTACGCCCATACATTCCAAGAGGAAGGGCTCGTTAACTTAAGTTCTGGAACGGGCAGCGCCTTTTCTTCAAACCCATTTACCAACGCTCAGAGCGATGCAACCAATGCTGATTCAGTTGGATTGCAATTTAACTGGAAAGTCTTGCCGCAGTTCAATATTTCTGGATGGGCAGGCTATACCCGCGCTAACTACGATGGCAACAATCTAGCACTGCAAGGTGCAAAGGCAGACATCATCAACTGGTCAGCTCAATTTGCCTTCCCCGATCTATTCAAGAAGGGTAACTTGGGTGCCATCATTGTGGGTCAGCAACCCTATGTCTTTAACCAAAACTTTGCAGCAGCAGGCGATCCCAATTCCAACTTCCATATTGAAGGGTTGTATCGCTTCCAGGTCAATGACTACATTTCAGTTACGCCTGGTGTCATCGTCATTCTTAACCCTAACAACGACAAGAACCAAAAAACAGACTTTGCTCCGGTCATTCGGACCACGTTTACTTTCTAAATTGCACTCAATAATCTAGTGCTCTTGAATGGGCTGGTCTTAGGACCAGCCTATTTTTTCTTTAGCTTGATTTTAGGGATTGGTAGCTTGGAATACACTGCTGTCTTTACGTATGGGCAATGGTGAAAGTTCCCATTCAGTTTTCCTTCAAGAATAGGTTTTATAATTATGCGAATCGAGCAACTGCAAGCGTTTATCGCAGTTGCCCAAACGGGTAATTTCCAGCGAGCTGCAAACCAATGCAGCGTGACACAATCTACCATCAGCCGCCAAATTCAAGGGCTAGAGGAAGATGTGGGAATGCCATTGTTTCATCGGGGCAACCAAAATAAATTAACGGTTGCTGGAGAGCGCTTATTGCCCAAGGCTCAACGCATCCTGACGGAATGGCAAGAGGGAATCGCTGCGATCGCCACGCTCAAGGACGGTCTCCAGTCAGAACTGTGCGTTGCTGCCATTCATTCTGTTTGTGCCCATTACCTGCCCCCCGTCCTCCAAAAATTTTGCCAGCAATATCCCAATACCCAACTGCGGGTCACCTCCTTAGGCAGCGATCGCTCCCTCAAAGTGTTGCGAGATGGGTTGGTTGATATTGCGATTGTCATGAACAATCCCACCCTGACCCATCAAACCTATACCGTCGTCGATAAACTCTACGATGAACCCATTCAGGTTTTGATGTCAGCCGATCATTCCCTAGCACAGTATGAAGTGGTGCCCTGGCTAGAACTGGCTCAATTTCCCCATGTGGTCTTTAAGGATGGCTATGGAATGCAACGCTTGGTACAAGAGCAATTTAGAAAACTAGGTCTCGACCTCAAAGCCGTCATAGAATTGAACACTCTGGATGCCTTCAGGGGCGTTATCCGTCAGGGCGATATCATTTCACTGCTGCCGCGTGGGGCTTTGGTCGAATCTCAGATGGACTCATCCTTAGCT
>JAAURS010000385.1 GCA_012032135.1 Acaryochloridaceae cyanobacterium RU_4_10 | reverse complement strand
AATCGCACATAAGGTAGGTTTGGATCGACATCAACTAAGATTTTGGAAGAATCGTCGATAGTCGCCTTCACGACCGATTCGCCCAGATCAGAGAAGTCAACGTAGACCCCACCACCTTCGACCGCCACAACAATCGGAATGCGACCACTGAGGGCGTCATCAACGCTCACCGAACGGGAAGCCCCAGCGTTCGCGGGAAGTTCAATTATCAAAGGTAGTATTAAGATCGGAAGAAGCTTTCTACTGAGCATTACTAACCTCCTGAGGTTGGTTGACGATCGCCATCAATTCGGCATCACTCAAATCTCGAGCAAAATGCATCGGCTCTGTCGTGTTTGTGTCCGATGGATCGGCAAGGGCGATCGGTTCAGTGCCATCCACCGCAGCCCTTGGAATTGACAACGGGCGAACGGTGCGAAACTCAACGTCTAATGGTTTACCGTCCCCCAAAACCAAAATCTCAGTAGCCTGGGGTTGTTGAGATGCAGCGCGTCCACCACCACCCAGTCCCGCTATCGAAGAAAGGATGTTTTCCACCGCCAAAAACCAGTCAACGAAGTGAGTATCCCAGTGCCAGCACCTATGAAGGTTTTTGTGGCACTGCTCAAAAATCTCAAGAACTCGCTACCGCCACGTTTGGCGATTAAAGGTTTCCCATTTTTATTTGTCAGGACAGCCGTTTTTTGAGGAATATCGTACTCATATCCGTTAAGGGTAATAGAGATGGGGTTTAGATGAACGACCGCATTTTTAACTTGCCCTTGGATTGGGGGGAACTGAATCGCGCAATTGACCTGAGATCCCACTGGAAGGCCGCTATCTAGAGGATCGACCACCTCAGCAACAACCTCCTGTCCCTCTAGCGACTGTTGATCGCCCAAGGTAAAAGCCAATCCCTGCAACAATTTGGCCTTAGCCACCTTTGCCCGTAAGATCTCAGTTTGGGGAATGCCGTCGATTACTGCCTGTTCCGCAGCCAGATACTCTTCCTTGGCTGTTGATTTTGTGATTGCTGTTACCGTCGAACCACGGGCACCGCCTTGAGAATCTTGAGAATTTTGAGAATCCAAAGAAGCGCTTTGGGCTGAAGAACTGGGTGTCCCACCATTACCACCGAACGAAGTTGCCGCGATCGCGTTTTGCCGCCGTTGCTCAGAGGTCAGTTGTGATTCAGCAGGTTTAGATGGTTGAAAGGACGATCGGGATGATTGTGGTGCAGATGCGCGATAGACGGGCTTCGCTGGCAACGAAAAGGATCGTGGAGCAACCGAATCATTGTAATCCGTCGAAACGCGGGGAACAGCCCTAACCCTTGGAGTAATGGGGACGGATGAGGCGACGACAGGACTAGTTTTTTGTGCAGTTGAACTAGGTTTTTTGTCTGTTTTCTTGCCTGCTTTTCCCCCTGGGGTGGGTTTGTCAGTCGTCACAAACGGATTGGGCTTGGCATTATCCTCGTCAAACCCTTTTCCTAATTTTGCGGTACTGGATGCCGCGACCACGTCGCCATCGGGATGGTCTACAGGATCCTTCTCTTCAGTAGTTCGATTCGCGCTCGTATTGCCCACACTAAATTTGGCAGCGAAATGCTGGAATTAAAAATTCCAACCCCAATCAATGCCAGAACCGAACACCCAGCAACAACAGCCCCAAGAGTGATTGTTGGATTCTTCCAGAGTTGATTTTCTTTCTTAAAAGACCCCTGAGTGAACGAAGTCTTGGGTGGGTTTTCTATTCTTTCAAGCGTAGAATCTTCCAAAAAATTAGGGAGTTCGAGTTCGATATTATTTCTCGAGCGTTTTGGGTAAATTTTTGCTCCAGAGCGCTCAACTAAACGAGAAAACCCTTTCAGAAAGCTTGTTCATTTTTACACCTATTTAGGGCTAGGGACGATTGTTTCATTAGGTTCGTAGGGAATCATCAGATCGATATTGAAACCATCCGAACATCCATAAGCAACCAAATCTTTTTTGTCGTTGTCAACAAATAATGTCGGTTGCTTTGAAACCTCAACTAAATAAACCTCGTAGCTAAAGGTTTGGATAATTTTTTCAGTCGGAACTAACCCCAGGGTAGGAGAAACTTTAACAATATCTCCTGTAACAATTGTTTTCCAGCGACCAGAGGAAACCTCTTTCGGATAAGAAGGTCGGCCACGAAACTTAAATCGATAACTGATCCCAAGTGAGGGATTGTTTGGGTTAGTCTGCCAAATCACGTTATTCGTTTTGTCGATCAACTGGGCGATCGCCGCCAATGTTGAGTTGCGAATAGGTTCGCTCAGATAGAATTGCTCGTTGTAAACCGTTGTAGGCACCTTCCCAACATTGACCATTTTTTTATTTTCCCGATCGTATCGGGTAATGCCCATGCCCTCATCCTTGACAAACGTGGTTCCGGTGGGGTCATCCTTGTTCAGGAGAACACCAACCCACGTATAAAATCTGGGAAGTCGATTTTCAAGGGAAGCTCTAACCGCCTCAGGGCGAGACAATTCGTCTTGTTGCAACGGTCGCGTTAGTGCTGGAACGCCTTGTTTGTCAATGACAGCAGGCTGAACTTTTTTGAAGAATAGCGCGAGGGTAGCGATCGCCAATATCGCCAGAACACCACCCACTCCAAGAAGGATGGTGACAATTTTTGTAAGACTAGGGCGGTCGCAGAGTCAATAGAATCCTTGGAGGGTGACAATACCGCTGTTGTATGTTTTGTCATTGTCGTCTTCGCCAAAGGGAACAGAGAATGAAAGGCCCTGCTATAAAAAGAATCCAAAAAAGCAAGATCATGAAAAACCTCAATAGGCAGTTTTGACAGGTGGTTCGCTTCTACCATTTTGACTGGGCGGGGAACTCATTTGTACGACTGTTGAGGCACCACCAGTAAGACCACCCGTCGCAATAGCTGCGGTGAGTTTTACGAGTTCTACCGCAACAGCCGCCGCGTCAGAGTTGGATTTTGTGAACCCGTTAAATATAGCAAGTCCTCCTACTCCAGAAATTGCGGCAGCAATACCAGGAGCACCCCAAACCGACAGATGAGTGAACCAACTGACCGACATAAAGTTCGATGCAGTTGCCGTTAGAAGCAACTTGGATAAAAACCACATCCCTGCGAGGTAGCTGGTGTACCAAAACCAAACCGCGAAGATACCCACCACCCAAGCAACCCAGGCTGCGTTAAGACCAGGAACCAGGATGGAGGCAAGAATCGTAACCGGACCACCCAGCCCCAAATACGCGATCGTCATCGCGTAAGAAACCGACATTGTTGTGATCGACGCTGTCGCCTGTCCCGCTTGAATAGCCTCGTCTACTGGTTGGGCAAAGGCAAACCATGTGTTAGCAGCAAGCGACGCGATTTTATTGTCACTGTTGATAATGTCTTTGCCGATCGCGACAATTGCATCAATACGGCCCTGAATCCAATCCATCGGTCCGTAGCTACTCGCCATTTCCTTTAAATTGCCAACAACTTCCTTAGTCGCTGTTGCCACACAGCGAACTTGATCTTGTCCGGTAAATTTGGAGCATTCAGCAGTCCTTGCACTAATCAGCGAGTTTGAAGCTAGAAACCCCTTACCTTGTTGAATGGCAGAAGAGATCGACAAATAGTCGTCAAGTTGTTTTGTAGCCCCGCTCAATATTTCCTGCACGAGAAGGTAAAGATGACCGAACACGTATCCTCCCCCAGACAAACAAATCACCAAAAACAGGGACGTAAAAAAAAACGTTTCTTGGCAGGGTGTTCTCAGGATTTGTATCGCTCAGGTTTTGGAGGATTCCAACAGCAGCAATCGGCGTTGCAAACAGCAATATAGTGGAGGATATCCAAGGCAAAAGGGGATAATTTGGTGTATAAATATCCACCATGATTTGATGAGAGGAATTGATAATTCCACCCCCCAATGGAGCGCCCCCAAACCCG
>JAAURS010000056.1 GCA_012032135.1 Acaryochloridaceae cyanobacterium RU_4_10 | reverse complement strand
AGTGCTTGGAATATTTTTTAAATTCAGTTTCTAGAGTCTGCTGGTACTTGCCAATCGCGGCAGGGTCGGCCTCCAGTTTCAAGAATTCCTCTCGACCAGGACTTTGAGCCAAGACAGCTTGAGTCTGTTCTTTTGTGAACCCGCGCTCAACGGCTTCATTTACTACAACCAGATCGTGATCGATACCATAATCCTTATCCCCCCATTTTTGATGAACTTCTTGAATTTCTTGCTTCAGGAATTCAGGCGTATAGGGTTCCACACCCGCCCGTTCAAGACTACTATTGAGCAGGTCAAAGTATTGGCTCTGTTGCTCTGGAGCCTTGCCCGTGAATTGAGGTGAGAGGTTCTTAACATCAACCTTTACAGCCCCTTCGTGACTGTGATAGATGGTTGCATTAGACTCTGTAACCTTAATAGAAGCCTTTTCCTGTTCGGGCGATCGCAACCCCTTCTCAAGCTGTTGCACTTTTGCTTCAGAGACGAGCTTATCAGGAAAGACCTTATCGCGTCCCACGAACATTTTGATATCCGATTCTCCAAAGGTGGAAGCAATCTTCTGCATTCGTTCCTGCTGTTCGGCCATTTTTATACCTCTACTTGAATTCCCGTAACAGTTGGCATATTTCCATTCAGGCGATTGAGGATGACATGCTTGTTTACCTGAATGAAGACGAAAGAATGGAGGTCCATAATCTCGATGACTGTTGGACTCGTATTAATGGGCCGATCGTTGGGAATAATGACCCCGTTTTCGATATAGATACTGGGTAGCTCTTCGCAGTCGTAATAAACCTCAAACACGCTACACTCTTCGGCTAGGTCTGGTAAATCCCTTGAGTCAAGGAAGTTTTCGGCAACGGAGGGATACTCGCGCAACGTTTGCTGAACAATTTTGGGTAGCTTGTTAAGAATGGCTTGTTGCTCTGGAGTGAACGTGATGCTTTGAGTTGTGCTTTCCATGTGGTGTCTCCTATTGGTGAAATATTTTTGAACTATGCGAGTTGTCGCATTAGCCTTTCTTGCTCTTCTCTCAAAATTTCCTCAGCACTCTTCTGGGCCGATGCCTTTGCGCTTGGCAGTAGGGCTTCAGCCGCAAACCGAGTACTGCGAAGTACATCGTCAGCGGGGACTTGGGGCGATCGCTTAATCAATTGCTTGCGCGTAAACTCCCACTGACCCGTAGCCCAAGGGATCATTTCTTTATAAAGCTTTGAGGGTTTAACTTTCACTTTCCAAGGAATATATTCCTCTGTTGGCGTCGATATTCCTGAAGTTTGAGCAATCATGACGCCCCTCGGAATTTTAAGGATATCCGCCATTGTGTACAGTTTCCGCTCAACCTCAGTGGTGGTTGATGAGTTGTTTGCCCTTTCTCCAGACATGCCATAGGTGTAATTGGTTTTGCGAGTTATCTTTGACCCCAACGAGGTTTCTAAATATCTGGCCGAGTCGTTCTCGCGCGGGTTAAACCAGAATTTATGACCGAAGCCTGTCAGAAGGTTCTTCATCCCCTCATCCCCAAACTTCTTCTTACACTGATTGATATTTTGCGCCGCAACGTTGAAGTACACTCCGTATTTGCGGTTCTCATTCACGTCATCATGATGCGTTTGTATTGAACCGCGAATACCTCGTCAATGGCGATTTGCAGCGTATCCTTTCGCCCTGTATGAGCGTTCGCCTCAACGATTTGGCTCAGCAACGCCATCAGTAAGGGTGCTGTAGTGCGTCGTAGATCGGGCGGTGCCCCAATGATAAGCAGCTTTTTACCCTCAAGATGAAACGGAAATGATGTTTTGCCAATAATCGACGGTGCAATTTGCTTGTTCGCAAACAATGATAGGAAAATCTGGGTTGCAGCTCGTAAGCTTGCCGCTGTTTCGGGACTATCGACAGATGCTTTAAACTGATCGAACATTGAGCTTGCCCAAGGATCGATCAGGTCTAGCTTGTCTCTGTGCATTTCCAAGCGATCGCCTAGGTCGGGAATATTGAGCACAGCCCGACAGCCTAGCAGGTTGTCCAATCCTGGAACGTGGCGGCACATGGACATCAAACCCGCTAGCAAGAATTTAACGCCAGGACTAAAGAAATCGTCTTTCTTAACATCGGCTTCGGAAGCGTTGTCCTGAATCAATCCAGACATTTCCAGCGCTTTAATACCTTCTGCTGTCTCGGTGGCATTCCAAACGCCTGACTCTGGCATCCCAGGTACAAATAAGTGAATATCCTCTTTTGCATACCCGAACTCTTGAGCGATCGCGACGAACATTGATGTCTGCACTGGATACTGAAGATCGACGATGCATTGGGGCAGTCCTTTTTGCAAATTCTCGAAAATCAGTTGGTTCAACACCCCGAAGGATTTACCCGTTTTTGGCGCTCCAAACGTGATGACCGAAGTTACTGCATCGAAAAGAGGAATATTGCCCAGTTGATAGCTGATTTCAAGCGGATCTGAATTAGTATTCTGTTCAAGACATAACTCTTTAGCACGGTGAATATGCTCTGGTTTGGCCCAGAAAGCAGACCCTTTAATCGGCGATGGCCCTTTGAAATGTCTGTAAAGTTGATAGGCTCCAACGACTGCCAGCAGCGCTGCGACTGTACCATACTCGCTATGGACTAATTGATCGAATCCCTTGATATAGGTTTGAGGATCGTTTGGGTCCATTGAAAGAAAAGAATCGTTTTTTGGCATTTTAGGTACCTAAAGGTCAGTAAGATTGAGAAATCAGGCTCTCACGGGTGTTTTCGATATGCTTTTGGTTTTAGTTTGGTTGTGATTTTGCGTCTCTTGCTTTCTTGGGGTCAAAGCCACGTCATTGTCGAGACCGGGGGCCATCTTTGGAGTGGAGTTATATTTGCCTTGTGCAATGGATTGATTCAGGCGATCGGAGAATTTCGGTAAATCGCGGTTTATTTCAGTACGCAGAACAGCGGCTCGTTCGTTCAGATGCGAGAAGCCAGGTTCCTTACCCCGTTTCACGCAATCGTTAAGCTCTAACCGTTTGGCCTCAAGACTTCCATGTGCCCCCATAAGGGTGCGATCGCCTGATGCAACGATTGCATCGTCTGAAATGTGTTTTCCTAGTCCGTAATCGGGTGGGATTGGCCCTGTGTCGTTCACCTTTGGTACTGCTGGAGCAGATGATTGTTTTTGTTCGGCAGGTTGTGCTTGGGCGTACTCTGGGTGCGAAGCTTTCGGTTGTTTTTCGGTAATCGCTTCAGAATGTACGTCTACATAACCCTTCTCTTCCATTTGTTTCTGATTAAAAGCTGCATTGCCTTCATCGGTAGACTGTTGAGTCTTTTTTCGCGGGAACGGGTAAAGGGGCTGAATCGGCAGATGTGGTAGGAACATCGATCGGCTGCGGTGTTTCTTGACTTGTACCATCCAAGTTCAGATCGAGGCGACCTTGAGACTCTTGCTCTTTACGAGGAATAGGTTCGGCATGAGTCCTCTCAAACTGAGTTGGAGCAGTTTTCGAGCGATCCGTTGCGACCCATCGATCGACGGATTTCTCAAAGTTGGCAGTATCTTCAGGTTTGGCAGAAGGCTTAGACGGCATGGGAATCGCATCCACAACAGTCGAGTCAACAGTTCTTGGATCGACAACCTTTGCAGTTGGCGCAGCAACCCATTCTGTATCGGCAAATGCGTTTGATTGTTGAGGCTGTGCTTGTTTAACCACGTTGCCATTTTTGGTCTCCAAAACCTTATTCCCGTCAACTATAACGTCGAAGTCTTTCGGATTAATCGGAGGGTTAGGCATTGACTTGAAGTAGTTATGCAAAGTGCGAATCTCGTCTGGCGACAAATCATTCTTGGTCGCTCTCATGCGTCCGTACTTATCAACTGTGGCCTTAAATTTTGTCTTGCCATCGACTTTCACCTCGATTCTATGTTCGTCTTTTCTCTTGTTTTTATATGCCTTCAATAATCCCTCAATTAAGTCTAGAAGACCTTTACTTGCACGATATTGAGTGTTATGTACCCCATCGGCAGCACGGGCAATTTGATGAGTATCCATTAGTTTTTCTCCTGTTGATTGGCTTCGGATTTTGAAATAGCTTCCTGATTTTTCTTGTTTTTAAATGCCATTATTAGTAATCCAATCAAGCTCAGAAATCCTGATGCCATTTGAGTCTGAGATTCCTGTACGGCATTAACGGCGCGTTGCATATCGCGAGAATTCATAAGTTTTTTCTCCTACTTAATATTTTCAGACCTTGAAATAATTCGAGAACCTTGAATAGAATTAACATCGATTTTCATAGATGTCAGCGCTTCGACCTCTTCAGGGAAGAAAATGCTACCTTGAAGACCCTTTTGCATATCCCTTACACAAAAAGCTTTAACATTTTTGACCGATCGATTGATGGTTTTGCAAGCATCTAGCATCGGTTTATAATGCTGCATTGCAAAATCGACAGCGGTTGATTTCGGCATGTAATCTAGACGAAACGTGGGTCGGTTTCGATTGGACCATTTACACTTTTTGCCTTCAGTCCTGAAGTGCAGAAGATTTTGGCCATTCCTGAACCGGACAGACTTCGCCCGAACCTCCCACCAAGTCACAGGGCCGACCTTAAATTGATTAACACTCGCTGGACGCTCGAAGGCACTCGGATAGCAACGGTCAAACGGATACGAAGCTTCACCACTTGGATAGGATTGGGCTTGCTCCGTGGAGATTTGATGCACCACTGCGATCGCCATTCCGCACACGCTAAGAGATGCGATCGTACTTGCGATGATGATGGGTGTTTTTTGGATCATTTGATCTCCTGCCACTTTTTCGGCATTTTGAAGCCCAGTTGTTTGAGCGACAAATATTCTTCTTTCGCAAGCTGGACTTTGGGACGATTGAGATATTTTTGCATTTGATTTTTCCAGTTGGGGATATTAGCTAGTCGCCATTTGTCCCAAATTAGTTGGGTCTCTAATGCGGCATTCTCATCAGTAAAAACTCTGCTGAGGGGGTTGGACTCTTCGCCATCCTCAATACTTGTGTAATAGGCATTGCACCCCCCTTTTCGATAGTCAACTGCCTGAAGTGCATACACTGCTTCGTCATGAGTCACGATTTTTAGTACCACAAGAACATCACGGTACTTAACCCCCTTAGGGTTTACGTGGTTTTCATCCCGCAGAATGAACGCCTCTCGAACTAAGGACTTATCCTCCATAGAGAGGCATTTGAGATCGGTAAATTGTTTGTACTCCTGAGAAAGATTGGCACTCAGGCTCTGATAGAGGGGTTCAGATGCTTTTGAAGATGAGGTATCACGATTGAAAAGAATAGTCCAGCACCACTAAGAGCAAGTACAGCAAGGGATGGAAGGATAACTCTAAGTTTGAGTCTCATATCATTTTCCTTTTAAGTAAATCATCGGGTCAACGGCAACACCATTCCGCTTAACACCGAAGTGTAGGTGAGGTCCAGTCGATCTCCCAGTCGAACCAACAAAACCAATTGTCTGACCAGCGCTAACAGGCGCTCCTATTGCAGTATTAAGCTGACTCATATGGCAATAGGTCGTTGTGAAACCGTTTTTGTGATCGATGGTGACCATTTTGCCGCAAAGGGGATCGTCCCCAGCGAACTTAACTACCCCACCATCAGCAGCGTGGATAGGGGTGCCCATCCCAGCACCAAAATCAACTCCGCTATGGAACGATTGTTTGCCTGTCACGGGATGAATACGATCACCGAAAGGAGAGGTGATGGGAGCATTAACCGGATATTTAAGTTTTCCAGTTGCGTTCCCAGACCCAGCGATACACCCGCCTTTTTTATAATCGGAGACGACGCTAGAAGAATAGTTTCTATCAACATCCTTGGGAGCCGCTTCACCTCCTACATGCATTTCCGCCATCCGTGTAATCAACGCATCGCTCTGATATCCTTGAGCCGACCCCACATCCGCCAGGTGCCGAATCTGTCTGTCCATCAATGATTCCTGCTCTTTTGGAGTAAACAATTGCTGTGTTTGTGCGGAATAGTTTTCAACAGTTATATTCGGGTTATTCATGGCAGCTAAAAATTGCGCTCCACCAGGCTTCGCCCCAATAATATTTTTCGCGGGTCCATACGACATAAATTGGTACTTACCAAGCCCACGACCCGTATTCCCAGCGCCATCATTCACATAAACCCCGATCGCCCTATAGCCTCCCGACCCCCTAGACTCCACATTACTAATCGCATTCTTGAATGCAGCAACATCAACCCCCTTGTAAGTTGATGAAGATTTTCCATCACTCGCGGTACAACTACCACCATAATCGCCACCACAACCCCCGTTAGCATTCGCACTATTAGCAGAAGTTGAGCTAGAGCCGCTAAATTCTTGCTTCGCCGCCGGAGTGCCAGTGAATCGCCAGTGCCAGGATTCGTTATCAGCACCTTGGGTCGATCCCTTCGTGAAGCTCTGGAAGAAGTTATATTTCTCCGCATTCTCGCGCAGCCATTTATAGGCTGTCGTATCCTCAAATCCAGCCGACAAGTTAGGTGTGCTGCCAGATCCGATATCCAAAGCGTAGCCTGTATGATGCTCGCTGTAGCCAGGGGGAGCGCTAATCTTAGCAGCAGCAGATTCAGATCCTTGTTCCGCAACTTGGTCATTCCAAAGCTTTTGCTGAGAACTCACCGAGCGGAATCCCGAAACTACGTTTAAATCAATTCCGTCCCTTGCAGCATCAGATTTCATCTTGTTAAATGCGGTCGCTGCATCTTTATGCAGCATCTCCGAACCAGAAAGACTGGGAGAGGTTGGAACCGCCACTAAATCGTTTTTGTTTGCCTCGTCATGCTTGTAATGGCCATAGGATGTGTTTGGCTGTCCTTGGGATGGGTCGCAGGTAGACGACCCCACACCAGACCCAGCGGGGCCACTTCCCCCGAGACCTGCGAACGGACTATTTCTAGGAATTGAATCAGGACCAAACAGCACCCATCCTTTTTCTTTGACAGGGCTAAAGAGTGGCATCGGGAATGGCCCGAAACAATGAGCCGATTCAAGACCGAACGGCCCGTAGATCTTGAAATACAAAGCAAACGTGACTTTGCCTGATTTCTCGTCTATTTTTTCCACAACCACTTTGGGGTTTTTCCCTAAAGGGAAGCGTCCGGTTGGTTCTTTGTTGCAGATAAATCCGTTTCCACCTGGTACCTTATGCTCTTTGGAAACCCAACGAATTTTATCGGTCACATTCCCAAAGTTGCGCCGCACTTCGATGTGGGCACAGGATTGCTTCTCTCCCATGCAGGGAATTGAAGTGTTAGATTCGTTGCCCGACGCGGTGTTGTCAATGTTTCGTTCGTGGCAGTCCATTCCCATTGAACACTCGCTCATGCCGAGCGGAAAGTCATATTTAACAAAATAGTCTTTAAGCGAAAGTGGGTTGAATAACGGAAAGTAAGCCAAACCAGGAATATTTGAAATGGCCTGCAAATTAATTCCTGGAATCCTACCCAGAGCAATTTTACTCAAGCCTGGAATTTGACTGATACCATACTTAACGAGAGCCCCACCAAGCTGACCCACAGGCCCGGAGATAAAAGGCGCGATCGCCCCAATGGTCCCTCCACCACCTTGGATACTGCCACCCCCAACTCCTTGTTGCCTTGCCAGTTCTTGAATTGGAGGTACGTCGCTCAGGCGTCGATTACCGAGCCCTGGAATGGTTTTGACGAGATCCTGCACCGATAGGCCATGTATGGCCCTAAAATCAGCTAAAGATGCATTGCTAGCGCCCTGGCCTGTAACCTCATCAATTTTTTCGAGGCTGAGATTTTGAAATCCAAAATTTTTCACCATTCCAATCGTGAACAAATCTTCTGCCCTCGTTCCCGCATCGTAAGAAATCTCACCGATGCCTGGATAGTCAAAGCTACCGCCTTCTTCAATGGGACTCATATCAGCAAACGATGGGGAGAATAATTTCTCTCCAGAATTGTAGATTTCTGCATTAAGGTCGGATCGTTCAAACGTCGATTGAGCGATCGCCGTGGGCACAGACGGCATCGCAAAACCGACGAATAGGGCAGAAAACAGTAGAGAACGGAGTCTCAAGGTTCGATCCCCCCTGACCTGAGTAGTTCGTTGAATCGCGCTTCCTTCATGCCAGAAATTCGGATTGCTCGCTTGAGCGACTGGCCGCGCTTGAGCGCGCGAATTGAACCGTTGATGCGGTACCAAGAGACCGATCTATAGGGGATGTGGCCAGAGAGACGATCCTTGTTCAGTCCGATCAACAGAGCAGATGCGTACTGTTGCCCGTCAAATTTGACTGGAACTACTTTAGCGATCGCCTTTGGCTCTGCAACAGACTTATCTTCAACAGGCTTAGCTTCAACCGCTTTAATTTCAATTGGTTTTACTTTAGGCACCTTTGCTTCAACGGGCTTTGGCGTAGGCTCCAAATAGGTTTGAGGGGGTGGAGCAAGGACAGTATTCTGAGTTTTAATGACAGGCGCACTGGGGACGCGAATCACCTCAATCGGCTGCTGTGCCGTTTGTAGAGTGGGTGCCGACTGACCCAGATCGTCCAATCGTTTCGCCAAAGCCATTGAGATTTTGGCTCGTTTCGCCGCCTTGCGATCGCTCATCCCGCTTGAGCGAAGTTGCACGTAATGAGCAACCCGCGCCTTAAGCTTGGGATCGACAAGGGTTTTGTTCTGCTCTGCTACTTTTGCCCCAGTAGCAGCGGTTGCAATATTGTTAGCCCCTCGTTTTCTACTCGCGCCGCCGATCAAAAACTTGGTGAAGGTTGCAGGTTTGGAGGATGTTGTTACTGGGAAGATATACAAATGAAAATCGCCATCTGTGCCTTTTGTAGTGACAGATAGCTGAGTCGTTCTTGCGCTGGGAACATCTTTGCTGCCCACATTGCCACAGAAAAGGCGCACGATGGGCAGGGACTTATCAAAGTCAACGAGCACCTTTGAAGTATCGTCCAGCGTTACCTTTTGAACGGTTTCACCCGTCTCGGAGAAGTCGATATTAACGCCACCCCCCTCTACCGCCACCACAATGGGTACGCGACCATCCAGAGCATCTTCTATGCTCACGCTCTTTGATACCCCAGCAAGCGCAGGATACGCGAGGAGCAAGGACAGAGGCAAAACAATTAAACTCTTATTGAGCATTGGCTTCCTCCTGAGAGTTGTTGACGATCGCCATGAGTTGAGCGTCGCTGGGATCTTGAGAGAACCGCATGGGTTCTGTATTGCTTGACTCTTGAACAACGTCCATCGGCTCTTGTCTTTGTGCCACAGGCTGAAAGTTTTCAGTAGAGGCGAGGGGAATCGAGAAAGGCCGAACGATCGACAACTGGACGGGCAGATTATCTTTAAGAATCAAAACTTCTGTGGCCTGATTTTGGGTGCCAACCGCACGTCCACTGCCAAGACCAACAAGCGAAGACAGGATATTACTACCCCCTCCAACCAGGGAAGAGAGCGTACCCGCCCCCGCACTCAAAACCGTTTTAGTCGCAGAACCTAAGAACCTCAAAAATTCACTACCGCCGCGTTTGGCGATAAATGGTTTGCCGTGCTTTGCAGTGAGAATTGCGCTACCCGCTGGAACCTCGTACTCGTTGCCATTCATTACGATCGCAGTCGGAACTAGGCGCACTACGGCATTTTTAGCCTGTGCTCCCCCACCATTGGGGAACTTGACCGCGCAAATAATCTGAGTGCCCACAGGTAACCCACTATCTAGCGGGTTTGAGATTTCAGCCGTCACTTCCTGGTCTTCGAGATATTTCAAGTCTCCAGGGGTAAAAGCTAAGCCTTGTAATAAAACTCCTTCAGCCTTTTTTGCACGGTTGATTAGCTGTTGTGGAGTCCCGTCTAAGACGGCATTTTCAGCAGCCAAATACTCGCCCTTGGCCTGCTGACCTTGGGGAGTCCCTTGTGATGCCTCTTGAGATCCGGTCTGCTCCCCACTCTGAGAAATTGCTGCGACCATTTGAGCCGAACCATTAGACGATGGGGAAGATGCGCTAGAAGAACCCCCGTTAAAGGTTGTCGCAGCGATCGCATCGGCCCGTCGTTGTTCGGGCGATCGCTGTTGTTGTGGCGATGTAGTTACAGAACGCGAAGCAACAGGAGTTGAATGATAGGCACGTATGGGCCTTGAATTACTGTCGTAGTCCGTTGGAGCTTGACGGATGACAGGATAGCGCGGAGCCACATAGGGGCGAGTCGTCGGAATATCCGATCTCGGTAAAGTTGATGCGGAAACGGTGTTTTTAGGGGCTACTTGTCCTTTTGCAATCGATTTACCTTGAATGGGCTTTACTTTGGGTGTTGGTGAAGGGAGAGGGGAAGGTGTTTGGCCAAAACCCTCCCAGTCGCCACCTGCAATTGCGGACGTAGCATATTTCCCAGTTGGATGATCGACGGTTTCAAGTTTTTCATCAGTCCGTGCTGAACCCGTTGAGAAATGAAATCCGCCAAGCTTTAAGTGTGTCGCCAAAACAACCCCACCCATCCCAACGAACCCTAGCGCTAACGTAGCAGGTAGCGTATATTTCCCGTTTTTCCAAGGATGCTTCGTCGCTGGCTGAAATTTTCCAAATGCTGTGGGTGTATTTGTTTCAGCCTCTGGACTACTCAAAACCTTTGGCAGATCGAGATCGAAAGAATGAGTTTGAAGTTCTTGAGGTTTTCTCTGGGGAATTTTTATTCCACTAAATTTTACAAATTGTTGGACTTTCTCTTGCAATCCGTTCATGCGTTTCTCCTTCTATTTGGGTGACTCTATGACTTCGTCGTGTGGGCGATACTGGTGCATCACATCGATAACAAACCCAGACGATCGCCCATGTGCGACAAGATCGCGATTTTTTTCGCTAGTGGGTGGTTCCTGCGATTTTGCAGCTTCTACGACGTAGATAACGTAAGCAAAAGCTTGCACTTTTTTTCAATCGGCACAACGCCAAGCGAAGGGCTAACCATAATAATGTCGCCCACTACGGTCATCTTCCAGCGCCCAGGATTCACTTCAATGGGGTCGCTGGGACGCCCTCGAAATGCGAATCGATAGCTCGTCCCAAGGGCAGGATTGAGCGCATTGGCTTGCCAAATCACGCCATTCGTTTTTTTTAAGTAACTGAGCAATCCCGATCAATGTTGATTGGCGAATCTGCTCCGAGAGAATGAATTGTTCGTTAAACACGCTAGTAGGGATTTTCCCTTCTGTCTTTTTTATCTCCTGATTGCGAGTCGTAGGAATAAAACATCCACACCAGGATCTTGAATAAATTTCAGTCCAGTGGGATCGTTCTCATCGCGCTTAATGCCCGACCAGGTATAAAGTATGGGCAAGCGCTGCTCTAGAAAAATACGAACGTATTCAGCCTTGCTGATTTCATCCCCTCTCAACTGGCGAGACACAGAAGGAGCGCCATCAGGACCCACAACTAGCGGAGTATTGGGTCTTAGTGCGAGTACGATCGTCGCGATGGTTAGAAGACCAATGCATCCAGCGATCGCCATCTGAAACAATCGGATTGACAGCAGTGCGTCTTCAATCTTTGGGTCCAGTGTTTGAATGTTCTCAGCTTGGGGAATGCTTTTGAGCTTCCCCTTCCCATTACCCAATTCAACTGAATTGGGAGCTTCCGGTAGCATCGGAACTGGTTGCTGTGTTCTTTTTCGTCGGCTTAGCATGATCAATCGGTCCTAACGCCATTAACATATCCAGGCAATCCAGCGGGTGCAGGTGCCCCACTCGTCGCAAGATTCACAGTACTGACACCACTACCCGCTGCACTTGCAGCTCCGGTTGCAGCCAATTGAGCGACTTGAAATGCCAATTGGAGAGCAGCTTGAGCTTTAGCGGCGATCGCATTGGCCGCACCCGTATAAGCCGCGAGAGCAGAACCGCCAGAAACAACACCACAGAAGATAGGGGTCAGTTCTCCGCTCACGAGGGCGAACCATCCCGTCGCAATAAACTGATCGGCACTCGTCGTGGTGATAATCGACGAGATGTGCCACATGATGAGTAAGTACGACATCCTAAATAGCCACAGGCCAGCGATTCCCGCGACCCAAGCAACCCAAGCTGCGCCCCACCCAGGAACGAGCAAGGATCCGACGATCGCGAAAGGTAACCCCAGACCCGCCCACGCCAAGACTGAGGTATACAGTGCAGAGATAGCCGGAATCCAGAGCGTCGCGTGAGCTGCTTCTTTGAACTCGGCAACCGACGAACCAATTGCAAATAGAGTACTTTTGGCAATTGAGAGCAGTGCGTTATCAGAGCTAGTCAGATCCTTCAACATTTTGTTAAGGATCTCTCTTCGACCATCAATCCACTCATGTGGACCATAAGCCACTTCTGCGTCTTTCAAATACTTCAGTGCTTTTTGTGAAGTTTCAGCAAGACACTGAACCTGTTCTTGCCCTACAAATTTCTTGCAAGTCGCAAGATCGGCACCTAATAAACCATTACTAGCAAGCAAACCTTTGCCGGACTCAAGTGTCTTGTAAATACTAAGGGTCTTGTCCAGATTTTTTATAAACCCTTCTAAAACTTGAACTAGAAACAAATACAATTGACCACCGATGTATCCACCGCCACTAAAGCAAATCAGAAGCGCGAGCGCGACATAAAATGTGTTGTCATCAATGGGGTTCTCAACCTTCTCATCGCTTAATTTCTCAATTGCGGCAACGGCCACCACTGGCCCCGCAAACAATAAAGCGACTTGAGAAACATAAGACAGCAATGGAGAGCCATTATAAATTTCTTTGATTTCACCAAATCCAGCCGTAGCGATCGCATCGCCCACAGCACGACCAACCCCCGTCAGATCGTCAAACCAAAAGGCTTGGGCAGGTTGGGGTTGAAATATCAGCCAAACCACGTTGAACGCAAACAAACCCAAAAGTGAAAGCAACAATAGTCGATTTTTCCCCCTGGATTTTTTCAGGGCGTGAAAGTATTTCGTATGCTGCTTAATCTGACTCAACTTCAAGGGGGCGGGTAAGTTATTTGGAACGAACAGTGTCATGTGTCTTACCTCCATCTATAGGTTGGGTGACATAACTTCTGACAGGCAGAAGGCTCAAAAAAACAACGTGAAGAGAACTACAGTGCATTGTTGACCAAAGCTCAAAGACCTGAACTTTTGATATAAATTCATCATTCTTTTCCGGTCAAAGGGATAGAAAAAGTCGTATCTTGTGCAAACTTTTGAGCAGCCGCACTGAATTCGATATCTTCAGAACGGCTGAGTTTATCGGTTGAATCAGAGATATTGCCCAAAGAGTTTTTGATCATCTGATTGTCTATGCTGTTTTTATGCTCTAGCTCAAGACGAGCAGCCTGAAATCCTGCATTCGTGGAGTTCATTTTCATCGAGCAGCGAGTGAGATCCTGAGTAGATGTTGCTGGGTCGCATTTATCACCGAGCGCCGCCATCTGAGCGCCCAGCGTATTCGCCGACTGAATCGATTTAGCGATCGAGGCTTGTCCGGCTTGGGATAGATAGGGTTGGGTAGATGCTCTGGAGATCTCGCGATCCGATAAAGACCCCATCGCCCAGGCATTCTCTTCACTATTTGAGTCCGTACTGAAGGCATCGGGCTTTATACCCGACGTGCTGAGCTGGGAGATTTGACCTCTAACCTGATTGGGATTGGAGATTCCCATCGCACCAATCGCATTCCCGTACAAGGCTCTGTACTCACGGGGATTGGATTGTACGCAGTGGATGTTATACAGACAAAGGATTGAGCCAGATTGAGCGAGTACGGTATTACCGTCGTTCTGACTTCCAGCGAAAAGCTGCGAACTAATGGCGGACGTGATAGCAGCCGTTGAAACTTGTTGCATTGTTGGGCCGACTTCGATGCCCGTCCCTTTCTGACCACCGCCACCGAACAATCCACCCAGAACACCAGACACAGTCCCAAAAACTGGGTTATTTCCCAGGAATTGACCCGCGATACCAATTCCGGTATTCACCAGGTTGCCCACATTAAAATTACCGCTCAGCAGATCGCCAATCAACGGTGCCGCACTGCCAATGATGCCACTCGTTTGACCGCTCAATCCTAGCTGTTGGCTCAATATGGGAAGGCCATTACTAATCAGACCACCCAAATTGACGCCGCCACCGGAAATCAGATTTTGGATCAAGGGGGATGCAATTCCAGCATATTGCTGAATATTAGACGGTAGGTAAGTCTGACCCAGTTGCAATAGTCCGGGAATTGCACCTTGAAATCCGCCACCCGAAAGGAGCGTTTGGGCGATCGGCAAACCTTGTTGAATGGCACTGCCAAACGCACCCCCACCAAAAGAATTCTGGCTCTGACCGTAGACCAAGGGGGCAGGGTTCGTGAAAGATTGGGATTGCGGGTATTGAAGGCTGGAAGATTCACCGTAAACCCTCTGCGCCAAGACAGGACGACTGGAAACGACAGCGAGGGGAACCACTAGAGCGAAAAGATAGCGACGCATTCAACCCTCCACACCAACGGATTCTCGTTGGGGCGCAGACTTCGCTTCCTTTTTGCGAGTGCGAGTCGCGCCCAAAACATAACCCAAGGGGAAGGGCGCAAGGGATAGCAAAGGCAAAATAAAGACTTCGTCTCCGAAGGTTGGAGCAGAACAATATTTTGAGCAATCCTGCGGTTTCCCCAACATGTTTCCCGCATAAATAAAGGCCAAAAAAGTTGGGGATAAGGCAAGCAAACCTAAGAAAAATCTTAATACTGGCATAGATTTTCGTAATCCTTTATCGTTTCAGAGGGTAGGACTTGAACCGCTTTTCCTGTTTCGCAACAAGCCCTGAAGTAGAGCGAGAATGCAGATAAAGCGACATTTTTATCTGGAATCGTTTGGAAAAATGCGTGCTTAGCTTCACCTTCAAACCGATGACTTGCATTAAGCGCGCTACTAATCCAACCAGGGAAGAATTGGGTTATTGTATTTCGGCCATTTTCGGATACCAAAATATTCATTTTTCCCTGCGTTTTATCAGTCAGAAACGTTGGAGCAGCACACTTCTGAAGCATGTCCACGGGGACCGCCATCGTTTCGTTCAGTAGCGGGATAGAACTCGAATCAATCGGGCCAAAAAACTTAAGCCCAATATTGTCGAGCAACACGCGACCCGCATCCGATTCAGCCAGTTTTTTGAATGAATTAGTAATGAACCCACACCGAACGCCAGCTTTACCCATGCGAGTCACAAGGGTAGACATCATACTCACGATCGCGGGATCTTCGGCAGCGCTATTGCACTCTTCAAAAATGACGTGGCTGATGATGTGCCCGATAGATTTTTGAATGGCACAGGCATAAGCCCCCAGGACAAAAGCCCTCGCTTCTTCGGAGCCGAGTTTCAGACCCCGCAGCGAGAATACGGTGTAGATGGACCGATCGATATCCACCGTGGAAGGTCGTGCAATCGCTCGACCAATGACGGTGTTAGGGTCTGTTTTCTGCTCCAGGCGCATATCAAGGTTATTGAGCGCATCGTCAATATTGCCTTTGATATTGCCGATTTGTGTTGCAGGGTTTCGCGCTGGTAGAACCGACGAAAATCTGCAAGGGTTGGGGTCTGCTCCCATTCGGGCGACCCAAATCCAGCCGTTAACGCAGCATGGTAGCGACGTTGGATGTCGGGATCGCAAATATACAGATCGATCGCAATCCGTAGCAAGTCTTTGGTCGTTTGCCATTCGGATTCTTGCGCTGGAGTGGGACCACCCAAAATCATGAGTAGGTCCAGCCAATTATCCAGCGTATCCAGCATCCGTGACTGTCGATCTTTTTCGTCAAACACGCCAGGGATTAAAACCGATGCAGAGAGATGCAGCATATTCAGCGATTGCTCTCTACAATCAATGTCTGAGCCGCCCAAGACGTTGCACCGCGTCTTTAGGGTTGAGTTCCCCCCATCGTTAGGCAGATCGATAATGGTTACGGGTTGCCCTCTCAGAAGTGCGTGATCGGCAACTTTATTGCCAAAATATGATTTCCCTTGCCGATGTTTGGCCACAAAGCTCCACATGACTGGGTTTTGCGGATCGAAAATATCCACATAAATAGGTTGTCCGTCTTGAGCGATCAGTTCAATTCCACTGTTATGGATGGGTTGCGTTCCAGCAATCGGAAACAACCCGATCGCTTGAGTGCAGGTGTAGCCGAAAACAAAATCTGCCTCGATGGGAAGTACGAATTTACTGAAGGACGGGAACGCCTGAAATCGGCACATTTCACCCACGTAGCAAGGCAAGGTCTGAAGCCAAACCAGGTGAGATAAGCGATCCTCGCGTTGCATCTCAACCAGTGAAAAATCCTGCTGAAATTGGCGAGTCGCTTTATCTAGAGCGCTGGTAGATGGCGCGTGAATGAGCGCTACAATTGAAGCGCGTAGACCTTTCTCAGATCGGTCTAGATTAGTCAGAGAAATCGCACCTTCCGTCAGTCCTCGTTGGCCAGCCGCAGAAAACTCACCTTTCTTAGCAGCTTTTTCGATGCATTTTAGAGATTGTTTGTAGCTATCTTTGGAATTCTTGAAAAGTATCGCTTGGTTGGAAGAGTGCAGATCGATGAAGAATTCAACGTCATGCAAAAACTCTGATGAGAGAGCTGACCAAATAGCAGAACATTGATGGTACTCGTGCTTCCACTGTGGAACCTTTTCACGAGCGATAAGAACTGAAATGTAGTCTGATACAACTCGTTCGGATTCGGCATTCCAGGCTTTAACAATGACGCCCTCATCTTCAAGGGTTACGTTACTATCTTTTGCAATCCAATTTGCAAGATGTTGTCCTCGCAATTCTTCTGTGAGATACACCCCACTATTGTCGATTTTGCAGTTGATTTTATGGGGGGATTGACCCGAGCGATCGCCACTGAAACGCCCTCGGAGGTTGGAGAGCAATTCATCGTGATTCATCGCTCGAACGTCAAGCCCCATTCGTTGGCGCAGAATATCAAAGGTCAGTTGGAACCCTGAGAAGTAGGCTTCGCGGAAGCGAGTTTCGGTTTCTTCGGTCGCGGCTTTTGCCTCCCGATTGGCCACGTCACCCAAGGACGGCCCGACGACTTTTTGAACGACGAAATCACCGACCGACTTTACCGCACCAATGGTTTTGGTAATAAATTTGATGTTCTTCTCGACGATATCACCCACATCCCCAGCAGCTTTATCTTTGCGAGGGGTGTAGGTAATGTAAAAATGAGCGGACCGTTGAGTGCGTCTCTTTTCGGCAGTGAGTTGCTGGGTTGTCCCGATTTCATCGATCGCGAGTTGAACGACGGACTCATTTTCACAACCCTCAATCAATTCAAGCATTTCAGAGACGCGATCGCTGGAGTCGTATCGTCGTCCGAGATGGATTTTGATTGAGATATGGGGAGGTAGGATTCCTCTGAGTCCGCTCACGCGAGCGTCGTAGAATGTAGCGATTGTTCGGGCGAGATCGTAGGCGTGGTCAAATTTAACGTCGATTCCAAAGACAAAGGAGGGCGGAGTTTTGAGGGTAGGTGCAACGAGCAATCCACCCACAGGGACATTAAAAACATCGAAATCAAGACTTGCTTTGAGTTCTAAGATCTCAGCCCATTCTTTATGGGTTGAATCGTTGTCGGTTTCAATCAGTTCGCGTTCCGAACTCTGACTCGGAGTCAGGTTTCTTGGAAAGTAACTCGCGGGATCGAAAACATCAGCGGGTATCGTCTTTTGCATAGCCATAGGCTCCCAATACTGATTTGTTTTCAGCAGATCCGATATAGGGTGTGTGTTTTGGAACGTGGCGACCGAGCGATCGCCACGCTTTCTTTCGGTCGTTGCCAACGTATATCCAGTAAGAGATCAAAACAAATCCACCCGCTGGAGCAGCCTTGAATTTGTCATGGGTCATGTCGTTGACAATGGTGTAAGGAACCAATGCCAAAACAAAACCTGGAAGCATCGTCTTCGAGAAAATCCCAAACAACAACGTCTGCTCGCCGAAACTTTTTTTCGGTCGTTATGGGTTGGTTTGTAATCATCCC
>JAAURS010000384.1 GCA_012032135.1 Acaryochloridaceae cyanobacterium RU_4_10 | reverse complement strand
ATCACCCTTGGCATGAAATATGCCTACACCCAAGGCGCAGAATATATTATCTGGCTGAATGACGATTGCGAACTGTTGCCTGAAACCTTATCAGCCTTAGTCCAGTTTGCCACGAAAATCCAGGTGCGATTGCAGGGGCTCAGGGTTTGTTAAAGGTCAACCCCATCAACTTGCCTTCGGTGGCAAACGCAAAACATGGCAAGGATATCGCTATATTCAAGCAGAATCTAATCAAATTATTCCTTGCGACCTGCTCAGTGGTAACATTGTCTGCATTCCAAGAACCGTCATTGAAAAAATTGGCTATCCAGATATCCAACAAACACCCCACTATGGTGGGGATTCTCTTTATTTATTGAGAGCCCAAAAAGCAGGCTTTAAAATTTTCATTGATGGTCGTTATTCAGCATTGAGCCTGCCAGGAGAATCGACCCTGTACCCCATTGATTGGTTAAAATGTAATGGAGACCCGAATCGATTGTTGAAATTAATCTTTAATCCCTACTCTGGTCTAAGTTGGCGGGTATGGTTGAAATTAAACTGGGAAGCTTATTCTGTATGGGGTTTAGTAATGTTTTTGAAAAAATACGCCTCTATTCTCATCATTACACTTCTTCGGTATTTTCAGTATTTCTTCTCTCGTAAGGCTGTATTATGAGCAACACTTTACCCTCCATTAGTGTTGTTATCACCTGTTATGCTGAAGGAGCACTCTTATACGAAGCCGTTGAGAGTGTTCTAAAACAATCGCAGCCTCCTCTAGAAATTATTCTCGTCAACGATGCTTCACCCCACGCAGAAACCAACCAGGTTTGCCAAGATTTAGCGCAAAATCCTATCGTTCAATTGATTAAGCGATCGCAAAACGGTGGCCCATCATCTGCTCGCAATGACGGATTTCAAGCGGCACAAGGAGAAATACTGGTCTTACTGGATGCGGACGATCTATTGCCAGAAAATGCTTTGGAAAATATTCAAAAAGCTTTTGCCCAATCTCCTTCCTTGGGATTCGTCTATGGTAATTACCTTCGAGAAAATACCGCAGGTCAGTGTGAAATTATAAAACCAGGAGACATTTCCCTAAAGAAAATGCTATCCTCAAAACCTTTTCGAGTCAGTTCTCAGTGGACATTAATTGGAACAACACCCCTCAAACGTAGCCTGTGGCAAGCTGTCGGTGGATACAATACAGAATTTGAAGTGCAAGATTTACATGATGTCGAGTTCTGGATCCGCGTTATCTCCTCTGGATGTGATTATCAGTATATTCCAGACTGTATCTATCATTGGCGCAAGTATTTAGGGAAAAATAGTCGTAAGGTTACACCAGAAGCCTGGTACAAAGTTGCAAAGAAACATCTTCCAAACTATACCAAAGTAGGATTAGATTATCGTGCTTATGAGCTACTTCTGCTGGGTAGCAAATGGTGCGGCTACAGTCATGAAGTAAAACAACACTCTAAAAAACTAATAGATTTTACCCTTAAAGGTAACTTTCAACTTTCAACATTTATTATTCTGTTGATTCCGGCTTGGCTATTACAATTACTTGCTAAAAAATGCAGCAAAATCGTTGATCAAATATGACTATCGCAAGCCCGAAAGAACGTATTCTATCAACAACGGTGTCTATTACAGATTACAAGACTGCTTGCGATCGCATTTTCATCCGCGCCGCTGCCCACCAATCCTGCTACATCATCGCCGCCAACGTCCACGTAGTCATGACCGCCTACTGGAACCCCACTTACCGTCAAGTAGTCAATCAAGCCGCCCTTGTCACCCCCGATGGAATGCCCCTCGTTTGGGCCTTACGCTGGCTAGGATGGCCACAAGCCACAAGGGTTTATGGTCCCGATCTCATGGTGGAATGTTGTCAGCGAGCCGATCGAGAACAAGTGCCCATCTATCTCTACGGTGGCACCGACACCATGTTACAAAAATTGCAAGAAAATCTGCGATCGCGCTACCCCAGCCTCCAAATTGTAGGTGCCCACGCCCCACCCTTTCGAGACCTAACCCCTACCGAAACCGCTTCAGATATCGAGCGTATCCATCAATCCGGTGCTGCGATCGTATTTGTCGCGCTGGGGTGTCCCAAACAAGAACTCTGGATGGCACAGCAACAAGGGAAACTGCAAGCCGTCGCGATCGGTGTAGGAGCCGCCTTCGCCTTTCATAGCGGGGAAGTCAGTCAAGCCCCTCGCTGGATGATGGCCACCGGACTAGAGTGGCTCTATCGTTTTGCCGTAGAACCCAAACGCCTTTGGAAACGATACCTCCTTAACAACCCAGCTTTTGTCTTGTTATTTGGGCTACAGCTACTCAAGCGAAAGCTTACGTCTTAAATGAGCACAAATATAACCCTTCACCCCTAGTCGATCGCGCTGAACCTTGCTCTGCATAGCAAAAAACAAGTTGGCAATCGACCTTGCACGCATTAGGCCATTACGTCTAGTTGAAGTTGCGATCGCCCTCATAGGCTGAACTTAAAGCAACGCAACCTGCAACATCTCTATTCCGGTCATTGAGTCTGATGAGAATGCTGCGATCGCTTACGAGAGGTCTTGGCTTCAATCCTCGCAGCCCTTATCTACTATAGAGCTTTAGGAGCTATCGGCAGCACCAAGAGCGAAGCTGAATCAAGGTTTGATGTCAAGTTTTTTTAGCAAATAACTTGACATCAAGAATCTCTCTAGCGAGAATGTAATGTGAGTAGACAAACGGTTTTCAGGCATGAAAAGCCATCGAATTGCAACCGCAGAGCGGATACGCAATCGCATTGAACAAGAGGATAGTAAATATTGGCGGCAAAGCGATTTTCCCGAACTGCCGCCATTTGCAGTCAGTCAAACCCTTTCGCGGCTGGTTAAGGCCGGAGTCTTAGAGCGAGTGAGTAAAGGCTTATATTACCGACCTCACACCACCCGCTTCGGTCAAAGCCGCCCCAGCGAAAGCGAAATCCAAGCCCTACCAATTCATCAAAAGGTCATGCCTGCTGGGATAAGCGCAGCAAATCTGTTAGGCTTTAGCACCCAAAACGCAGGGCAAGGGGAATTTGCCACCCCCGCTGCCAGTGTACCGAGAAAAATTATGGGTAAAAGCATCCGTCTTCATACCCGTAGACCGGAAACCTGGAAATCACTCTCACCCACAGAAGCAGCCCTGCTAGATTTGCTCAGAACGCGGGGAAAATTTAGTGAACTCTCAGAAGAAGCGACGCAAAAGCGGCTGTTGCTATACCTGAGTGAAGACGATCGCTATGAACGCCTAGCCGCCATTGCCAGCACAGAACCGCCCCGCGTCCGAGCCATGTTGGGAGCACTCGGTCAAGAACTCAAAAAAAAGTGCCAAACAACTTGCCCCACTCCGCCAAACCTTGAATCCCATCTCGCGCTTTGATTTTGGAAAGCTGCGAACCTTGCGCTATGCAAAGGAATGGCAATCCAAGTGAAGTTATTTGAATCCCCAGACTTTTACGATGCGATCGTCGCGGCTACAGAGCATTTTAAGGGTTCTGGCCTCACTGCACAGTTAATAGAGAAAGATTACTACGTCACGGAAGCCTTGCGAATCATAGCAGCCCAATGGCCTCAGCAAGTTGTCTTCAAAGGGGGAACAAGCCTGTCTAAAGGCTGGAAGCTCATTAACCGATTTTCGGAAGACCTCGACTTATTTTTAAACCAGAATGCCTTTGAACCTCGTTTAGGCGCAAATCGCACCGATAAAACGCTCAAAAGCATTGAGGAAATTGTAGGCTCATATCCCGCCCTACGCTACCTATCCAAAGCAGAAAAAGCCGCAGTCGTTCTGAGAGAGGCATATCCCGCACCAGTGATTTTGAGTATCCCATGCAGTTCTCAGGAAATGGGAGCGATTCAAAATCGAGTACTTTTAGAGATGGGCATTCGTAGTGGCGACTTCCCCGTAGAATCAGTTCCGTTAAC
>JAAURS010000383.1 GCA_012032135.1 Acaryochloridaceae cyanobacterium RU_4_10 | reverse complement strand
CAGGAGAGGAGGGAGCCGGGAAAAATCTAGTTCCCCCCTCTTCTCTAGGAGAGAAGGAAGCCAGAAAAAATTCAATTCCCCCCTCTCCCACTGGGAGAGGGGCTGGGGGTGAGGGCCTTTTCCAGCCCAGCACAGAAAAATTAGAAAGCGGAGACTTAACGCATCTAGCAGGCGCTAGAAGAGATATTCCAGAATCGCTTTTACAAAGAGCGAGGGAACTCAGACAACAGCAAACCTCAGCAGAGAAAATTTTGTGGGAGTGCTTAAGAGCCAATCGACTTCACGATGCCAAATTCCGCCGACAGCATAATATTGGGCAGTACATTGTTGATTTCTATTGTCATACCGCCAAGTTAGTCATCGAACTAGATGGTGGAATTCATGAAACACAAAAAGAACGCGATGAAGATCGGGATACTTGGTTGCAGGCAAATGGCTTGACCGTTTTACGCTTTAAAAACGAAGTCATTACAGACAACATCCAGCAAACCTTAGAAACCATCGCCTCCCACCTGTCCTCCCCCATAAAACAAGAATTGGACACCAAAGACACATCCCCCCGTCTGCCTGCGGGGAGAGGCGGGGGCTGGGTGACCATCACAAAACTCGACATCTTCCACTACACCTACGCCGTTCTCCACCACCCCGCCTACCGAACCAAATACGAACTCAACCTCAAGCGCGAATTTCCTCGCCTGCCTTTCTACAAAGACTTTCATCAATGGGCCGACTGGGGACAAGCCCTGATGGATTTACACCTCAACTACGAAACCGCTGAACCCTACAAACTCAACCGAGTCGATCTGCCCTCATCCCCCAACCCCTTCTCCCGCAGGAGAAGGGGAGCCGAAACTGCTGAAATTTTTGGGCTTGAATCTCTGCTCTCGCCAGGAGAGAGCAAAATCCCGAAAGCAAAACTCAAAGCAGACAAAAACCGAAGGCAAAATTATCCTCGACACCGAAACAACTTTAGACGGTATACCTGCCATTGCCTGGGACTACAAACTTGGCAACCGCTCCGCCCTGGAATGGATACTCGACCAATACAAAGAAAAGACACCCAAAGATCCGACGATCGCAAAACTATTCAACACCTACAAATTTGCCGACTACAAAGAACACGTCATTGACCTGCTGCAACGGGTCTGCACCGTCAGCGTCAAAACAATGGAGATTATTCAACAGATGCCAACAGAGTGAGGAGGCAATCATTAAATCGATAAATCATCAACCACTTGAAACATTTGGAGCCGCCCCCCAATGACACAGGCACTTGAACAGCGAATTTATACCCCCGATGAGTACCTTGAACTTGCATCTGAAACCCGCAGCGAATACCGCAATGGAGCCATTATTCCGATGACTGGAGGCACACCTGACCACAATGAATTGGCAATTAATCTTGCAGCCCTTCTCAAATTTGCTTTACGAGGAAAACCCTACCGAATTTTTGCCACCGACCAACGGCTTTGGATACCCGATCGCAATCTCTATACCTATCCCGATGTTATGGTTGTCGAAAAACCTTTACAGCTTCAAACTGGGCGTACCGACACCGTCATAAATCCTTGCTTTATTGCAGAAGTACTATCTAAATCAACCCAAGATTACGATCACGGCGAAAAGTTTTCTACTTACCGTACCATTGGCAGTTTCCGCGAATACTTTCTTATCGATCAGTATAGTATCCACATATTTAAGTCCCAGCTTTTTGTGTACATCTCTGGTTGATACCTAACTTTGAGGAGATGCATGAGTAAAACTTCCAAGCGCGACTCAAGAGCGCGATATTCTGAACGGCCCAAATCTTCAATTTCCTCAATCAAGTTCTCAAGATCCAATTCGGAGAATCGTCGCTCTTTCAATAACTGGACGGTTTGAGCGGTCCAAGTGTAGAAGTCAGTGTTGTAGAGTGTTGTGGTGTAAGTCATGTTTCACCATCCTTTATCAAGGCCCAGTTTTCTCTAGTGCGGAGTCCTACTTTATCCATTAAGGCGTTAGACATAGAATTTACGCTCGCTAAACTCTCCATCACTGTAAATTAGTCAAGTTTCAGCTTGTGTATGTACATCTCGGCGATCGCAAGTCAGAGATGTACACAAGCTGACAGGGCTATTGCGGTTTTGAGCATTTGCTCCAGTCATTTTGCTGTCAGCTTGGCTTAGGACTTCTCCAGAAACTCAAGGAGAATTGAAATTTATGACACTGCTGAGATTAAATACCTGTTTTCTCCGGTTCAATAGGACTCTTCAACTTAAGGTCAAGATCGGTTCCTTTCTTTAATACTACTTCACCGCCAGGGCTAGTTAAAACAAACGCTGTTGCTGCGGCTGCACCTCCTAATCCACCATGCTTGACCCCCGTCTTTTTACCTAGAAAGTGTCCCGCAACAGCACCACCCATGATAATTCCAGCATTCTTCAAAAATTTACCTTTGGTTTTGGTCTCAACCTTTGTGTTGAGAAGCTGAGCATCGATCGGCTTGACCGAACCATTTTTGAACACAATATTGTCAAAGACTAAATGTAAACTGGCTTTGCGTCCTTTTTCTGCTTTGACCACATTTTCCAAATGTCCCTCTACCTTGGCTCCTTTGAGTACGGGATTGCCCCCCACCAAAGGATAATCTACGGGAAAAATAAGGCGATCGTTGTTGCGATTTTTACCCGTCGATATTTCTGCTGGAACGGAAACCTCAATTTTTGTCCCAGCCGGAATAACCCCTGAATTTTCTGAAACTTTGGCTTCAGGGGCTTTACCGCAGGCAGTTGTGCTGCTAACAAACAGAATACCCAGCAACAGGGGTGTTAATTTTTTCATGTTGTTTCTCTATGGGATGAATCTAAAATAATATGCTAACTCGCATAAATGTATCATTTAACACACTTTAACAAGCACTAGGCCGCATCAGGGTTCAAACGGATCATCTGCCAAGTCACAAATGTGCCAATGGGACTCCATAACAGATAGGGTAACAGTAACACTACAGCCCATCCTGAAATAGGCCAGACAAGCAGGCTCAGTATCAATCCCAAGAAAAAACCGATCGCACCCACAAGGGTTCCTGCCTTGAGACTGTGAAGTCTGCACATCACAGGGGTGTAGGCCAAAATAACAACCTCCAGCAAGATATAAAAAGCCATCAAAAACCAGCACCGCAGTGTCCCTGGTTCGCGGATCCAAAGTTGGTACGCGGATGCAGCACCACAGATGAAAATCCCACTCCAAATGATGGGAATAGCCCACTCAAAGGTCAACCAACGAGGGCGACGCAGGCGAAAGAACCAACGAATGTCATAACGCGGCAATCGATTGAGCACCAACGCGATTGCAAGCGTAATCCCCCCGATCGCCAACCAAGCCGGAATCATCAAGATCCCTCCAATTATGTTGCCTCTTTAGCATATCGGGTTGGAGTCCCTTAGGCCGATTCGCCTCAAGCAAACACGAGCGGACTGGGTTTATCAATACAAAAGCCTTGGGCATAATCAACTCCAATCTTTTGCAATTGCTTGAGGACGGATTCGCTTTCTACGCACTCTGCAATCGTCTGAATGCCCATCAGATGGCTCAGTCTATTGAAACTATCCACCATTGCATAATCAATACGATCGCTATCGATATCTTTGATGAAGCCACCATCAATTTTCAGATAATCGACCGGAAGATTTTTGAGATAGGCCAAGGAACTCATCCCAGTCCCAAAATCATCCAAAGCAAAACGACAACCCAACTCTTTCAAAGAATGAATGAGCTGGGCAGCTTGGTCGAGATTGGCGATCGCAGTAGTTTCCGTAATCTCAAAACAAATACTTTGGGGGGCAATATCATGCTCGACAAATTGTTCCTTCAGGAACTCCATAAACTCCTCGCTGTTCACACTACCACCAGAAAGATTGATCGTGTACAGCCCATTTCTCCTTACCTTTCCATTCCCAATAAATTGTTG
>JAAURS010000055.1 GCA_012032135.1 Acaryochloridaceae cyanobacterium RU_4_10 | reverse complement strand
TTACATTTCCCCCTTTGGCCAAAGATTTGAACCTGCCCATCAGTCAATTATTAGATTAGCTTTTGGCCTGATACCGTTCACAATCGCTGTTGCACATAGACTTGGCTGGCAGCACGATGCACCAACGAATGTCGGTACACCAGACTGGAAAAATCTTTGCTATACCCGCCTCCAATAACACAGGCTACTGGACAGCCCTGCTTCACACAGGTACTCAATACCTGCATTTCTCGTCTGAACAAGCCCGTATCCGTCAAAGCCAATTTACCCAACAGATCGTCAAGGTGTGGGTCAACGCCCGCATCATACAGCACTAAGTCCGGCTTGACCTGGTTCAATAAATCTGGCAAATATTCCGCTAGGGTTTGTAGGTAAGCATCATCTTCCATCCCTTCAGGCAGTGATACATCCAGGTCACTTTGCTGTTTTTTACCAGGGAAATTAGCCTCACAGTGCATTGAAAACGTAAACACACTGGGGTCATTTTGAAAAATATAAGCGGTTCCATCCCCTTGATGCACATCCAAATCTACGATCAGAACCTTCTGAACCAGATTGAATTTTTGTAAGGCCCGTACGGAGATCGCCAAGTCATTGAAAATACAAAACCCCGACCCATAGTCAGGAAACGCATGGTGGGTGCCACCCGCCGTATTGCAGGCCAACCCATGCTTCAACGCCAATCGTGCCGTCAATACAGAACCACCCACAGCAATGCAAGTTCGATGGACGAGCGCTTCACTCCAGGGCAATCCAATCCGCCTCTGTGCCTTGGGGTCCAGCGTCCCCTGTTGGTAATCCATCACATAATTCTTGCAATGGACTAACTCTAGCCATTCCGTGGGGGGAAGTTCGGGTGCGTGGAATTGGGCTGGCGTGGCAATGCGATCGCTCAACAGCAACTGATAGAGATCGGAAAACTTCCCCATTGGGAACCGATGTCCATCCGGTAACGGTGCGACATAGTCTGGATGGTAGACAATCGGTAAATCCATAGGGCAGATCTAACCCTACAGTAACTGCTGTAACGCCTCTGCCACCGCTGCGGCTGATTCAAACCGTTGGGCTGGTTGGAGATGCGTTAGTTTTTGAATAATTTCAGCAACATCAGGCCCAATGCTGGGAACATCCTTAACCTGCAACCTAAACTCATCATCGCCCAACTGATAAAACGCATCTGGTTCTTGAGCCGTCAGTAAATTCAGTAGGGTTACTCCCAAAGCATAAAGATCTGAGAGCGGCCCATCTTCTCCCACCTGTTGTTCCGGCGCGATATAAACGACCGAATCATAAGTCTCCGACTCAACGGTCAATCCTCTCAACTCACCAAAATCGACGAGGACCACCTGGCTAGAGCCGTGGGACATTTTGGGCCGAATTAAATTGGAAGGCTGAATTCTACGATGAATGTAAGGTGGAGCTTGTTTGTGCAGGTAATCGAGCAAGCGACTCACTTCCAACACCCACTGTACCGCTTGGTAGCGGGGAATAGGTCCCTGTTGCGCCATCCATTCACGCAAGGTAGAGCCGTAAATCATTTCGCTCACAAGATAGGGCTGCCCGTCCTGCTCAAATGCTTCAAAAACCTTGGGCATCCCTGGATGCTCTAACTGGCAAAGTAAACGACATCGATCTTCAAACTGCTGGACCAGTTCTGGATTATTCAGTCCTTTCAAAGGTAAGGTCTTTAAAACTACGGTATGACCGTCTCGCCATGCTAATAGAGAATTCCCGGCAGGATTTAAGGATTTCAGGACTTGGTAACGACCTACCGTTTTGATGGGATGAATTGGAAACCCACAATCAATGCAAATCAAGGAATTTCCTGGCGATCGCTGGTGGTCGCAATGACTCGATTGCAGTACCGCTGATTCGTTATTGCCTTGATTGAAAAGAGGATAGCGACCTCCCACATAAAAAGGCGAAACTTCAACGGATGGAATCTCGATGGACTCCGCAGCCAGGGGTTCTTCCTCTAATAAGACTGGCTCGGCCTCTTCAAGCAAAGGTTCCGGAACGACTTCTGGAGAGGAGACCGAGCTGAGATCTGCACGATCGGGCTCATCTTCTTCTATGGTGAATGCTTCTGCGCTTGGAAGCGATTCATCCCCTAATCCACTGGATTGCCCCTCAATAGAGATTTGGATGTTAGGTCCAGAACGAGCCAGACGCATAATTCCACCACTCACCAAAGGTGCTTGGTTGACCCGTTTGCCGTCTACATACGTTCCATTCGTCCCAAGATTGACCACTTCCCACCGATCGTCCGTCAGACGAACTTCAACATGGTACCGAGAGACCACAGCACTGTAGAGCACGACATGATTGTCCACTGCTCGGCCAATTCGAATAACAGGATCGTGCTCAAAGCTCCAGCTTTGAACGGGAGTAGATTGAACCGGATGTAAGAGCGTTAGCGTAATCACGTGTTCTAAATAAACTAATTCATTTGAAAGACAAAAGTAACCAGATCCCCCTTGCCAAGGCAAATGCGATCGCCGGGGTGTAAGGGATGTCGCGTGCCAGGGGTGAGTTGAACGTTATTCAGGTAAGTTCCGTTGGCACTCCCCACATCTTCAACAAAACAATTCCCTCCTTCAAGATGAATGTCTGCATGGACCCTTGAGACCACCTCCGAACTTGGAAACACACTAACATTGATATCCGGTGGAACTCTGTCATTAGGTTTGCCAATATGCACAACTTTTTGATACCCAGACAGTTCGATAAGCGAATTGCTTTGCGCGTGAAGCAGTGCTGCTGATTGGGTTTTAACCTGGATTTGAGTGTTCGACACTTCGTCATTCAAAACGTTTTGCTCGAAGGAATCCACTCTATCTGTATCCTCCACCTCTGCTCGTCGTACCTGCCCGAGAGACTCATTTCCCGAGGCGGTTTGCACAGAGGGCATGCTCGCAGAGCTTAGGCTCAGCGTGGGTTCAGGAGCAGGAGGTTCTGATAACAGTGAATCGCTGCTGGTCCCTTTAGCATGAATGAGCTCAACCCGCTGGGGCATTGATAGCTGTAAGTTAAATCCGCATATCCCACAAAACCGAGCGTCATCTTGGGCCGCGCTGCCACAATTCGGACAACTTCTTTTGTCCGCCAGGGAAGCACCACAAGCCTCACAGTTGGCCGCTTCATTTAGATTTTGATGTAGGCAATGAGAACAAACAATCATACCCAAACCAATTCAGCACAGAAATATCAATCTTTAGGCTAACCCAGCATAGTCCACAGTTACCTATGGCCAAGCGTGACTATTGTCGCATTTTCATTGACTATTTGGCGACTGGTGCGGCTACGATCGAATCGTCCTTAGTGTTCACACTTACAAATGAAGATCTCACTTTAGAACCTCAGACAAATGAGAACCCGATTAATGGCTAACTGCAAGCCCTTCTGCGGCGGCAGAATCGAGCAACCAAATTCGTTGGCCCTGAGGCTGGATAAAACGGGCTGGGTAATCAAAGGGATTGGCCCCATCAGAAAAAATTGCGTTTAAGGCAGGTTGCTTGTTTTGACCCGCACCAAAAAAAGCACGCATCGGGCTTGATTAATCAGGGGAATTGTAAAGGTGAGTCGAGGATCTTCTCCCCGATATCCAACTCCAATCAGACGATCGCAGACGTTCAAGACTTCAGTATGAGGGAAAAGGGAAGCCGTATGGCCGTCATCGCCTAATCCAAGCAAAATTAAATCTAATGCTGGAATGGTGTCAGATCCAAAAAAGGTTTTGACCTGGGTTTCATACGCTAGGGCTGCATCGGCTGGGTTGGCAGCCTGAGTGGGCATGGGGTAAAGGTTCTGGGCCGGAATGGGAACTCGATCGAGCCATGCCTGACGTGCCATGCCTTCATTGCTATCGGGGTGGGTGGGAGGTACGTACCGCTCATCCCCCCAAAAAACGCGAACTTTATCCCAAGGTAAATTTTGTTGGGCCAGTTTCTCATAAAGGGGTTTGGGGGTAGACCCGCCTGCTAGCGCAATGGTGAATTGCCCCCGTTGGGCGATCGCTGCCTGCATCGCATCGCAGACCAACGTGGCTGCACGATCGACCAAAGCAGCGACATCGGATAAAACTTCAACGCGGGATTCCATAAGCAGACTGCTGGATAGAGGGTTGTTCCGACAATGTTTGAATCGTCACCACTTGGGGTGGAGTTGAGTCCGGTGGATATAGATAGTCTAGAGTAACAAGCCGCTCTTTCCTCGGATCCAATTTGAACACAGCCAGGGGTTGTCCCTGTTGTCCTTGACGTTGGTTCAAATGAAAGTACCGAACCTGAGAATTATTTGTATCGTCTTTATAACGAAGTCGGACGGTTCCTCGGAAAAAGATTTGACCGGGCAGCGCCCTTAAAAACCGCAACCCTTTTGCTAAAATATCTTGCTTGATTGGCGTTTGGACCGCTAAAGCGACCTGTTGGGGTTCCCTCGTTGAATTATACAAAGGCAACGAAAGCTCATAGTGCACCCCAAAATTTCCGTGGGACAGAAACGCTGTATCGGGGTATCTGACTAGCATGGGTGCGCTCTGTACCTGTCCCGTCCCAAAGGTGCCCCGTTGGAGGGTACTCAACCCGTAGGAAAACGCTTCGCCCACCTTGGGAATGGTTAAGCGTTTACTGCGAGGTTTATCCGTCACAAGTGCGTGCCACTTAGAACCTCGACTGACCCCAGCCACTCTACCGTAAAAGAAGAGGCGATCGGCAACAGAGGACCCCAAGGGAGAAGGTCCCCGATCTCGCGGTTCGGCTAATTTGCCATTGACCAAAAGATTTTCCCAAGCAGCCTTGGTGGGAATGCTCTCTTGTCCCGTGGATAAAACAGGGGCATACAGGGCCATATTAGCCACATATACGGGGCCGCTGCTGCTGAGACGCATCAGAGTGGAGCGCGCGTTGGAGGATGCAGTGGTATTCAATAGGGTGGGCTTGAAGACTGGTTTTTGAATTTTTAAGGTTGGTGAGATCGCTTGTGGGAGGGAAGACCAGGCACGTTTGCCCCAAGCAGGACGCGGCACCGGAATGGGTAAATTCATTAACAATTCGGTCTGTTTGGGAAACAGAGAGATTCGACGGGCTCGGACTTGCCGCTCATTCCGTAAGAGAAAATCAGTCAATCTTCCGCCAGGACCGGAGAAAAACCTCCCGATCGGATTGTCCATTAATGGGGGCATTTCCACATACGGGGCATCAGGAGTTCCCAAAAAACTAGCGGCTTTCAAGACGTCCACATAAATTGTTTCAGTCGCACTTGGGTTGTAGATCAGAAGACCGTTGTAAAGCGTGGGCGTTGTATCGGGCTTATCGGTTTTTGCAATGTGATGGGCAAAGATATCAAAACGCCCTTGCAGGGCATAATTCAGGTGAGCTGAAGGGTAAAGTTTCCCGGTGGATGGAAACGTAGAAACCAAAATACCGGGTTGCCGAATGGCCTCGGGACTATTGCTATTAAAAACAGGGGTTGAGTCGAGGGATCCTGGCAGTGACCTAATATCTTGAGGCTGAAGAATCTCATTCGCGCTCAGTGAAACTTGTCGGGCAATGGGATATCCGTTTTCAGATTGAATGGGTAGACTTTGGGCAATTGTTGAGGCATTTGCTAACGATGGATTGGGATTTGTCGAAGGCAACAACTGTGCAGAAAGCGCTGCTGCGGTCAAAAAAGAAAACATTCCGTTCCAATCCTAGTACACCAACAATCAAAACTGACCCTTGCAAATAGATGACCCCGCCCAAATCACTCTACATTATGACAGGCTAGGTATTTTTGTCACCACTTAAAATAAAAATTGGGTCAACGGCAGTAAAGACTTGGTTATTGCCTCGTGTTTCCAGTCGATTAATGACAGATTGAACCACTTCAACATTGCGAGCCTGAAGTTCAGCAAAGGTTTCTGAGATGGTATAAAGGTGTTCTAGGGAGGTGGCGGTGGCCACCACGCGTCCATCCGGCTGAAGATGCTGCCAAACCTGACGTAAGATTTCGCCAACGGAACGCCCTCCTTCCAAACACACGCGGCTGGGGGCTTGGGTAAGATCTGCCAAACACTCTGGCGCGCTGCCCTGGAGAACCGTGACGTTTTTGACACCAAAGCGATCGCAGTTGGTCCGAATCAGGTGGGCCACTTCTTCATCGCGCTCAACGGCCATGATATGTCCATCCACACAAAGACGCCCGACTTCAACTGGAATCGTTCCCGTACCCGCACCAATATCCCAGAGGATGGTGTCCCGTTGGAGGCGGAGTTGAGACAGCAACAAAAGTCGGGTTTCCCGCTTGGTCATAGGAATTCCTGGCAATTGTTCGAACAATTCGTCTGGAATGCCAGGACTAATGTAGGGCCAAGGCAGGGAGACAGGAAGGTCGGGCATAAAAAGACGGAGAATTCAGAGGAGTGTTTCGATTTTTTGGCTTGAAGATCGGATTACTTGATGCTCAGAACTGCTAAGCTCGTGCCGGGGTAAAACCGTCCCAGAATTTGCTGAAAGTTAAAGTTTTGCTGGGCGAGTTGATTGGCACCTTCTTGACTCATCCCAAAACCACCGTGAGCTTCTTTGACGAGTTGCTCTGAACTGGCATAGAGAGATTCAACCACGCCCCCTTGATAGGACAACAACATTCCACGGGTTTCATTGACGGCATGATGGGTGGTGTTGGTCTCTGTCTCAGCACCATGATAGGCTTGCCAACGAGTAGTGGATCCCAAGTCATAATGATCGCTGGCAGGTCGAGAAATATGCACGACTGCATAGGATCGGGCCGCGATTGCCTGGGCCTTGAGGGCTTCGACGGGCCAGGAAGCAGGCATCTCTGCCCCAACGACGCTATAAAGATAGGTCTCAACATCCGTATGGTTGACGGCCAACAACCCATCAGATCGGGAGATCAACTGGACTGGGCCGCGATACCAACGTCCGTCCACGTAGATCAATCCATTGGCGGTACTGGGCTTAATCCAAACCCCAGATGGGTTTCCAAGCTGCCAATTTGTATCCCTGTAGGGGAGGAACTGACGGACATCCCCGTTTGGGCTGTTAATTGACCTAAGGCAGACCTACTCGATCCATCACCACACCCGTATCTGAAGTGGCCACAGTGAGGGTCTTTGAATTGATCGCCACTGCTACGCGAATGGGAATGGGCGGTAAGTGGTGAGCTGGCGTTGGGGCAGGTTTTGGCGCGATCGCAGTTCGGGCTGGGGAGGATGAAGGCTGTTTTTGAGGAGTGGGTTGAGTTTTTGTTTTTTGGGGCGCGGAGGTCTGTGAGGCTTGCTTTGAGGAGGAGTGATGGGACAGCGCATTTAGGGCTCGACTCGGCAGTTCTGGTTGTGGAGATGAAATCTGCGAGTGATTCAATAAAGAGGTAATAGAAAGGGGAGGCACCACTGTTTTAGCTGCGGGCGGATAAGGAGAAACGCGAAGGGCCGCCGAGCCCAATAAAAAGGGGAGCAAAAGCGGGACAATATGCCAAACTCTAAGCGATCGTATTAATGTGTTCAAATCCAGACGCATGGGCAAAATCAACCAAAAAATGAGCAAATGTTAAGGCGTATACATTTTGGTATTGTAAACCCTTAGGAAAAATTAACTTTGTAGTTAAGGATGCCGTTGTTTTGCTTAGGGTTCCCCAATAGAGACATTCGGATGCATTCATCGCTCATTTATACGAAGAATTGTCAGACCGTTTGTGTTCTATGTACGACAGCGCTGCTTTGAGGCTATCAATGGGGTTATCTTGGAGCGATCCCGGCACTGCTGCCATATATTTGCTGCCCCAATCAATGATGACGGCCCAATTGGGCGCTTCTTCTTCCGGACGATATCGTAAGTCAACTACGCTACTGCCCGTCTGCCGTTGAAGTTTTTCGATTAAAGTCTGTAGTTCATCCCGATCCATGATTTGCCTACGATGACTTTGGTTATATTCAACACCTTAGTTCATGGGCTATAAATCTGAGTGCATCAGAAGCGACAAGACGGTTGGATAACTTTAGCCGCAAGCTATCCCTTACGCAGATGTCTCTGATGCGCTTTCAGCTAACAATTTTTCTTTATCTAGCCTGCGTTTGCGGGCATAGAGCTGAATGGTGGCTATCATCGCCACTACCATGCCAAAAATCACCCAAACCGTTGCATCTGTGGGAAAGCTGCTTTTGAAGACCACCAGCAACACAATGACCACCAACATCACCGTAGGCGCTTCATTTAAACCCCGCAATTGCTGACCGCTCCAACGACAGGTTCCTGCCTCTAATTGCTTCAGCAAACGAATGCAGTAAAAGTGATACCCCAATAACAGGGCTACAAAGGTCAATTTGGCGTGGAGCCAACCCTGTTTCAGTAGCTCTGGGGAAAGAATGAGCAGGGCGATCGCACAGACCACTGTGACTACCATTCCAGGTGTGGTGATGATATTGAGCAGACGTTTTTCCATAATTCCGTACTGCTTTTTCAGAATGGATTGAGCGGGTTCTGGCTCCTCATTGGCTTCAACGTGATAGATAAACAGACGGACCAAATAAAACAGTCCGGCAAACCAAACCACTACGCCGATAATATGAAATGCTTTAAACCAGAAATATGCCATGACGGATCTCAACGCTATTGTTCTTAGAGAATATTGAACAAATGCTTTGTACCCTGCGTTCGCCCCCTAAATCCCCCAAGTTGGGGGACTTTGAGTTCAGAACCCCCCAAACTTGGGGGGCAGGGGGGCGAGTGCAAAACGGTTAAGACTTTTTTGCCCTTTCTAAGAGGGGATCCTTGACCAATATCCTCCAAGATCCATTGTGCCAGAGTATCCCGTCCAGAAAATTGCTAGAGTGTAATCAGCATTACCTATTTCAGGCAGTCACACGTCATGGAATCACCTATTCAGGCCGTTCAAGCTCCCTACTATGGCGGAGACTCCTACATCAGAACTCCCCCGCCCGATTTACCCTCGCTTTTGTTGAAAGAGCGGATTGTCTATCTTGGGCTGCCGCTATTTTCCTCCGATGACGTGAAACGCAGACTCGGGATGGACGTCACGGAACTGATTATTGCCCAGTTGCTCTATCTCCAGTTTGACGATCCTGAAAAGCCCATTCGGTTTTACATCAATTCAACCGGAACCTCCTGGTATGACGGAGATGCCGTCGGCTACGAAACAGAAGCCTTCGCCATTTGCGACACCCTCCAGTACATTAAGCCACCCGTCCATACCATTTGTCTGGGTCAGGCGATGGGGACTGCCGCTTTGATCTTATCAAGCGGAACCAAGGGTTTTAGGGCCAGCCTTCCCCATGCCACGATTGTCCTCAATCAACCTCGCACCGGAGCCCAAGGTCAAGCCACCGATATCCAAATCCGTGCAAAAGAGGTGCTGTCTAATAAAACAGCCATGCTCAATATTCTGGCTCGGAATACAGGTCAATCCCCAGAAAAATTGACCAAGGACATGGATCGCATGTTCTATCTCACGCCCCAAGAAGCCAAAGAGTATGGCTTGATTGACATCGTTCTTGAGAACTCTAAAGAGGCCGTTCCCCCCGTGCTTGCGGGTGGTGTTGCATCCTAGGACTGCAAAGCATTGCATCCTAATTTAATCCTGTTTATGCGTACTTAAAGGAGTTCCGTCCATGCCAATTGGTGTACCCAGCGTCCCGTACCGCCTCCCTGGCAGCACCTATGAACGCTGGATTGATATTTACACTCGTCTCAGCCAAGAGCGAATTATTTTTCTGGGTCAAGAAGTGACGGATTCACTGGCCAATTCAATTATTGCGGCCATGTTGTATTTGGACTCTGAGGACCAAACCAAACCCATTTACATGTATATCAATTCTCCAGGTGGTTCCGTCACAGCGGGCATGGCTATTTATGACACCATGCAGCACATTAAGTCTGAGGTGGTCACCATTTGTGTGGGTCTTGCTGCTTCGATGGGAGCTTTCCTGTTGGCCTCTGGCAGTAAGGGTAAGCGGCTGGCTTTGCCCAATGCCCGAATCATGATTCACCAGCCCTTAGGCGGAACAGGTCGTCGGCAAGCGTCTGATATTGAAATTGAAGCTCGAGAGATTCTGCGGATTCGGGATTCGCTTAATTCAATTCTGGCGCGGGAAACGGGGCAAACCATTGAGAAAATCGAGAAAGATACCGATCGCGATTATTTCATGTCTGCTCAAGAAGCCAAGGAATATGGCTTGATTGACAATGTGATTGAAAAAGCAACCTGATCGTTTGCGATCGTTCTGGTTTTAACTTCAAACTCCCCCAAATTCGGGGGAGTTTTTTATGTATAAGAAATACCCAAACTTCCCCGATCGCCATCCAACACCGCCTCGATTCCTACGGGCAGAGCCGCATTCTCTCCCTGGTGGCCAAAGGGCAACCCTGACACAATGGGGATGTTGAGGTTGCCCAGGCGATCGCGGAGTACTTCTTCTACGGTTAAACTGGGGACGCCAGCAGGAGCTTCGCAGTCGCTAAACCGACCGAGGGCAATCCCCTTTATCTGGGCAAGCATTCCGCTCGTGCGCCACTGCGTCAGCATTCGATCGAGGCGATAGGGGGCTTCGCTCACATCTTCTAAAGCTAGAATTACGCCTTCTAAGTTAGGTTGTAAGGCGGTAAACAAGATATGAGTGGCTACCGTTAGATTTGCAGGGAGAAGTAATCCTGTAGCGGTACCATGTCCCCAACCTTTCCCTTGTAAAGATTCAACGGGTCGATCTTCTAACCAATCAAACAATCGATTTAAGGACCATTCTGGTTCGTCAGCAAGAGTGGTCAATACGGGACCGTGCACCCCTGAAATGCCCTGACAGGCCAAACTCCACAGCACGCTAGTCACATCCGAAAAACCAATTAACCATTTGGGTGCCACAGAAGGCCAGGTCCAATCTTCCAACAGTCTGGCTCCTCCATACCCGCCTCGACCGCAAAGGATGGCTTTATAGTCAGGATTTTTCCAACCTTCTTCTAATGCTGCTCGGCGTTCTGCATCGGTGCCCGCCAAATATCCCCAACGACGATCGTAGGTTGGGCATAAGTCCACTTCATAACCCCGCGATCGCCAAATTTCCAATCCTTTCTCAAAGGCTTCGGTCTCGCGGAGTGTTCCGCTGGGCAACATCACCCACAGGCGATCGCCGGGTTGAAGCGGTGGCGGGATTTGGCAAATATCCATAGGGCTGATTTTTTTGCTGAGGATAAGCCATCATAGCGATAACTTATTCATAAAACCAGATGGACAACTTACATCTCATTAACGTTCAGGAAATGGCCACCACCACCATTCATGCATCTGGTGCCAAACTTAACATTTGCATCAAGGGACAGTCGTTTTTTACGGGAAGGGAAGCTTTCAAAAAGGCGATCGAGGTGGCCAATTGTGTGGCTGAACTGAAACAATGCGGCCTCAGCGAGGACGATATCCAATTGCTCAATGTTTCGACAGAAGTTGAGAGTGGAATGCTCACCAAATCCTCGAAAGCGAACTATCACTTACTCGTGAATTGTGAATCCATTGAATCGCTGGGCCGTATTCTTTCTACCATCGCGTCACAAAAGAACGCCCAAATGACGGCTATTGCATGGCAATATTCAAATTTGGAGCAGACAAAACGCGATCTCCTTCAAAGCGCAGTTGTTAAAACCAAAAATGTCGCACAATCTATTGCCGATTCTTTAGCAGTAAGGTTGGTAGGCGTGCATCAGCTATCCTACAAGGTCACGGGTCTTGATACGGAAATGCAGATTAGAGAGTCAAATGATTTTATGGATGCGATGGTGATGAGGAGTAAAACTAGAACGGAAGCCTTGGATAACTTAAACTTATCTCATACTAGTAAGGTAGTGCTTGCGGTAACCGCAGAATTTATGGTTGATACGTTTAAGCAAGCTTCTAACTAACTAGACCATAGCTTTTTATCGTCAGCGAACTGGCCGTCTTGAAGTTTTGCAATCAAAGAACGTCGTATTCATTTTCGAGTCGTATAAACTAGTCATTGCTGTTGAACGGAACAATCAATTTATTTTGTAGGGCCACAATGACCGCTTGAGCGCGATCGCGGACACCCAGCTTATGCAAAAGCGCATGAACATGAACCCGAACTGTGCCAGGGGTAATGTATAAAACTTGAGCAATTTCTGGATTACTTTTACCTGCTGCGATCAGTGCCAGCACCTCCTTTTCCCGCTGGGTTAGTCTATAAATCTCGTTTGTAGGTTGAGGATCGATCAGATTGGTCTGTTTCAAGCCGGACTGAATGGTTTGGGTTGCAGATGCATCCCACCAAGAAGCCCCTACGGCCACAGATCGCAAGGCAAGAATCAACGTTTCCGCTGCAATTCCCTTCAAACAATAGCCTTGGGCACCTGATGTTACAAGTCGAGCGATCAGAGCAGGTTGGGAGTAGGACGTTAAGACCAAAACGGGTAGGTTAGGATAGCGTTGTTTAAGTTGGCAACAGGTTTCGATGCCGCCGATGCCAGGAAGCCCTACATCTAGCAATACGAGATCGATCGGGTGAGTTTCTACCAGTTCGATCGCAGTTTCCCCATCATCGGCTTCTGCCGCAATTTCTAAATCTGGTTCTCGCTGCAAGCGCACACGCAATCCCAAACGAAAAAGTTCATCGTCTTCAACCAGGAGAATTTTCAGGGGCGGGGTGGACATAAGTTACTTCAGGCAAGGAACAGAGCGGCAACTTGAATCCAAACAATGCACCAGATGGCACACGGTTTTCTGCCCAAATTGTACCGCCGTGAGCAGTAATGATCTGCCGAGAGAGGTAAAGTCCTAAGCCTGTACCTTTAGCTTGGCGATTGCTTTGCCCCTGATAAAATCGCTCAAACAGATGGCAGAGTTCATCTGGTGGGATGCCAAAACCCATATCCAGAATTTTTACCACCTGATAGGAGGTTTGTGATTCTAACAGAATTTCAATGCGATCGCCCCGCCGAGAATGATTGATGGCATTCATCAGTAGATTGGTGAATACCCGTTGCAGTTGCAGGCGATCGCCGTTGACCCAGAGCGATTTGCGAATTTGGGTGTCTCCATGATGGAACGATAGATGAACCCGTCGGCTAGCAGCTAAATCCAAGAGAATACTAACGGTTTCTTCTGCAAGCGCAGTTAGGTCTACAAGGGTGAGATCCAAATGCAAGCCCTCTTCATCATTGCGATAGACATCTAATAAGGTATTCAGTAGCTGTAAGCTGGTTTGATGGCTGCGGGTCATAGTATTGAGGACTTGGTGTTGAGCAGCGGAAACCTGACCAAATTGCTTATCTTGGAAGGCTTTTAAGGTTTCGATCGCACCCAAGAGTGGGGTTTTCAGGTCATGGGTGAGGGTAAAGGTAAAGTCTTCTCGCAGCCGCATGAGGGCTTGATTGGCTTCAATTTGTTTTTGTTGATAGGCAATGGTTTCTTGAAAGGAACGGTTGCGATCGCTCAAAAGTCCGATCACTAGCAGCGCCGTCGCCGCGATCGAGCGATTGGCAACGGTAGCCAACGTGATTGGGGCTGGGGTCAGGACCCAAAGATTGAGTAACGTCAAGGCGATGGCCACTATCGCGATCTGAGCCGTTCTGCGCCGCCGCAATCGTGCGCTGGCAAGCAGAATCGGAACTGTGTAGAGATAACCAAAAATAAACTCAGAGGGCGTGGAAAACTCTAAGACAAAAATCACAGCCATGAGTCCCATCGCCAGCCAAAACCACTGATGTGGAGTCTGATGAGACTGAGTGTTTTGGAACAAACGAGAAGAATTCATTTAGACAGGTACAGGGTAAGGGGAATCTCCTTGATCCTATTCAGGATACGAGACTTACCCCACTGACTGCTGCGTTTAGGGTGCGTTTATATCATCTGACATAGACCCAATTTATATCCCTCTATACCTGGTATTTCAGGGTTTCAGAGCCCATCATACAGAGGTGAAGACTTCAATCTGTTTTTTAGGAGCGTTTTCAAATAATGCTGCAAGGCTGGATTCAGATTGCTTTGACCTTGCTGATAGTCGTCATCATTACTCCACTTTTAGGTGGATACATTGCCCAGATTTTTTTAGGAAAACGCACTCGCCTCGATCGCCTCCTTAACCCGATCGAACGGGCGATCTATCGTCTCAGTGGCATTCGTGCCCAAACTGAAATGACAGGATGGCAGTATATTCGGGCGGTGTCGATCAGCAACTTTGGTCATGGCTGTGTTTGTGTTCGTGATTCTCCTGTTTCAGAGTGCGTTGCCTCTCAACCCAACCGGACTAGGCGCACCAACCTGGGATACAGCGCTACACACCGCGATTTCGTTCATCACCAATACCAATCAACAACATTATTCAGGCGAAACCACGTGCAGTTATTTCAGTCAGGTTGCCGCGCTGGGTTTTTTATTTTTCACCTCTGCCGCCACGGGCATTGCCGTCGCGATCGCCTTCATCCGAGGCTTGACAGGCAGACCTTTAGGGAATTTCTACATTGACTTGACCCTCTCAATTACGCGCATCCTGATGCCGATTAGTTTAGTCGGCGCGATCGTCTTGATTGCCGCTGGCGTTCCAGAAACGCTCTCTGGGCCAGTTGTCGTACCTACCCTGGAAGACCTGACCGTACAGCAAGCGATCTCCCTCGGTCCTGTTGCCCATTTCGAGATCATCAAAGAACTGGGTGAAAACGGAGGCGGCTTTTTTGCCATCAATTCGGCTCATCCCTTTGAAAATCCTAATGGGTTGACGAATTTAATCCAAATTGTGGCGATGATTGCCATTCCCACTGCCTTGATTTACACCTATGGCATCTTTGTCAATAATCGTAAACAAGCCTGGTTGATCTATGGCATGGTGTTTGGGATTTATCTGGTGTTTATTGGGATCGCGGCGATCTCCGAATATCAGGGCAACCCAGCCGTAAATGCCCTGTTAGGCAGTCAGCAGCCCAACCTAGAAGGCAAAGAAGTGCGCTTTGGCTGGGCGCAATCTGCCCTGTATGCCGTTACGACCACCGGAACCATGTGCGGGGCGGTCAACAGTATGCACGATTCGTTTATGCCCCTGGGTGGGGCGGTGCTACTAGCCAATTTATTTCTGCAAATTGTGTGGGGAGGACAGGGAACCGGAACGGCTTATCTGTTTGCTTACCTGATTTTGGCGGTGTTTGTCACCGGGTTAATGGTCGGGCGCACCCCAGAGTTTTTGGGACGCAAGATTGAAAAACGAGAAGTGGTATTAACCAGTTTCTTAATTCTGCTAGTGCATCCGATTTTTATTTTGATTCCAGGGGCGATCGCACTGGCGTTTCCCGACCAGTTGGCAGGGATCAGTAATCCCAGTTTTCATGGCTTATCACAAGTGATCTATGAATATGCTTCCGCTGCCGCCAATAATGGTTCCGGGTTTGAAGGATTGGCAGATACCCAACCCGCACCAACTGCCCTCTGGTGGAATTTGAGTACTTCGGTCAGTCTCCTAGCAGGTCGCTATATTCCCATTGCCGCCCTCATATTATTGGCGGATGGAATGTCTCGTAAACCCGTTGTACCCTTAACTTCGGGGACTCTTCGCACCGATACCGGATTGTTTACGGGGGTAACCGCAGGCGTGATTTTGATTATGGGCGCGTTGACGTTTTTCCCTGTGTTGGCACTGGGTCAGATTGCCGAAGCTTTTCAAATTGCCGGAGGACTCTAACCCATGAGCGCACACACGAAACGTCGAGACAATCGCAAACACACGCCCAAAGCAAAAATGTCTGGGTTATACAAACGCGCCGTCAGAGATGCTTTCCGCAAGTTAGATCCTCGCATTGCCGTCCGCAATCCAGTCATGTTTCTGGTCTGGGCTGGCACGATTGTGACGACTTTTGGTCACCTTCAATCCCAATTTGTTTGGCACTGTTCCCTCAGAGCCGAACCAGCAACGGTTACTGAATGGGTTGATTACCCTAATTTTGTTTTTCACGGTATTATTTGCCAACTTTGCTGAAGCAGTGGCTGAAGGGCGCGGCAAAGCCCAGGCAGACTCGCTACGAGCCACGCGATCGGACACAATGGCGCGCAAAGTGTTGCCAGATGGTTCCACCCAGGCTATTTCGTCTACGACACTGCGTCGGGGTGAGCAAGTCAAGGTCATTGCGGGCGAAATGATTCCCGCCGATGGTGAAGTGGTGTCTGGAATTGCTTCGGTGGATGAATCCGCAATTACAGGTGAATCGGCTCCCGTTCTCAAACAACCGAGTACAGACATTGCCAGTTCGGTGACCGGGGGAACACGAGTGATTTCGGATGAATTATTGATTCGGATTACCGCCGATCCGGGGCAAGGATTTATCGATCGAATGATTGCCCTAGTCGAAGGCGCAGAACGCAGCAAGACACCCAATGAAATTGCCCTAACCGTCTTGCTGACCGTATTAACCCAAGTCTTTCTGATTGTGGTTGCCACCCTGCCGCCATTAGCAAACTACGTCAACACACCTACCACAATCGCCATTCTGATTTCGCTCCTCGTTGCCTTGATTCCTACTACCATCGGCGGCTTATTGAGTGCGATCGGCATTGCCGGAATGGATCGGGTGGCGCAGTTTAACGTCATTGCCACCTCTGGACGAGCAGTAGAAGCCTGTGGCGATGTGAATACGCTGGTACTCGATAAAACGGGCACCATTACCCTGGGCAATCGACTCGCGGATGAATTTATTCCTGTCAATGGATATGCGCTGCAACATCTGGCAACAATTGCCCTTGCTTCTAGTATTTTTGATGAAACGCCGGAGGGACGCTCGATCGTCCAGTTGGCAGAAAAACTGGGGGCAACTATTGACTTTAACCCCCAAACGGCTGAAGGTGTGGAATTCTCTGCCCGTACCCGCATGAGTGGCACCAACCTGGCAGATGGACAACAGATTCGCAAAGGGGCAGTCGATGCTATTAAAGGGTTTGTCCGTTCTCGTGGCGGTAGCCTCACCCAAGAGCTAGATGCTGCTTATGAACGAATCTCTAGACTGGGAGGAACACCGCTTGCGGTTTGCCAAGACAGTGAAATTTATGGCGCGATCTATCTTAAAGATATCGTCAAGCCAGGAATCAAAGAACGATTCGATCAACTGCGACGCATGGGCGTTCGGACGGTGATGCTCACGGGTGATAACCGGATTACGGCATCGGTGATTGCTCAAGAGGCGGGTGTAGATGATTTCATTGCCGAAGCCACACCAGAAGACAAAATTGATGTGATTCGCCAAGAACAGTCTCAAGGGAAATTGGTTGCTATGACTGGAGATGGCACCAATGATGCCCCCGCCTTGGCACAAGCCAATGTCGGAGTCGCCATGAATTCGGGGACTCAGGCTGCGAAAGAAGCAGCTAACATGGTGGACTTGGATTCCGATCCGACCAAGTTGATCGATCTGGTGACCATCGGCAAACAACTCCTCATTACCCGTGGTGCATTGACTACGTTTTCGATCGCCAACGACATCGCCAAGTACTTCGCTATTATTCCAACCATCTTTGCAGCCGCTGGTATTGGTGCCCTCAATGTCATGGGACTGAAAAGCCCCCAATCTGCGATTTTGTCCGCCCTAATCTACAACGCTCTAATCATTCCGGCTCTGATTCCACTAGCGCTGAAAGGGGTAGAATTTCGACCCTTGACTGCCGATCGACTCCTGCGTCGCAATATCCTGATTTACGGTTTAGGTGGAGTGATTGCTCCCTTCATCGCCATTAAATTGATTGATTCCATTATTCCCATTGCCTAACTTTCATTCCGTATCCTTCATCCTGCTCTTTAACGTTATGAAACTATTTCAATCATCCAGAACTTTTCCACTCCAACCTGAAGAGATTCGGCATCTTTGGATTCAGTTCTATCAAAAGAAAGTTCCTCGTTATATTTTTCTGCTTCTCTGCTTGAATCTAGTGATTGCTCCAGCCGTACAAGCCGCTATAGGTCATGAACTCTCCCGAACTCAAGCCTATGCGCTGGGTATTTTGGGTCTGGTTACAGTCGCGTTTTTCTGTCTATCTGTTTGTTGTCATGTTTCAACCGGAGCGGTTCTAATGAGTCTTGTGAATGAAACGATCAGAGCCGTGCGAGACAACCCT
>JAAURS010000054.1 GCA_012032135.1 Acaryochloridaceae cyanobacterium RU_4_10 | reverse complement strand
CCCTCTTTGCTGTTTGGGCTGCCGCCGGAGGTTCTTGGAAGATTGAATACTTGACGAATGCGAATGTTTTTGTCATATTTTAAAAAACACGACGAATCTTTCACAATTTTAAAGGAAGGAGAACCCTATGCAGTCGATGCTTCCCGGTGCGCCTTGGTTGTTGGCGCACAAGTCAATGCTGGCCGTGAATCGTCCTAGAAAAATTTCTTTGTTCGGGGACGATTATGTTCTGTGGAAAGACGCTATTGGAGAAATCCATGCCTTACCTAACGCTTGTCCGCACATGGGCGCGATGCTGTCGGAAGGATGGTGCGAAGTGCAGAGCGATGGCGCAAGTACCGTAATTTGTCCGTTTCATGCTCTAAAGTTTGATCGAGAAGGCCGTACAGTTTTACCTGGATCGAACAAGCAAACGTTACCCCAACTGAAACCTTTGAAGTTGGAGATTCAGGGAGATTTTATCTGGTCTTATGGAGGATACGAGCCGAAGAGCCCCATTCCTACAGTGCTGAATGCGATCGCGAACCATTACTATTTCATTGGGCACACCGCCGATCGAAGCGTTGAGACAGATTTGCTGACCATGCTGCTAAATATGCACGACTACAACCATCAAAACGGCACTCACCGCGACTTGTTTAAAATCACCGATGTGGAATTCCATCAATTCATTGACGATGGGCATCATTCCCATGCGTTTTACGATATGCCTACGGCCCCTTACCGCTTGGTCGAAAAGTTTAGGAAACCGGATTTATTTCTGTTGCCCAGCACCATTAGAGCGCACTTAGAAAATCATTTTCCATCTTTAGTGATTTTCCATGGGGAAATGCCCCTGGGTAAAGCAGCGCAATGTCACATTTTTGTGCCGGAAGCGAAAAATCGAACCCGAACTTATATTTTGCTATTTGGGCAAGCGAAGCATCCTGCCTTTAAGATGTTTGGCAGTACGTATCTTAAGTTTGGTAAGGTCGTAGTGGATCAAGATGCGGATATTCTAGGAAAAATTTACCCAGATACGCCTCAGAAAATTAAACTCAATAATGAGGTGGGGATGGATTGGGTCCGACGTAATTTTGAGAGTTTCCCCCATGTAGCAGAACCGAATCTTTCCAGGTAATTAAAGCCCGTTTGAAGCTTTCATTCCGCAACTGAAAGGGTTTGAGATGGCACGTCAGAAGGAGAAAAGAAGACAACGATCGCATTGCGAAGACTTTGCTAGATTGAAGTAGTTGATTAAAGCACACTCTAGCGAGTCTCAATATTCTCTAATTGTTGTCGTGCAAGTACCCGCATACCCCATAAAATTGGATTGCTAACATGGGCAGGAAAGGTTGAGAGTAGTTTTTCTTCGATTCGTTGTGTAATTGAATCTACTTGCTCGGAGAGAACGAAATAGGCCGTGCTCCAGGTGTGACCAGCTATTCTGACGCCTATTGAAAGACCAGGACACCGCTGGCTAATTTCCGCAGGTAGCCTACCAATCGACCATTCATCAGCACATGCAGCGTAAAGGCATGGAGGCAAACCACTCCAGGCTTTGCGTCAGAAGTTGGTATTTCATTAACACGCAGATTCCTTAAATCAAAGAAACGGCATCGGATCGATGGGTTCACCCGATCGACGGACTTCAAAGTGTAAATGCGGTCCCGTGGAAAACCCGTAGAACCCACCGCTGCGATCGGCTGTCCCTTGAACGGCTTGACCTATGCTGACATACAGTTGGCTGCTGTGACCGTAGAGCGTGGTTAAACCATTGCCGTGGTCGATAATCACCGCCTCGCCATACCCACCCGTCGGTCCTGCTGAGATGACCACACCGTTATCTGCGGCTCGGATAACGCTGCCATACTCCGCCCCAAAATCGACCCCATTATGAAATTTACTGCTGCCTAAAATGGGGTGAATGCGCCAGCCAAAGGTGCTCGTGACTGGGCCATTGGAAGGCAAAAGCATTTGTCCCGTTCCAGGCACAAACACAGTCCCTGGAAACGCAATTTTGGCAGCAAGACGTTGTTGGATATCTTGGGACACTTTTTCGGACTCTGCTGCCAACTGTTGTTCGGCAGCAGAGAGCGCTTGGCGATCGTTTTTGAGTCGATTCACCAGAATTTGTTCGGTCTCGGCTCGGTCTTCAATGGTCGATTTTTGGGCCATCAGTTGCTGAGTCAGCAATGCAATCTGATTTTTTTGAGCTTCGATGTCAAATTTTTTAACTTCGATGACATCTTTCGCTTGCTTGAGACTGACGAGGGCCGTTCGATCTGCCTCAAACACTCGCTTGAGTTGATATTGCCGATCCATCAGGTCTTCAACGGACTGACTTTGCAAAAGTGCTGCCCATCCCTGAACATTGCCTTGGCGTTGCAAAAATCTCAATCTCGCAATGGTACTGGTTTGTTGTTTTCCGTACTTCGCTTGAGCGATCGCCAATTCTTTTTCAATTGCTTTGAGTTTCTCTGTTGCTGCCTGAAGCTTCTCTTTCTGGATGTCAATAGCTGATGTCGTAGTATCGATTTGCCGTTGGAGATTCCCCAATCGATCGCGAACCGATTGTTCCTGCCGTTCAATTTTCTGGCGAGCTTGGTTGACGTTCGTGCGATATTGATTGATTCGCTGCTGCTTTTGCTGTAATTCCGGCAATGAAGGATCGGCTGCCGCTAGAACAGTGGTCGGGACGATTGACCACCCCAACAGCATCTGAGCTGTGAGACAAAAAAGAAGAACTAAGAATTTGAACGCGGTTCGCATTCGTCTGCTTTCAACTAAAAACAAAAACTATGAAGAAATCACAATAACAGTTAATCTGTCTGGATGCCTTAGATTAATGTACCCAAATCCTCAGGTCAAATGTCCCCTCACTGGCGGCTGATTCCATTTTTTCAAGGTCCAGGGCCACTCCAAATGGCGATCGACTGTTGGCTATTTGAGCAGTGCCATGAAGGATTACAGCCTCCTACACTACGCTTTTATACTTGGTCCCCCCCTGCCCTTTCCCTGGGGCATCACCAACGGCAATGGCCCAATCATTGGCAGGGGCTAAAGTGGCACGATCGGCCTCTAGATATTGTGCGGCGTCCGACAGGCGGGCGGGCCGTTCTTCATGCTGGAGATCTAACCTACAGCATTGTTTTGACGCAGCAATCGGGCAATCGTCGCGAGACTTATGAGTATATATGCGGTTTCTTAATTCAGGGATTGAAAGCCTTGGGCGTGGAACTCCAGTTTGGTCAAACAGGTCGAGGCTATCAGCGGCAAGCAAACTGCTTTGAAAGTGCCACCGCTGCCGATTTAATTGGCCCCAATGGCGAAAAGTTGATTGGGAGCGCCCAAGTGTGGCACGGCTCCACTGTATTACAACACGGTTCCATTCAGCTCAACCCCCATCCAGATCTATTTCAGCAGGTCTTTGGGAAAGAAACTTGCTCTGGGGACAGCACGATCGCTTCTCCCAAAGCTTGGCCGATCGCTTTAGATGCTACCATCCGCGCGTTGACTCAATCATCTGAAAATTATTTCAAGAAAACTTTTATAGAACAACCCCTTACCCCAGCAGAATGGAACGCAATTCAAGATTACCTTAAGCTTACAGAGGTTTAGAGGGGTTCTCCTCTTCCAATACATCAGAACCTACCGCTTCACTGCTTGCAGAATCGTTATTTGACGGTGTAGATTGACAGCGTCTTGCTAAAATTCGCAAGTGTTGATGCAAAATTTCTTGCTTTTCTCGCAATCGCCGACGTTGCCCGGTGAGTGTTTTATCTAACAAACGTTTCCGTTCTTCTTCATTGACCAGTTGAATTTCCAAACTCAATCGCTGGTATTCTCTAGCCGCATAGTGACGATCTTCCTTAGCAATATGGAGTTTTTCTTGGATTTCTCGGACTGTTTGAGATTGAACCGTAAGTTCTTCTTCTTGTTCTTTGATAAAATGCTTTGATTTTAACCAGTCTTCCTGCAAAGATACAACGGTGGCTTGAAACTGTTCGAGGGGGATATTTTCTAGCGATGGGTTGTCCACAGAAATTTCAGCAGAAGGGGTGGTGGACTCCTGTGGAGATGCTTTAGATTCCATAAAGGCGGCAGGCAAGGACCTCAATGATGGTCCTATTTTTTCAGGTAAGGAACCTTTCCGAGGGGAGAAGTAGTAATAAGCATCGGGTTCGTTAATGGGTCGAACTTGGTTTAAAATGAGTCCTAAAGTGGGTTTGGAAACTTGCGACAAGACTTTCTGACCGAAGTTGATACTCTCCACATCGATCTGGCCGGGTTGAACCACCAAAAGAATGCCATCGACGAGCTGACTCAACCGTACGGTATCGGCAACAGTTTTGAGGGCAGCGGTATCTAGAATAATGAAATCATAATGAAGGGAGAGTTCTGCTAGCAGGTTTTTCATTCGTCTCGAATCTAAGCCTGGGAACGCCGAACTCGCCCAATGCCCCGTCTCAATCGGATCCGAAGCTGGGAGATCGGGACGGTCTAGATCGCCAGCCAACATAATATGGAGGTTGGGTAATGCCTGATAGATGACCTCACGCCAGGACCTCAGATCTGCCAAAACATTGCGGAGACCTATTGCATTCGTTTGGGACCAAATATATTCCTGAATCGGATCCTGAAAATCTGCTTCGACTAGCAGAGTGGAGTAGCCATCTTGAGCCATTGCGATCGCTAAGTTTGCAGCAACCGTAGATTTCCCTTCTTGGGGGAGAATACTAGTTACTGTCAGGACCTTACCCCCTTTTGCTGCACTTAGAGCTTTCAAATTGCTTTGCAGAAGCCGATAAGCATCGCTAATTTTATGATTGGGAAGTTCTGCTAAATAGAGTTGAGGGGTAGCACTTTGAGACGTGCGATCGGAGAAAAAACGCAACCGTTTCCGGCCCAAAAGTGGAATAGCACCCAGAATGGGTAAATTAAATCGTTGGCGAATTTCCTCTATCGTTCGCAATGATTTATTGAGCGTTTCTAAGGCGTACATCGTCAAAAACGCAAGAACAGACCCCAGAATCAGTCCACTGATAATGAATAAGGCTGTGCGGGATGGTAAAGGTTTGTCAGGAACGATCGCCTTGGAAATAATTCGGGCATTTCCTTGGGCTTGATTGGCCGCGATTTGGGTTTCCTGAAATTTTTTCAGCAGATCGTTATAGGAAAGCTGAGCTGCATCCAATTGACGTTCGAGTTCATTTTGTTGCTGTTCCAGTTTGGGTAGGGTCGCAACCCCTCGTTGATAGGACTTCAACTCTGCGGTATGCTTCTCAGTTTCTCGCTGAAGTCCTTTTCGGATACTTTCTAGACGGACCAGTTCAGCAGTTAGATCTTGACGAAGCTTGCCAATCAAACTGTCTGGATCAAAGAATACAGAAGTTGAGTTTGAAATTTTAGCAACCTTTTGGGCAAACAATCCTTTAAGGTCTGCAAGATTTCCTTCCAGAGACACAATCGTTGGATGGTCTTCGGTAAAGTTATTTCGAGCTAGGACTAATTGGGATCGAATCTGCTGAATTTTAGTCAGTAAGTCCTGTATTTCTGGCGATTGACTCAGAGAAGAAATAGCGACGGCTTCTGTTGGGCTAATGCCAAGCTTACTGGCCAAAACACCTTCTTGAGCTGAGATGTTGGCAAGTTGAGCCTCATTCGCAGCAATCTTTTCTTGTATGCTATTAATTCTGGTTTGAGCGGAGGAGACTCGATCTTTAAGAGTAAGAATTTGATGGGTTTGTTTGAATTCTCGCAATGCATTCTCAGCAGTCTGAACCCGTTGTTTTGCTGTTGGAAGTCGAGCAGAAATGACTTGGCGAGCGGTACGCACCTCATCTTGACCAGACCGAACACCATATTGTACATAGGCATTGATGACTGCATTGACACCATCTGCAGCTCGTTGGGGAGTGCGATCCTTAAAACTGACGTTTAGGATATCTGAATCTTTGACATAGGTCACAGAAAGATGCATTAAGAAATCTTCCGGTTTAACGGATTTTCCGTTAGATTGGGACCACTTCAACTGTTTTAAGGCAGCTTCTATCACTGGTGGAGATTGTACGATCTGCTTCTCTGTTGACAACGGGTTTCCACTTTCCGTTAGCGAATCGAGTTTATCGATGGATTTGCCTAACTCCGTCAAGGATGTTGTTGGGTTATCGCGCTTGAGCTTGAGCGTACCTTCTGCGAGATAGGTGGGTTTCTGGAGATAGGCCGCAAGGGTTGCCAGAGATAAAACCGTCAGTAAAACAGCCGCTCCAGGCATCCAATGATATTTCAGCAATCGTCGATAGTTGCTGAAATCTGAAGACGGCATATTTGCAGTTCCCATAAAAAAATCTATAGAACGGTTTAAAACTTAAAGGACTTCTAACAACCGAAATTAAACTTGCCTCGCAGCACATTTCCCCCACCACTGGCTCTAAGCAACCTTGGCCTAAATTTTACAGCCAGCATTTGTAATTATTCTACAGAAGCAAATTTAAATTGTCCTTTGATTGCACTGATGACACGATCGCGGTCTCGATCGCTCAAGCTAGACCCTGATGGCAGGCATAGACCATTGGCAAACAATTCTTCTGCCACCCGTCCCCCAATCGTTTCAACGCCTTGAAAAACAGGCTGTAGGTGTAAGGGTTTCCAAACTGGACGGGATTCAATGTGCCGCTCGGCTAGCGCTAGCCTCAGCACCTCACGATTCAACCCACTGTCTTTCGGATCGACGGTGATACAGCTCAGCCATCGGGTGGCCTGACCAAAGGAAGCCTCAGGCATGAAACTGATACCCGGCAAGTCTGATAGGGCTTGATGATAGTGTGCAAAATTCTGTCGGCGTGCGGCAACCCGCTCTGCCAAAACCTGAAGTTGCCCCCGCCCCAACCCAGCCAAGATGTTACTGAGTCTGTAGTTATAGCCCACCTGAGAGTGCTGATAGTGGGGCGCAGGGTCGCGGGCTTGGGTGGCGAGATATCGGGCTTGGGTAGCTAGGGCTTCATCATCTGTCACTAGCATCCCCCCGCCAGAAGTGGTGATAATTTTGTTGCCGTTGAAAGAAAAAATGCCCATTTTGCCAAAGCTTCCAGGAGATTTCTCTTTATAGGTGGCGCCCAAGGCTTCTGCCGCATCTTCAATGAGTGGAATCTCATAGCGATCGCACGCCTCTAGAATCGGATCGAGATCGGCACTTTGACCGTAGAGATGGACGAGTATGACTGGCTTTCGGGGAGTTTCCCCCTACGGGCGCGATCGTCCAACGCTTCGCACAACAAGTGCGGGTCCATATTCCAGGAGATCCGATCGCTATCTACAAAAACAGGGGTTGCACCCAAATATCGAATGGGATTGGCGGTTGCCACAAAGGTAAGCGTCGAGCACAAAACCTCATCTCCTGCTTCTACTCCCACTAACTGCAAAGCCAAATGCAATGCAGCAGTCCCCGAACTCACTGCGGCGGCAGATCGGACTCCTAATCGTTCGCAAAACTCTCGCTCGAAAGCGTCTACATGGGGACCCACGGGGGCAATCCAATTGGTTTCAAATGCCTCTTTGACGAACTCTAACTCTTGAGTCCCTAAATGAGGTGGAGATAGCAAAATAGGTTGCTGCATAGTCTGTTTTTGCATAGTCTATGGGATTAACGAACAATATAATGGCCGCAAAGGTATCTTTACCAATCTAGACAGATTAAAATATCTTTTTTCTGTTCTCATAAGTCCTTTTACTCAAGGCGCTAGCCTCGATAAGCAGGAAAAAAGGAAGCATTGAGTAATACCTCGGGGTCCATATCAAGCTGTTGGGCGCGCACCTTTGATAGGTCTACATAGCGATTGACGTCTGTAATGAAACGCAGAACGCAGAAAGAATGATGAAGTTTGGAGAAGCTCGCTTTGAATTCAAATAGGCCATCCTGCCGACTTCCTAGTCCACCCCCTAAATGAAAAATAAAATTGCCTCTTTTAGTTGCCCACAAACGAACTTCATCTAACATTAGGGTACTAGGGGTAAGTCTCAGAAACTCTGTTTTTGTGCCGCTCAAGTGAAATTGAACGATACCGCTACATTCTGTAAAAAGTCCACTACAAATTGGTTCGTCATTCTGCTTGACAATGCAAATAAAAATGTGCGGATACAACTGAACGAGAGATTCATAGTAGGATCGATCGAAGTAGTAATCCTGAACTGCGCTCAATCGATTCATGGTCTCTTGGTAGATCTCTATGAAGAGAGGAATATGATTTTCGCGAAAAAGCGAAATCTCGGCAGAGAAACCTTGCCGTCTGCACTGATTAATTTTGTTACGACGAGAAGATCGAATTTGTTTGCGCTGCTCGTCTTCTGTAAGACTCAAGTCAATTGAAACGGTTGTCCCGCAAACTTTGACTTCATGAGAACCTAATATATTCTGAATATTTGAATTTAAGACGGGGTGCAGACGAATGAAGGCAGAACATATATCCTGAGACTGAAATATTTCAACGAGTAAATCGAGAGATTTTTGTAAGAATACAGGTTCATTTTGGGCATCGTGGTTGAGCAAAATTCCAGGATACCCATAGGGTGAGATAACATCATATAGAGGTCTATCCGATACAAGTTTGTAAATATTTTCTGGGCATTGGCGTACGAGGTAAGGCAACAAAAAACGATTGGAACTATCCGAAATAGAGATTGCCGCAGCTCGTGCATTGATTCGACTTGCTTCTGCCAAAAGATAGTCAGGATGGTGATAAATATCGTAAATAAAATCTTGGAGAAGATTTTGATAATAAGGCTCATTTAAATCAAAAATATCAGTCTGCATCGATTGTATTTAGTGAGTCAAGTTTTAAAAATATAGAGATCCAAAATATTTACTTAGAGCTAATGCATTCCAGCTTGTCAGCAATATACTGAGCAACGGCAGTTTCAGAACACTTATTTTGCCACCACCACAGAGCTTGTTGATGTTTCTCTCGCACGAGGTTTGGATTAGTTAGTATGCGTTCTAAAGTTTTTGCAAGGTTGTCCCAATTCTTTATTTCAATAGCGGGGGATTCATTATAAAACCAGTGTGACGGGAGAGCCTCAGTTATCGGAATACAGCCGAATCGAATCGCTTCAAAAAATCGGTAAGTTTCATATGAAGTTCCCCTAGGTATTAGACAAATTTTACTGTTCATTAAACGTTCGGAATAGGTTTTTAGATCTTCCTCCGTCATAGAGTAGAAGCCATCTGTTAAAGATAACTCAACTTGAAAGTCTGTAAACTCATTTTGAAATTTTCGAAGGCAAGAGATCATTTTTTGACGAGACTGGATTTTGGGGGGCTTCAGCAAATTTTTGATGAAGGATTTGAACGAACCCGGAGCATAAGAGTCATTAGAGACACTGCCTGCAAAGAAAATATCAAACGTTCGTTCGCTGATTTGCTTTTGGGGAGTGTCTGGCTGATTGTAGTATCCTAATGGGATCGTATAAATCTTGGGGTCTCTGAGCTTTCTTGTGAGTAAATTCTTTAAAATTTGTAATCTGTAACTGATTAGCCCAGGTAAATAAGCTAGCCAAATCCTAAGAAATTGAAGCAGACTCACAAAATTAGTATAAGAAGGTTCTTTTAGAAGATTGCAGCCTAAAAATGGCTCTGTCCCGTAGCCTTTAAAGACTGCTAATACTTGATTGGCATATTTAGGGATTCGGCACCACTCATCTCCTGCAACGATCGCAACGACATTCTCTCCATAGGAGGGTAAACGATCGAGTTCATCTTTGCTTAGATAAAAGACTAAGCCGCGCCCTGCCAGACTTTGCTCCACTTTTTGAAGAACTCTACTGCAATAAGTTGCCCACAATAGATCGGGACTTGACCTTTCGGTATTATAAATATCCCATTCAATTATTTTCTTATCTTGAGTTAAAAGATAATATCGATTAGAAATAGATTTTAATACAGAAATTGTGGGGGTACTCTCAGATTTTTTTAGCATACTCATCTTTACGAATTTCCAATTGATTTGATTTGCAAATGCAATTTTTATTTATTCGCTACTTTGAGAATGGCGATAATCGCCCAAGTCTTTGGATGACTCGTAAGTACCCCAAAACTCGGTCATTGTAGCGCAATCGGCTGCTGAAATACCTTCTTGTTTCAGTACCTTAAAGAGGGTTAGACCTAAAATTTTCAAGTCCAATCCTAGGGACCAACGATCGATGTACCAAAGATCGAGCTTGAATTTTTCCTCCCAACTAATCGCATTGCGGCCCTTAACCTGTGCCCAGCCTGTGATTCCAGGTATGACATCGTGGCGACGAGCTTGTTCTGGTGTATAGCGATCGAGATAGCGGATGAGGAGCGGTCGAGGTCCGATAAAACTCATATCTCCCTTAAGGACGTTCCAAAGTTGGGGTAATTCGTCCAAGCTGGATTGTCGCAGCCATTGACCGAAGGGCGTGATGCGCTGTTCGTCAGGTAAAAGCGCGCCTTGGACGTCGCGGGTATCGGTCATGGTGCGAAATTTATAAAATTGAAACACTTTTGACCGATAGCCCGGACGAGCCTGACGTAAAAAAACCGGCACGCCCCATCTGAATGGCGATCGCTACTCCAACCCCCACCAACACAGGCGCGATCGCAACGAGCAGAATGGCTGCAAAAACGCGATCGCATATCCATTTAATCCAGCGACTCAACTTCATGCCACCTCCTCAAGCGCGTCTGTATATATACCATCATGTAGGCTCAAGATTTTGTATAGGTCGTACTTTTGGATTTGTTGGCGACCTTGCAATCCTAACGCTCTAGCTGCTTCGGGATGGTCGAGCATCCAAGCCATTTCCGCCGCAATTGCGGTACTATCGCCCACTTCTACAAGCTTTCCAGCCCCGTCTTTCAATAAATCCTCCGTTCCTCGAATTCTGGTGCCGATCGCGGGAACGCCCATCGCCATTGCCTCCATGATGCTGCGCGGGAGTCCCTCCTGTTCGGATACGAGCAATGTCGCCGTAGCTGTATAGATGAATCGAGGGATATCGGGACGGAATCCTAAAAAGTGGACCCGTTCGGCAATCCCTAGCTGGGCGGCGAGGGTTTTGAGGTTTGAAATCAGGGGGCCATCGCCTGCTAAGGCAAGATGAACGGATGGCCGCTGGAGTTTTGCGAGTGCCAAAAGTAAATCTTGAGGGCGTTTGCGCGGGATCGGTTCTGCAATCGCTAGAAACAAAGCGTCCTCCGGTTTCAAGCCTAATTCTGCGCGCGTCTGGAGGCGATCCGCCTCAGTAAGGGACCGATCGCTGTAGTGGCTCAAGTCCACGCCATGCCGGGGATGTAGTGAAGGTGCTGAGATGGGACGATCTGGTGTTTGAGGGCGGCATCTCGATCTTCTTGATTGATGACAATCAGGCGATCGCACCAGCGTCCGGCCCATTTTTCTAAGGTTAAAAATATCTGGTTGCGGAGCGTGGAACCCTCTCGATGAAAGTGAAATCCGTGAGCCGTGTAGAGAACTTTTAAAGCGCTTTGACGGCGTAGGCGTCTGAGAGCATATCGGCTGACAAAGGCAGCAACAGGGGTGTGAACGTGGACTAAATCATAGTCCTGCTGTTGGACAATCTGACGAATGTGGCGTGGGGCCGATACTAAATTTAAAGGGTTGAGGGGATTGCGGGACCACTGAATATCCCAAACTCGATCGAAAGCGTCAATACAAGCGGAGCAAGTTGAAATATCCAAGGCCATTGCATCAACTTTCCACCCTTGAGCGCGATAATGTTCTGCCCAAGGGATTAAAAAACCGCGAATGGTTTCGGATACGGTTGCGACAAGTAAAAGCTTTTTCATCCTCATCCTTTACGCTGGCTTAACCACGATTCCGTCTGTTTTCGAAGGGTTTTGTAAAATGCTGTCCGCCGATCGCAGATACAATCTTCGCGATAATCTTGTGCCCGTGCGAGGTTCCGTTCAGACATGCGAGATAGTCGAGCTGGGTCATTCACCATTTCCTGAATCTTGCTAACCAATGCTAAAACATCGACGGGGGGCACTAAATCCTCAGAGGGCAACAATTCCGGCATTCCACCCACCGTTGAACCCAGACAAGGTAAACCCCGCGCCATCGCTTCAATCATGGCCCGAGGCAATCCTTCTTGGCGGGATGGCAATACAAAGAGATCTGCTCGATCGAGTTGCTCTCGCACTACTGACCCTGTTGTCAACTGTCCTAAGAATTGACAGCGATCGCCAACACCCAACGCTGCCGCTTGCTGCTCTAACATCGGTCGGTATTGCCCATCTCCCACAAACACCAGCTTCAAGTCCAGTCCTTGCTGCGTGCAACGGGCGATCGCTTCAATTAAAATATCCTGCGCCTTGTAAAGCTGAGACATCGCTCCTACCGTGATGAGCGTCCAAGACGCGCGATCGGTTGCAAATGTTCTGGGTTCCTTAACGAAGGTATCTTCAGGCAATTCTGCCATGGAGTAGTGGTCTGTATAGGCGCTGGGCGAAGGTGGATAATCTTTTTGGAGGGCTTTTTCCGTAATATAGGCTGCTGCACTGGCCTCATAGCAGAGCGATCGCAGTTGGCGGGGAGCCAGCCATCGGAAGAACGGGCGGAGTCTGCTGCGGACGGCCCCAGGGGAAAAACATCGTAGGGATTGGCAATGATGTAAACCCCATAGGGATATTTTAACGCTCGTAACTTCTTGCGAATGGCAAGAGCGGGCTGATTTGGAGAATAAAACAAAACTGCGTCCCCTACTGCAAAGGCATTCCGAGCGCGTTTCAAAACCTCTTGCCGTCGCAGCAGGTATTCCAAAGGACCCAGGTAGTAAGGCAACGGCTCCACCGAAATGCGATCGGTATTGACCTGCACCCAACCCGGTAAGGCTCGATCCACAGGTTGCACGCGCGCAACAATTTTGACCTCATCAAAGACCTCAAAATATCGACGCCAGTAGGAGGGTGTAAACATGGTTTGAGTCCAGATCGCACCATCTGGCGTGCGGTTAAAGCGATGATCGATCGGTATTAAAACGCGCATTCTCGCTCCTTACTGAATCTGATACAAGTAAGCTGCCTTGGGTGATAGTTCGATCGCCACTGTTCCGTCAGTCTTGTGTTGAACCGTTGGCGAACCAAATAAGGGAGTGATGGTCTGACTTTGTTTCCCCTGTATGATTGCTTGCTGACTCTGCTCAACAGATGTATTCACTACCATCCATAAAGTTTTTTTCCATTGACCCAAATTCCTCCTTTCAAGTTCTCTGAGGCAAGCGTTAAACGCTGAAACATTCCATCCAGGAAAAAGGGCGATAGAGACTGGACCTCCTGATTGAGACTTTTGAGACTTTGCCAGAGTGGTGTATGGTCTGGCAGAAACCAGACTTCATCATAGTAGGTGTAGTACAGAATTCCTTTGGCTCCCCCTAATATGGCCTGATAGGTCATATTGCGAACCTCTGATTCTTCTGGGACCGTTCCATTCTGTTGGGATCCGGTGACTGACCAAGGAAAGACTTGCAAGTTAGCAAAGAGTGCCTGCTGAGATTTCCCTTTTTTTGTATTTGCAATTTCAGCTATTTCTAAATAAGTTTTGGATAATTCCTCTGTTGTATGCGCTCGGATGGGATAGGATTGTCGCCCTAGGATGCTGGCACACTGGGTGAATTTCTGCAAGTCTTTAGAGTAGCCACTAATATAGGTAAGATGGTTGGGATCGGTAGCCTGGATTTTACGATTCAGCGCCATCAATTTTGTTGGAGTGTGCTTCCCATTATCTACGTCATCTGCTAAATTCCAAGCCAAAACAGCAGGTTCATTTTTAAAGTACTGCGTAAATTCGAGGGGGTCTCCATGATGTTCGCTCAACACGTAGACCCCAAGTTTGTTCGCACGTTGTAAAAATTTTGCGTAGTCTTTCCAATCATTGGCAGAGGCATGGACCGTATTAAATCCTGCGGCAGCAATGTCTTCAAGGTGCTCAATCTGCTTCGCTGGAGATATGCCCCAAGAGACGTGATACATGCCCATCGGGAAAAATGGACGGCTATCGATCAGTAATGAACCATTGGCCCGAAGACTGACCTGGTGGGGCTTGGTCTGTGCTGCACACACGAGAGGCAATACAGAAGAACAACCCATCCAGAAAGCACTTGCGATCGCAAATAAAGTCGCTATCGGTCGAGTCAATCCTAATCTCATGGCAGTCTACTCTCTAGTTTTTGCTGATTCCAAGTTCGGTCGATATAACATCATGCCAATGGACAACAAGTATGCAATCGTCAGCCCCCTGCCCAGGGCACCAAACATACTTTCTGCCATCGAGACGATCCAAAACAAAATGCCGATCGATAGAGGGGCGATCGCGTAGGGATTGACAGCAGCTTGCGTTCTGAAAAAGCGATAGGCCGCATAAAAGCCTACCAGCGCAAAAATAACCATTAAGTAGGCTGCAATCAAACCATTTTGACCCAAAATATCAATGAGCGAGTTATGGCCTCCTAAATTGAACTGCTGCATAAAATAATCATTGCTGCCATAGCCAAATAGCCGAACATCTTGAAAAGTTTTGCCCCAGATATAGCTGCGCCCATTAAACGTATCGCTGGACTCCAGCTTGTCATTGTACCCGTCCTCAATCCCCTGGACCATCGCAAACAAATCGTTTCCCACATACAGCATCAAAGTACCCGCCATCCCTAACCCAAACAGCAACAGCCGCGCTAAATTTCGAGGGCGTTGGAGCGCTAGAAAAGCCGGATAAAGCGCCAAGCACAGGCCGATCGACCCTCCAAGCAAAGAGGTGCGGGAATTAGACATCAAAATGAGTCCGAAGGTTAAAACCAACGCTCCACTTAAACCAAAAAGGTTGAGGGTTCTAGAGGGTTGGGGCGGATCCAGCAAAGTTTTGTTGAGCAAAATCAGCAACCCGCAGCAAATTGTCAGCATTGTGACGCCCAGCTGATTGGAATTGCTAAAAACACCCGTATACGGAAGGCTGGTAGGTGGAGAGAGGGCCAAGGACGCGATCGCATAGGGGGCGTGTCCCAAAACCAGTCCCCAAGCAATGACCGCCTCCATCGATCGCCCCACGGCTCGCGGGAGGGCATAGAAGAAAAGATACGGTACGCCGACTAAAAGCCAAAACCCATCGCCAAGTGCTTTTGCATTCTCATTGACTAGCCCCGATAGAACGGCTGCGGTTCCAAAACAGAGCCACAACAGCAGCAGCAAGATCGAGCGCGGTTGAAAAGTCCGAGCGGGTTTGAAGATCGCGGTGGCGATGAAAACAATCAAAGGAATTCCTACCAATCCGTAGCGAACCCGAAACCAAATCGGATCTAGGGGATGGTCGTAACTCCCCAATGCCACAATGGAAGCACCGCCCATCAGCATCGCGAGCAATAGGGTAAAACTTACCTCTCCAAGCCGAATGGCTGTTTTAGAATGGGCGACGATAGCTGTGTCGTTCACGGGGTACTTCCTATTGATTGGCAGCTTCTGCATAGATGACTTCAAGCAACGGAACAGAGTTTTCCATATTAAAAGGACTTTCTTCGAGCGACGGAAGTGTCTCTCGGATGGGTCTGCGAGGGGTGTGGCGACTGTGCGTTAGAAGCGCGTTCGCCCATTCATCGATCGAGAGATCGAGCGACAAGCGTTTCACCAAGCCTGGGACTACATCGGCTTCTACAGGAACTACATCTGAGGTTAAGCAGGGTAAACCCGCTGCCTGCGCTTCCACAAGCGCGACGCCTAAACCTTCGTGAATTGAAGGAAACAAAAAGACATCGATCCCTCCCAGCAAGATGACTGCAATATCTGGACGCGGACCCGTAAAAATAACGCGATCGCCAATGCCTAACTCCTCGACCTGCCGTTCGATTTGGGGCTGCAACGAACCCTGTCCGACCAACATCAGGTAGCTGTTGGGACGCTGGCGCATCGCTTGGGCTGCCACTCGCACCAGAAAATCGTGATTTTTTTGAGGCTCAAACCGTCCCACATGCCCGATTACCCAAGCGTCTGCCGGAATTTCCCACTCCTGACGAACGCTGTCGGGCGCGACCTCTGTTCTAAAGGGACTCAAATCCAAACCGCTAAAGAGCAGAGCGATTCGATCGTCTTCGGCCCAGCTAGGTCCGAATAAATCGAGGGCGGCTTGCTGACTGGTAGTTAACCCGTGGGTCATCGAACGCGAGATCGAGCGTTTCATCATATTGAGATAACCTTGTCTGATCCAGTTTTTTTGACGTTCCACAGCGCGATGGTCGTTATGGCTGTGGGCGATCCGGCAGGGAACTCGGGCTACCTGAGCAATGGGCAACACATATCCGCTAAAGAAATGGACGTGGCTGTGAACGACATCGTAAGGACCGTAGGTGCTCAAAACCCGTTTGAACTCAAATGGATAACGCCAAGGCTGGTTTAAATAGGGACATTGCAAGATCCGACAGCCCAGCACCAGAACTTCCGAGTCGTAATCTCCTGCTTCTTGAGAGTGAACCATAATATCGATTTGAAACTGCTGGCGATCGATCGACTGTAAGACGCGCATCAGCCAAGTTTCCAAACCGCCGCGATCCATTCGACCCACTACATGTAGAATTCGCACTGGATGTTTGGCTGAATCCGACGGTTCAGGATGCTTCGGCACGGGCGCGCTGAGTTGAAATAGCATGAACGATCGCTCCTAAACTCATACAAAATTGCACCCCCGCTGCAAGCATTAGTGAAAAGGCCGCACCCATTAAGCCTTGGGAGGGAATCAGCCAGTAACAAGCGATCGCCAAGCTGACGACGCTGGTCAACAGCAGGGGTACCTGAATCCGAAAATATCGAGCCGCTGTCAACCCATAGCCCAAGAAGGACGCCATATACTGCATCCCAGAAGCTATCATCAGCGCAATAAATAAAGTTTTGCGCTCGGCGTAGTCCGGGCTGTACAGCAAGCTCAGTAACGTCCCGCCACCTAGCGCTGCGATCGCCACGGCTACTGCGCCCAAAACAAACCCGATCCCGACCAAGCGAAACAGAAGCAAACTGTAGGCCCCGCGATCGCCAGCGGCATAATTTTTGGCCAATCTAGGACTGGCAGAATCTCCCAACGCCCCCACAATAATATTGCCAGCGACCATCAGATAGGCGATCGCATTAAAAATGCCCAGTTCTCTCTCGCCCAGCCGCGAAATCATGAAATAGTTTGGCAAATTAGCACTCAAAGAAGAGAGCATCATCACCAAGCCCAACGGCAAGGCCAGCTTTATCAACGGCAAGAGTTTGGCCGCGTTCCAATTCGGCCTGAGCCGACCCAAATCCAACCTGCGAATCGATCGATGCGATCCCTGCGCCTCCAGCAGTCGCACTGCATTGGTGAGGTCGTACCCGATTAATACCGTCCCCCAGGCTAGAATCAGCCCCAACACGCCCCCAATCGCGCTGCCGCTCGACCAAACGCCCAATCCCAACAGCAATAACGCTAGCGGTCCCCTCATCATCAACGACAAGGCAATGCGATCCATGCGTTCGTGTTTTGCAAGAGTCCATAGCAAACATCGCTCATCGATTCCAGTCCCTTCGCCAAGCCCAAGAGCATTACCACCACCATCGTCTGCCAACGATAGCCTGAGACCAGAGCGATCGTCACTACGGCCAAGACGGCCAGTTGACTGGATAACACCCTCAGCCCTAGATAATCTCTAAACTGATAGAGCTGTTTGGCATCCGTAGCCTGAATTTGACGCAGTTGAAGGTTGGTCAGCATGAAAATGGGAGCCGTCACCGCTAACCCTAAGGTGAACTGCCCCACCATTTCTGGACGCCCCAACTTGGTAAACGCGACTAGGATGCCCCACTGGGATCCGGCGTATACCAGATTCCCCATCATGGTCCAAGAAAAGTTGCGTCTGAGAGAAAGAGAGACTATAGGTTGTGTCATCTAACCGTTCGACAAAGTGCGCCAGTTGAAAAATGGCCTAATTTAAACTTTGGACTTGGAGCAGTGTCTGAGCCTGTTCTCCATTAATCGGTCTTAGGAAAAAGTATCCTTGACCGTACTTACACTGAAGATTTTTGAGCTGTGTTAATTGCTGGGGAGATTCAATTCCCGTTGCAATCATGTCGAGCCCCCAGCTTTTAGATAAATCCAAGGCCGTTTGAAAAAGTCTAAATTAATCGGCATTTTGAGATAATTCGTGGATGCGGGAACGATCGATTTTCAAGCCATCAAAAATGTGAACCCCAATCCATGAGGG
>JAAURS010000053.1 GCA_012032135.1 Acaryochloridaceae cyanobacterium RU_4_10 | reverse complement strand
GCCGAACAGAAAACTATCCAGGTCGAGCTTGTTCTTCAAGACAGTAATCAGCGTGACCCCCAGGGCAAAAAGGACGAAAAGGTCAGCGCCATTGCAGCATCCGCTTTAATTCTGGTTTGGGAACGAATCCAGGCAATGAGCAAAGCGCCTAGAATGCCAGAGCCAAAGGCACCAATCAGAATATCAACGCCAAAAAAGAAAGAGATAGATAACCCTGGCAGAACGGCATGGGCGATGACGTCCCCTAGCAAAGCCATGCGCTGCACAATCAGGTAGCTGCCGACCACGGGACAAAGCACGCCAACCAGCACGCCAATGGCGATCGCATTTCGCATAAATTCATAGCCAAGCGGTTCTAGGAGTAGGTCGAGCATAGGAAAGGGGAGTGGGAAATTTAATAGAAAAATGATGTTCCCAAATCTTGATGGAATGGATCTCCCAAATGGGTTCCGTCAGCTTGACTCAAATTTTCAGGGATCATCACCCGCTGCGGGGAGCTATTTGAACTTCTACAATGAGAACCTTGAGTGAGAACGGTTATCATTATAGACTGTAATTTCAATTCCGAAATTAAAATCATGCAACTTTACCGTCAAATCTGGGGAAGCACGCTGTTTTCTCTGGTTGTGGGTCTACTCAGCGCCTGCACCCCATCTACAAACACCAGCCAAACTAGCCCAGCTAGCTCTACCAGTCCCGCTGCCACCAGCAAAAATCTGAACGTGGTTGCAACCAGTAGTGTTCTGTGCGATTTAACCCAAACCATTGCGGTCCAGACAATTAACCTGACCTGTCTGGTCAAAGCGGGAACCGATCCCCATGCTTATGAGCCAACCCCTGAAGACCGTAAGGCGATCGAAGATGCTCAGCTTGTGCTGTACTCTGGCTATGACTTTGAGCCGAGTTTGATTAAGCTCATCAAAGCCTCTTCTAATGCTGCGGCCAAAATTGCGGTGGGGGAAGTAGCTGTTTCCAAACCCCTGATGGGGGACGAGCACGATCGTGGACATGAGGAGCACGCAGAAGGCGAAAAACATGCTGAAGGTGAGGAGAAACATGCTGAGGGGGAAAAAGAACCCGACCCCCATATCTGGCACAATGCCAAAAATGGGATTGCGATGGTGAAGGTGATTCAGGACAATCTGGCAAAAGCTGCCCCTGCAAACGCTGACCTGTATACCAGAAATGCTCAAGCTTTGACCACAAAGCTGACTCAGGTTGACGGCTGGATTAAGTCTCAAATTGCCACGATTCCATCGACCGCTCGCAAACTGATTACCACGCACGATGCCCTAGGGTACTATTCTGCGGCCTATAGCATTCCGGTTGAAGGGGCGTTGCAGGGCCTTAGCACTGAAGAAAAACCTACTGCCGCACGGGTGAAAGAATTGACGGATGAGATTAAGGCTGACAAGGTACCGACCATTTTGCCGAAGTGTCAGTCAATCCTAAGCTGATTGAGACAGTAGCAAAAGAGGCGAACGTCAAACTGTCAGGCCAGGAACTGTTTGCAGACGGCTTAGGCGAAGCAGGCTCTGAGGGTGATACCTATCCTAAAATGCTGATTGCGAATACTAAAGCAATTGTTGAAGGGCTGGGCGGTCAGTATGAAGCATTTCAGCCAAAGTGATTCACTGACTCAGGTAACAGTGGCAATCCGGTTTCTCGATTAACGATTCCACCAGTGCATTGAGGGCAGTAGCGGCGAGTAACCCGCCCCCTAAGGTTCCTTCAATCGTGATAAAGGGAATGCCGGACTCTATGAGTTTACGCTTTGCTGCCGGAGCATGACTGAAGCCGATTGGCATCCCAATCACGAGTGCAGGCTGAATCCGATGCTGCTGGACTGCTTCACAGACTGCCAGCAGCACAGATGGGGCATAACCGATTACGATTGCACATCCGGCGGGGAGTTTCTGTAAACGGTCTTTCCAGTCAGGACTTTGCCAAAATGCTTGTTCTGCTGCATCGGCACTGGTGATATGGGGATTGTCAATGAGAACTTGCACCGAACAACCCAGATGAGCCAGTCGGGGTAGGTCGATCGCCGCCTTTATCATGGGCACGTCCACCACGACTGGACAACCCGATCTGAAGGCGGTGCGACTAGCAGCCAAGGCTTGATTTCCCAGCCGCACAAATGGCACTAAACTGACATCGCCACAGGCTAGCACGAGCTTAGAGAGTAAATCGATCTCAATTTCTGAGCGATCTGATAGATTGGGCAGCAACCGCTGGAGCGATTCTTGAAAGGCTTCGGGATGGGCATGGACTTGGGCGTCTAGCCCACTCCAAAGTTTATCCAGTCCACCCAGTCGCGTTTCAACGTCCAGCAACTTGAGTTGTGCCAGAACCTCGGCTTGGGTCGTTTGGCAATGGCGATCGCGTCCCAGCAATCCTTCTAATGCCGATGCGGTCTGCCGTAGTTGACCGATTTGCCAATGATGGCACGGTACTGCTGCTGAAGTTGCGCCATCAACGTGGCTTGTTCTGCCTCTGGCTCTGCTTCTAACAGTTTATGGATATGGGACAACTGAAAGCCCTGCTGTTTGAGCGCCACGATGCGTTGCAGTCGTTGCACATCTCGCTCGGTGTAGAGGCGATAGTTACTGGGCGATCGCCTAGGCTGCGGCATCAGTCCCAACTGGTGATAGTGCCGCACCATGCGGGGGGTAATATCACTGCCCACTGAATCCGTTAGTTCCTTGATGGTTAAACCTGAACCCATTATTCTAAGCGCCTGGAGCTAATACCTTGACATTAACATCAATGTCAAGGTTTAGGGTGAGAGAGTCTTTCCCCGTGGCTCATGCTTTACCCATCGCGGCTCTCTCAACTGGCAAAAACACACTCAGAAGCTTTGGCGGCCCTCCTCTCTGGCTGTTTGCTGTTAGTGGGTTGGATAGCGCTACATCTTGGCTGGACTGGATTAGCATTGCTAATTCTGCCTGCTGCTTATGTGGTGGGAGGTTACGAGAGCGCTCGTGAAGGGTTAACCACGCTCGTTAAAGAAAAGGAACTCGATGTCGACCTGCTGATGATTGTGGCGGCTCTGGGAGCCGCAGGACTGGGTTTGTGGCGGCAGGAATATTACCTGATTATTGATGGGGCGGCGTTGATTTTGATCTTTGCCATTAGCGGAGCCTTAGAAAATTACGCGATGCAACGGACTGACCGCAGCATTCGCAGCTTGATGAGCCTGACTTCGGATACGGCACAGGTCTTGCGAGAAGGTAGGGAAGCATCTGTCTCCATCGATCGACTAGAGTTGGGCGACCAAATTGTAGTCAAGCCAGGAGAACTGATTCCAACCGATGGGCTGATCTTAGAAGGATTTAGCACGTTGAATCAAGCCGCAATTACCGGAGAATCGATTCCGGTGGAAAAGACGATTGGCGATGAGGTCTTCGCCGGAACGCTCAATGGCAATGGCGCTCTCAAGCTCAAAGTCCATCAACCTCCAGAGAGTAGTCTGTTGCGGCGGGTGATTTGCTTAGTAAAGCAGGCACAAACAGAAGCTCCACCTTCCCAGCAATTTATCGAACGATTTGAACATGGCTATGCCCGTGTCATCGTCGGGTTTGGACTATTGCTGGCAGTACTGCCGCCCTTTCTGCTGCACTGGAGCTGGGAAACAACGATTTATCGGGCTTTGATTTTTCTCGTCGTTTCATCGCCCTGTGCGTTAATGGCGGCGATTATGCCCACGTTGCTCTCTGGCATCGCCAATGGCGCAAGACAGGGCATTTTGTTCAAGAATGGTGCTCAGTTAGAAATGATCGGCAAAGTACGGGCGATCGCCTTTGATAAAACGGGAACGCTCACCACTGGACAGCTACAGGTTTGCAAAATCATTCCAGCAACCGGATTTTCTGAAGCAGAAGTTTTGCAGGTTGCCGCCGCTTTGGAATCCGGTTCCGAGCATCCCATTGGAGCGGCGATCGTTCAAGCCGCCCAAGGTTTGGACGGGTCACGGGCAACAGAGGTGCAGGCATATCCTGGTCGAGGCATTGCAGGAAGTTGGCAGCAGCGATCGGTGTCGGTGGGCACGGCTGATTTTGTGAAATCCATTACTGATTTACCGATTGAACTGGTTCAAGTGACGGATGCGCTAGAGCAAGATGGAAAAACTGTGGTCTGGGTGGCTCAAGCGCAACAGGCAATCGGGGTAATTGCGATCGCAGACCAAGTGCGTCCCGAAGCCGCACGGGCGATCGCGCAACTGAAGAAGCTGGGCATTGAACAAGTTATTATGCTGACGGGCGACAACCGCCGCACCGCTCACAGCATGGCTCAAGCGATCGGCGTCGATCGGGTTTATGCTGAACTATTGCCAGAAGACAAGCTGCACATCATTCGGCAACTGCAAAACCAATACAAAACGGTAGCAATGGTGGGGGATGGCATTAATGACGCACCCGCACTGGCTCAAGCTTCCGTTGGCATCGCAATGGGTGTCGCGGGCAGCGATGTGGCGCTGGAAACTGCCGATATTGTGTTGATGGCAGATCGGTTGGAGAAAATTGCGGTAGCCATCCAATTGGGGCGGCGATCGCACCGAGTGGTCAAACAAAATATCGTATTTGCGATCGGTTTTATTCTGCTGTTGATTACGGTCAATTTCGCAGGCAATATCACGTTACCCATCGGTGTTGTTGGGCATGAAGGATCGACCGTGCTAGTCATTTTAAGTGGGCTGCGATTACTTAGAAATTAGCAGAAATAAATAAGTCACTGCGATCGCACCACAACATCTACAACTGTTATTCTGTGTGAACAATGCTCTGTACTTCCTCAATTGAAAATCCTAGAGCACTCGCAATTTGCTCAACTTCCAACCCCAAACCCATTAGACGAGGAATAGCATCTAGCCTTTCTTGTTGAGCTTGTTCAGCTTGTTGTTGGGCCTGTTGAGCCTGTTGTTGAGCTTGTTCAGCACGTTCTTCACCATTTAACAATAAATCACCCTCAGCATCCCACCATCGCAGCCAGGGTAGGTCAGCATTTTGATAAGTACCTTGCCAGATTCCTAGTTCCACACCTAACGGCGGAATTGGGTAATGTCCGCGATCGTTAGCATCAATAAGTTGATAGGTATTGTCTTGCAGGTGGTACATCTCTACCTGCGCTTTTTCAACTTCATAAATTGCGTAGTATGGAATACGAACAGCTTGCTCATAGACCCAAAACTTACCGACCTTACTCCCTTCACTTTGGGAGGGCGGCGTGCGATCTCGTTCTTCACTCCCGTCTCCAGAAACAAACTCAATCGCAATGAGGGGGGCAACATATTCTTTCCAGAGCACGTAGGAACGTCGCAGTTTTCCGCTCAATGTGGGCGGCACGTTAGGGACATAAAACCAATCTGGGGATTCTGCTCCCTTTTCTGGTGGATCGATTAACCGCCAGTAGATGCCTGAGTCTTGTCCGATACAATATTGACGATCGGGATGGCGCTGTTCTAGTACGGGCCGAATGGATTCAGTAAGCAAAATACTTTGTGGATGTTCCTGAAAATTCTTCACGAATGTACCGTCTGACTCTGGCAGTTGGGTATGGTCAGGTAAGGTTAATGCTGATGTTGTCGCTGGCGTAGCGGATGTCATAAGCTCTACCTTGAGATGGCTCTAAGACTATTGTCTCACAACATTTATTGCTTGAGTTGCGTTTGATGGATGCTCACAAAAGGTATCTTAGCGAGTTGAAATGCGTTGTAGGCGATCGCTCACTACGACATTGATAACGATTAGCTAGAAGACGGGATTGAAAGATTATTTTCATAATTCATTCATTTTTCTAGGTCATCATGGTAATATCTTTAAAAGATGAAAAGATTATGAAAAGCAATGGTGACGCATGAGCTTGCCTACAGCAGACGCTTTAATCCCATCAAACATGCTCGGGCTATTTTATTTGGGATGTTCATAGGATTTTTTTTGGGTGGGTGTGGCACTCAAACCCCTTCAGCACAAACCCAACAAGAGCGGGCTTCTAGCCCTGCAACTGCAACCAGCTCCACGCAGAAAGAAAAGAAAGTTATTCTCACTACGTTTACCGTGCTGGCAGACATAGCACAGAACGTGGCGGGTGATAAAGCGATTGTGGAATCGATTACCAAGCCAGGAGCTGAAATTCACGGTTATGAACCTACACCCAGCGACCTGAGCCGAGGCCAGGGTGCCGATCTAATCTTGGACAACGGCTTAAACCTAGAACGTTGGGCAACTCGGTTCTACAACAGTTTTCCGAAAGTGACCCGCCTGACCTTAAGTGAGGGAATTCAACCCGTCAACATTGCCGAGGATGCCTATCAAGGTAAGCCCAATCCCCATGCCTGGATGTCGCCTAAAAATGCGCTCATCTACGTCGAAAATATTCGTAAGGGGTTAGGAAGCCTCGATCCGGCTAACGCGGCTAATTATGACGCAAATGCCAAAGCCTATAACCAACAGATTCAGGCGATCGATGCCAAGCTGAAACAAGCGATCGCCGCCATTCCTCCTGAAAAACGCTACCTGGTGAGTTGTGAAGGTGCATTTTCCTATCTGGCTCGCGACTATGGCTTGAAGGAAGTTTATATCTGGCCCGTCAATGCCGAACAACAAGCCACCCCAAAACAAGTGGAACGGGTGATTAACACAGTAAAGGCAAGCCAGATTCCGACTGTATTTTGCGAGAGCACGGTCAGCAATGAAGCACAGCTTCAGGTGGCAAAGGAAACTGGCGCAAAGTATGGCGGTGTGCTTTATGTAGATTCTCTCTCTCCCACTGATGGACCCACTCCGACCTATCTCAAGCTATTGGAATATAACGTCAACACCTTAATCAAAGGCTTAGGCAGCTAGAGGACACCTATGGATGCAATCAGCATTGATATTGAAAATGTGACCGTTGCCTATCATGGCAAAGTAGCATTGCATAGCGCCTCGCTGCAATTGCAAGCAGGAACCATTTGTGGATTGGTGGGCATGAATGGTGCCGGGAAATCGACCTTGTTCAAGGCGATTATGGGATTTGTTAAGCCCGCTAGCGGACGAATTTTAATTAACGGGTTGCCGATTCGTCGGGTTCAAAAAAGCAGTATGGTAGCTTATGTGCCCCAGTCAGAAGAAGTGGACTGGAATTTCCCAGTGAGCGTTCGTGATGTAGTGATGATGGGGCGCTATGGCTACATGAATCTGCTGCGAATTCCGCGATCGCCCGATAAACGCGCTGTGAGAGAGGGATTAGAGCGTGTGGAAATGTGGCAGATGCGCGATCGCCAAATTGGGGAACTATCGGGCGGGCAGAAAAAACGCACCTTTTTGCACGAGCATTGGCACAACAGGGCACGGTGTTGCTGCTAGATGAACCGTTTGCCGGAGTCGATATCAAAACTGAAAAAATAATGATTGACCTGCTGATGGAACTGCGCGAAGCAGGGCACACAGTTTTGATCTCCACCCATGATTTAGCCTCCATCACCACATTTTGTGACCAAGTGGTGTTGATCAACCGCAGCATTCTGGCATATGGCGATACCTCCGAGGTGTTCACCGAGGAAAATCTTTCCCGCACCTTTGGCGGTTCGGTTGGCGATTTCTCGTCTGCCAAAAGTCAGTTAACTCCAGTCAATCAGGAAGAGCAGTCATGGACTTGATTCAGTGGTTTGCAGCACCATTGCAACATGAGTTTATGGTGAAAGCAATTTTGGTGAGTGCCTTGGTGGGGGTCGTTTGTTCCGCCCTGTCTTGCTACATGACCTTAAAAGGTTGGGCATTGATGGGCGATGCCGTTTCCCATGCGGTACTGCCGGGAGTGGTCATTGCCTATATGCTAAATATCCCTTTTGCAGTCGGTGCCTTTGTGTTTGGCGTGGGTTCTGTGATTGCGATCGGGTTTATCAAAGCAAAAACTCGCGTCAAGGAAGATACGGTCATTGGTTTGGTCTTTACAGGTTTTTTTGCATTAGGGATTGTGCTGGTTTCTAAAGTGAAAAGCACGATTGATTTGACACATATTCTGTTTGGCAATGTCTTGGGCATTTCGGATTCTGACATTATCCAAACGGTTGTCATTAGCATAATTACTCTAGTGACGCTGGCAATTTTACGCAAAGATTTAATTCTGTTTTGCTTTGACTCAACTCATGCTCGTTCAATTGGCATAAATATTGTCTTTCTCTACTACGTTCTGCTGTCTTTGCTATCGCTGACTGCCGTTGCTGGACTTCAGACCGTAGGCATCATTTTAGTCGTCGCAATGTTGGTAACGCCAGGAGCAACCGCCTATTTATTGAGCGATCGCTTCGATCGCATGATGCTGATTGCGATGGCGAGTGGCGTATTATCCAGTGTGTTTGGAACCTATATTAGCTATCACATTGATGGCTCAACCGGAGGCTGCATCGTGGTGCTACAAACACTGCTGTTTGTGGCGGCGATGATTTTTGCCCCTAAGCATGGACTGTTGGCAAGAGCCAAGAACGATCGGACAGTCAGCCAATAGGCCAATAAATTTGGTAACAGTCCAAAGCAGCGATCGCCCCGCCTACTCCTGTCGTTTTAGTTTGCGACCAAAGATAGAATTTGGTCGTCTAGGCTAAAGTCGATTTCCGCGCGATCGCGGCCCCTTGCCAAATAATCATTTTGGAATGAGTCTTTCAGGCCAGAAATTAAATCAAATTCTGGAGACCAGTTCAAGTCTGACTGGACTTTATAGATGTCCGCAAAGAAATGTTGAGGTCGCAAGGGAAAGGCTTTGCGCTTGCCAAAATCGAAGGCTTTGGGATCGTAATGGACAATTTTGAGGTCGTCGGGAGATTTACCCGCCACCGCCGCACAAACCCGAGCCAATCCGTCAAAGGTTACGGTAGACTTGCCGCTGACATTATAGATTTGTCCCAAAGCTTTTGGATTTCCCACCGCTAAGACCATTGCTCTGGCTAAGTCCCGAACGTGCCCAAACTGAGTGATGTGTTGACCGTTACCTGGAATGGGTACGGGGCGATCGCGGACAACTCGGTCAAAAAACCAAGCTTCAAGGTCATTGTAGTTTTGAGGACCGTAAATATAAGTGGGCCGAAAGGCAGTAAAGGGAATTTTTTGTTCGATCAAATAAGCTTCTGTCTCGGCTTTGCCTTTATGACGGCTTTGGGGGTCAAGGGCATCTCCCTCCACGTGGGGCATTTGGTCAGACTTCAAATAGACCCCTGCCGAACTCATGTAGATAAACTGTTGAATTCTATCTTTGAATAGCTCCACAAGGGGTTGAGTATCGCTGAGTTCTCGACCGTTATTGTCAAAAATGACGTCGAATAACTGACCCGCCAACACTTGTTTGAGTCGATCTGGATCGGTGCGATCGCCGTGAAGCTGTTCTATTCCCTCAACAGGCACGGCTCGATTCCCACGATTGAATAAAACCACCTCATGACCCTGGGCGACTAAAATGCGAGTCAAATAGACACCGATAAATCGGGTACCGCCCATCATTAAAATTCGCATTCTGTCTTAACCCTCGCGATCGTAATTGGTTACATTAATCGTCCAATTCACTCTATTTTGGAAACAGTCTGATGAAAACCAGTTTACCGCCCAAGAGGGACTTAATTTGTGGCTTAATACTTGCAATTACGGAACTGCAAGGTTAATACAGATGTATGAATTTTAATTTGTGAGTGGGAGAAAAAAGATGGATCGTTGTCAACCTTGGGCAATTCGCGCGAGCAAACAGATGGGGGCTTCTGTGGGGGCGAGCGTTCTAGGATTCGCTCTATTCACTGGAAGTGCAATGGCCGCTACACCCAAGCCTACAGACACCACGCCAAAAGACACGACCACTACACCCGCTGCTGCGCCTGAGAAGGCTACTCCAAAGTCAAAGCCTGCAACCAACAAAACCGTTCCGGCTAAAAAAGCCCCTGCGAAAGAGAAGGCGGAGACGCCGGAAGCAAAAATTGCGAAACAAGCGGCTATACCCTTTCGTAAAGGTGTCAATTTCTACAACAAAGGCAACTACACGGGGGCCATCACCGCATTGACAGAGTCCCTTAAATTAACGCCGGACAATCCAAGTTTTTTATATTACAGAGCGCTGTCCTATGCGGCTAAAAAAGACAACGCTTCAGCTATTACAGATTTAACCGCCGCCATTGCAGCCAATCCAAAGTGGGCTGAACTTTATATTCAACGCGGACTTGCAAAGGCAGCAACAGGCGACAAGTCTGGGGCCAAGGAAGACTACACTCAGGCCATTGCAACCAATCCTAAAGCTTCAATGGCTTACCTATACAGAGGATCGTTGTTATCAGAGGCATCTGACCCTACGGGTGCGATCGCAGACTATACCCAGGTCATCAAACTAAACCCCAAGCAGGCGCTTGCTTACAACTATCGGGCAACGCTCATCTGGCCCTAAAACAATATTCTCCAGCCTTAGCAGATTACAACAAAGCGATCGCATTAGATCCGGGCTATGCAGCGGCCTATAACCATCGCGGGATGGCTTTTGAAGCCTTGGGGAAAACCAAAGAGGCCGCTAAAGATTATGCCCGTGCGTCTCAGATCAACCCGCAATCTGTTGCAGCCCTTAATAACCGTGGGACAGCGCGGATGGAGGAAAGAAAATATGAAGCGGCTTTGGCTGATTTTTCAAAAGCCATTAAACTCAAACCTGATTTTGCTCCTGCCTATAACAATCGCGGTATGGTGCAGGCGACGCTTGGGAAGATGGATGCGGCTGTGGCAGATTACTCTAAAGCCCTTCAGCTCAATGGAAATAATGCATCCTTTTATTTGAATCGAGGGTTGGCCTATGCGTCTCTAGACAAAATGATGCGGCGATCGCAGACTATACCTCAGCCATCCAACTCGAACCCGATAATGCCAAGGCGTATCACGCTCGGGCCGTGGTCCGTATGGCGATCGCAGATCAAAAAACTGAAGCTCAAGCGGATCTGGATAAGGCAGCGGAGCTTTATTTGAAACAAGGCGATCGCAAGCAATATGACGTGGTGAAAGGTTTACGCTGAAACCATAGAAGGATGTCTGAGAAGCCTCAAGAACCCTGCATTCGCCCCCGTTCGGCTACGCTCACAGCCACGCCTAAATCCCCCAAAATTGGGGGACTTTGAGATCAGAACCCCCCATTTGGGGGGGCTGGGGGGCCAAGTGCAAGGTCTTTGCTTCTTATCCGAACAGTATTGCTACCATTCCCTTAATGCGATCGCCAATCCCTCCGCCAATTCAGGAGGGATATGTTGTTCTTGATATCGACGCTGAATCTCCCGATCAGCTTCTTCTGTCGAAATTTGTTTGAGCGCGGCGATCGCATGAAGTCGGACCCTATAGTTAGGATTTGCTAGCAGATCGACGATTTCTGGAATCATGGATGGTTTCGCCAATCTTCCCAAACAAGACACCGCATTGGCTTGGAGATTCACAGAACCTTGCAGGAGAGGCGATCGCAAAAATTCCAGTACCCGCTCTGCCGCTTCAAGCTGCACCTCAGGATCGACGATACGAGAGAGGCTTGCCAATACCTCTTGAAGCAAGGGGTCGAACATGGGGTTTTGTTTGGCCGAGCATTTCCCAAATTTGGATTAACCCATCTAGAGCGGACTTAGATCCGATCCACCCTAAAGATTGAATCAGAGTTTGTTGGAGATCTGGGGGGCTATGAGGGTCGCAACACTTTTGGGCGAGGGCGATCGCAGCCCCTTCTGTTCCCAATCGTCCTAAAGCCCGAGCTGCGCGCTCGGCCACGTCTGGAGCAGAGTCATCCAGGAATGGCGCAATAACTTGGACTCGCTCCTCATTTGAATAGGACTCGCTGTGGGATGCAAACCCTGCGATCGCTACTTTACGCACATTGGGATCTGAGTTCTGTAACCCTTGCTGAAAGACTTCCGTTATAACTGGGGCTTGAAACCGATCCAATGCATCTAAGATGAGAACCTGGAGGTCAGAGGGCACCGTTGGAAATGCATCGAGCAAAAACGGTACTACCTCAGGCTGCTCCATCTGAGCGAGTGCTTTGATGGCAACCCATCGACGACTTGGATCTTCTAGGCACCGAGCAAGCGTTGTAACCGCATCCGTGCCCATTTCAGCCAAGGATTGAGCTGCTCGATCGCTCAAGTCATCATCTTCAGCCGTCTCTAAAAGTTGTACGAGGGCTAAAACTGCCTCCGAACAATGGAACGAACCCAAAATCTTAGCGAGAAACCATTGCAGTTCGACATCTTCATGGGATCGCTCTAATAAATCTATCAAGGGTGGCAGTGCATCCTCACCAAAGGCCAAGACCTCTTGCACCATCTCCCAACGAATCTGGAAATCGCCGCATTGTAACGCGCTGAGGACTGAGGCTAGATCGTTCACAGCTAAACTCGAGACTGTTGAAGCTCATTTAGACGCTCCAAAACCTCCGTACTATGCACCGCTGGGGCAACCTTCACCATGCGTTCCCGCAGAACCCCATCTGGGTCGATAATAAACGTATGGCGCATAGACAAAAATCCCATCCAAGAACCGTAAGCCTTGCTTACCAAACCCTCTTCATCCGCCAGCAGCGGAAACTTCAATCCCTCAGAACTGCAAAACTCTGCATGGGAATTTACAGAATCCGCACTCACTCCAACCACTTGGGTATTCTTCGCCTGATACTTTGATAGGTCTCGTTGAAACCGCCGCGCCTCCAACGTACAACCCGGCGTAAAGTCCTTAGGATAAAAATACAGCACAACCCATTTCCCTTTAAAACTAGAAAGCGAAAGCTGCCCGCGTCCATCGTTCGTCGGCAAAGTAAACTCTGGAGCCAATTCATTCAAAGGGGGCATTTGTCCGCCCATAGCCCAAGCTGGCGCACTAGGTTGCCAGAGCATCACGCACAAAACAACGAGGATCGAAATTTGGCAAAGGGTACGCTGAACGAAGGCCATAATGTCTCTAAGTGGATTGCATCTCTAATTATCTTTACATAAATTCACATTTTTAGGTCGCGCGTGGAACGTCCTTGCTCCACTAAAGATTTCCATCCAGGATGCCAGAGTTGTTTGTCTCTCAGTACCTTGGCATTGAGCCAAAAGCGAACCGTTGGGTCGCAGGCTGCCACCATCTCCGCAAACACCCACGCCCTCTCATTTTGCGACCGACCACTTGAAAATGTCGCCAGCCAAACGTCTGCTCCTGAGCCGTCCACTTAGAGCCGATTAAATGCGGATATTTCTGCTTCTTCACAGCGCTACAGGTGGTTTAATTTCCAACCGATCGAGCAACCGATCCACATCAACATGTTGTTTGAACAACTGCTGGATACACTCCACCTTAATAGTTTCGCTAAATCGGGCTCGATCGAATGCTTTATCCACTAACTCAACTGTGGTCAACGTGTCCAAGTCTACAGATAAAACCGGAACCTCTAAATCTTCCGCTCGGCTAATCACAATGGAGTTGGGTAAAAAGTGTCCCGTCAAAATCAAGCAATTGGTGGACGATTCCAAGGCCGCCAACTGTATATCTGTGCGATCGCCCCCCGTCACAACTGCCATATTACTCGCCCGGTTAAAGTAGCGCAGGGCTGAATTCACATTCATGGCTCCAATACTGAGCTGTTCCACCATCAAATTGAGGCGATCGCCACAGCATAAAACCTCAGCATTCAACTGATTTACCACCTCTCGCACGCTAATGCTCCGCAAAAGAGAATGACTGGGAATTTGACCAAATACCGGAATATGATGGGACTCCAGAAATGGAATCACAAACTCTTTTACCGTCTCAGAGAACTTCTGTGGCACATCATTGAGGAGCACCCCACAAAGGCGATCTCCAAATGGTCTTGTGCCGAGAGGAGCTCGTCCACCACCGTTAAAGACTGACAGCGCACCACCAACAAAACGGAGGCATCCATCCATTCAGCTTGCTGTAATAGAGAAAACCCAAATAGTCGGCCTTCGGCCAACGTTCCTGGCCCCTCTAATAACACCAAATCCACATCCTCAGTTAGCGTTGTGGGTGATGGGAGCAGGTGGGGAGTAACAGAGGTCAGACGCAACTGCGCTTCAATATCGGCACTGCTTAACATCAGTGCCGAAGGGATAACCTGCCGTTCTGCTAGCTCGAGCGCCGACACAATGAACTGAACATCCAGGTCCACCCCCAAAGTTGGGGAAGAGTCTAGATTAATACTCAAGGGCTTGCCATAGGCAAAGCGAAGTCCTCTGCTTAAAACCTGAGGTACTAGTCCCAAAATAGCAGCGGACTTCCCGCTGTAGGCCGTTGGAGAACCAATTAGCAATCGTTTTGCTGAATAGGGCACACCCTCACTCCTTCTATGTCTTTGCAAGCGCTCAACGACGCAGTTTAACAGGTTTAGCTCAAAGGTTCCGTAAAAGGAACAAACTATTATTCAGCTTTAGCTCAGTAGCCTGATTCTCGCATATCGGTCAGCGTGCCAAGACATCAAAGATCAATCATCCAGCTTCAGCAATTTACGGTAAAACGGTTTGGGAAAATCTGCCGTGGACGATCGCTTGTAATTGGTTAAAACATCAATCAGAAAACCAATGTACTCAAAATTCGTCAACGTGACCTCATAGGTCAAATCTGCATCCGAATTGAACTGAATTCGACAGCGGGTTAAGTCAGCCGGTAGCGCTGACACACTCCAAGTTGTCACAAACGGGATATTTGCTCCCCCTTCAATGCCGCGTTCCCCCTCAAAATTGCCCAATTGATAGAGGGACATGGCCAAGGGCAGCATATCTCGCTTCGTCCCTTGGTAATAGGGAAGATACATCGTCACATCACGATTGGGAGCGGGTTGAAGACTGCTTAATTGTTGACCCATGCCAAATGCCTACAAAACAACGATTAATTAACGGTCTAGCACGAGCAAGGCGACAAGACATTCAAGACTGAACATTGCCTGCCATTGCTCCAAAGTCTATGATACGGCCAGAAAAGGCTGTAACAGGTTTATCTAAAACCATCAGCTTTCTAAATTTTTCCCCATATTCTTACCAATGCTTACATTCACCATCGATATAAGAAGGATTTGGGATCAGCCTCTAAGGAGATGACAATTTTCGTTACAATAAAGGCTGCTTTAGAGTTTGTAAGCTATGCCGGCGAGTTTCTTGCCAGAAGACAATTCCTGTGACGGATCTGAAATCCTTCCAACTCTTCAACTGTTAGATCGAGACATCTACGAATACCTCTCCGAGACACTTCATGGGTATCCCAAAGGTCAAGGTCGTCGTCTCAAAGCTGCGTTGCTGATTGCTGGGGTATGGAGCTGTGTTATCGTCTTGCACCTCAGCTCTATTGGGATATGGGTTGTGGCAGGGATTGCCACCTTAATGGGAGCCCACCTGTTTAAATTATTGGGGACTAACCCTACCTCTGTTTCTAACCCCCTAGCCCCCGACCTTCCCCCAGAAGCCTATCCCTTTGTGTCACTGTTGGTTGCGGCGAAGGATGAGGAGGCCGTAATTCAATCCCTCGTCGAAACGCTTTGTACCTTGGATTATCCATCCAGTCGCTACGAGCTTTGGGTTGTAGATGATAACAGCAGCGATCGCACCCCCAAATTGCTTGCAGAGTTGGCCCTGCGTTACCCTCATTTCCATTGGCTCCGTCGCCCTTCAGGGGCAAGTGGGGCAAGTCCGGCGCTCTCAATCAAGTCTTGCCTTTGACCAAGGGAGACATTATTGGGGTATTTGATGCAGACGCCCATGTCCCCAAAGATTTACTGTGCCATGTTTTACCTTACTTTGATGGCCCTACGATGGGTGCCGTTCAGGTGAGAAAAGCGATCGCCAACGCCAATACCAACTTCTGGACCCGCGGCCAAAGCATAGAAATGATCTTCGACGCTTTTTTACAAGAGCGTCGAAGTGTGATAGGCGGTATTGGCGAACTACGAGGCAACGGACAGTTTGTCCGACGTACTGCTTTAGAGCGCTGCGGCGGCTGGAATGAAGATACCATTACCGACGATCTGGACCTCACCCTCAGACTCCACCTCGATCGCTGGGATATTGGGTTAATGCTCTCTCCCGCCGTTAACGAAGAAGGGGTTACCCGAACGATTGGGCTATGGCATCAGCGAAACCGTTGGGCAGAAGGCGGGTATCAACGTTACCTCGATTATTGGCCCCTCCTTTTAAAGAATCGACTAGGCTATCGCAAAAGCATAGACCTCATCGTTTTTTTGACCTTGCAGTACCTCTTACCCACTGCCACCATTCCCGATACCGCACTATCTCTTTGGCGCGGTCAACTGCCTGTTTTGCTCCCGCTTTCAAGCCTGACAATGGCACTGTCCTTTGTGGGGATGTTTGCAGGACTCAATCGCATTCGGCGCAGCCAAAACTTACCCTTCCAACTGGTTCCCACGACCCTTCAGTCCATCTTGGGGACGCTTTATATGTTCCATTGGTTTGTGGTTGTCTCCAGCGTTACAGCTCGGATGGCTTTGCGGGCCAAACGATTGAACTGGATCAAAACACTGCATGTCGGACCGTCTATCACACCTACGTGCTAATAGATCCCCATAAAAAAGATTATTGTCATTGACCTCATGGTAGAGTTTTATCAATGATATTAGTCGGATTTAGGAGCAGGTAAACCGTGAAGCAAGTTACCTTTCACCAGTTGAAGGTGTTTGAGGTTACCGCTCGCCGAGGCAGCTTTACCAGAGCTGCAGAAGAACTGTTTTTGACCCAGCCAACGGTTTCAATTCAAATGAAACAGTTGACGAAGGCTGTAGGTCTTCCCTTATTCGAACAAGTCGGCAAACGTCTGTTCTTGACCCAAGCCGGACAAGAACTGCTCAATACTTGTCAAGATATTTTTGAGCGGTTATCTCAGTTTGAGATGACCATCTCTGATTTACAAGGACTGAAAAGGGGGCAACTGAAACTCTCCGTCATTACCACTGCTAAGTATGTCATTCCGAGACTGCTAGGCCCTTTTTGCGAGCAATACCCCGGTATTGACGTTTCCCTCATTGTCACCAACCACGAAAGCATTTTAGAGCGACTGAGGGATAACCTTGACGATCTGTATATTCCCAGTCAATCCCCCGACAATATCGACGTTCACTGCCATTCGTTTCTCGATAATCCCTTAGTCGTTCTAGCTTCGCGGAATCACCCCCTAGCACGGGAGAAATTCATTCCCATTGAACGGCTGAACGGACAGGCATTTATCATGCGAGAGCCGGGGTCTGGTACCCGTCAAGCTGTAGAAAAACTCCTACACGATCGCGACATTGCCATTAGGGTCAGACTTGAACTAGGCAGCAATGAAGCTATCAAACAAGCAGTAGCAGGGGGGCTTGGCATATCCGTTTTATCCCGTCACTGCTTGGCATTAGAAGGCGAAACAGGACAACTGGTCATCCTCAATGTGGAAGGTTTTCCCATTGAAAGACATTGGCACATCGTCTACCCCAAAGGCAAGCAACTCTCTGTTGTTGCGCGTACATTTTTTGATTATTTGCAAACCGATGGCAAACGGGTTTTGGCAGAAACCGCATTGCTGTAGAACTCAAACCCGACCTGTGCAATTTCTAGTTGGCTTCGGCTTCGCTCAGCCAACTAGAAATTGCACTTTTAAACCTGAAGATCGGCACCAATGTTTGTAGAGGGTTTAGTGCGTTGACTATTCAGTTATGCCTCGAAACTTAAAGAAAGTCCTTTCGGTATTGGCAGCATCCATACTCATACCATCAAAGATAAAAGCTATAGGTCTACCAATTTGCGTCCTGCTCTTTCGAGACAAGTTGCCGTTTCGAGGACTCAACCGAGCTATACGGGGGGATCGATAGCCCTTCTATAATCAATATAAACCGAAAAAAATGGAAAAATGTCAACCTCGTCAATTTTTTTGTTGGTGGGATGAAAAATAGGGACTTAGGGTTGGAATCCCATTCCGTCTACAACATCTTCTACGGTCGCAGGGATGTCTTGGTGAAATTGGGCAGGCGGCTACCCAAACGACAATCCTGTAAGGCATAGAGGGTTTGTGGGCGAAACGGGATACTGGGTAAAAGGGGATTGAGCGCAACAATGTCTTATTGATTTGTCATATTTTTATCAATTTCATCCCCCACTTAGGGCTACAATAGCTTTGCTCGGTAACGTGCATGAGTATAAATAACTAACCAAGCATTGAGAATGAACCCTATGAGTCAATCTGCTGTTGTTGAAGCACCTAGTACGGTGAGTGGTC
>JAAURS010000382.1 GCA_012032135.1 Acaryochloridaceae cyanobacterium RU_4_10 | reverse complement strand
AAATCAGTGATAAGTTTGCAACCAAAGAAGACCTTGCCACTGTTAAGGCTCTCCAGGAAGAATTTAAGGCGGAACTTGCAACCCTTAAAGGCCGAGTGGATGGACTTGAGGCTCGTACTGCAACATTAGAAGCACAGCAGTTTTCAACCACCACCAAGCTAGAAGGCCAAGCAATTTTTGCAGTTCAGTATGGCGATCGGCTCAATACTGGAGGTGTGAATAGTCGAGCTACTGCGATCGCACGGGTTCGACTTTCCTTTAACACCAGTTTCACTGGGACTGACTTACTCCAAACCACCTTAGAGACAGGTAATGGGGGAGAAGACTTTATTGGGGGTCCTGGATCTACGGCCCTCGCTGGCAGCGGTGCAGACTATGCAGGTGCAGGATCCAATGTCATCCTTCAACGATTGGCCTATAGCTTTAAGCCAACGAAAAACTTAACTCTTACCGTTGGTCCCCTATTAGAAGCTGCTGATTTTATTGATACCAATAGCTATGCCAATGATGAAGCCTCAGACTTTAGTTCTACGGCCTTCATTAACAACCCTTTAATTGTTCCGCTTGGCACGGGTGCAGGTGCGGGGTTTGACTGGAATGTAGGCGGTGGTCCCTTCAGCGTGCGGGGTGCTTTTGTCGCAGAGAGTGCCACGAACTCCGTTGCCAATGCGACTGGGGGCGGTTTATTCGGCGACCCGTATCAAGCTTCGGCTGAATTGGAATATGCTAAGAAATTTGGCAAAGACAGGTAAAAATAATTTTGCCGTGCGACTCCAGTACACTCACTCCTCAGTTTTAGACCTACATCAAAATGTTGTGGGGTTAAATACCGAAGCTACGTTTGGACGCTTCGGTATTTTTGGTCGGGTGGGTTACTCCATCGATCCTACCTTGGTTGACACCAAACAGGCAGACTACTTTCTGACCTGGATGGCAGGTGCAGGTGTCAGAGATTTACTGGTTCCTGGCTCTATGTTGGCGGTTGCGGCAAGTCAACCCTTGATTGTCCAAGGCGAACAAGGTCCAGAACAAACTAACTTTGAAGCCTTATACCGTTTCCCAATCAATACAATATCACTATTACTCCTACTATTACAGTGATTACAGATCCAGGAAATACCAATCAAAATACGATTATTCAGGGCTTAGTCAGGACGACGTTCTCGTTCTAGGAGGTTTCTGTATTGTTGCTGGCTTGGCTATTGATCCTAAGCCAGCAAGCCCGTTCAATAAACTACCAAGGACTGCCAATCATTGTGAAAGCAGACCAATTATAGGGATGGGATAAATCTTTTTGCTTCAAAATCTCAACTTGTGCTTTTCTGAGCGCTTCAGCCTTTGTGGGCGATGTTTTAAGTTGCTTGTAAAACTGGGCCATTAGTTGAAATGTCCCATTATCGCTGACATTCCAGAGGCTCCCCAATACGGATTTAACTCCAGATTGGATGGCTAATCCGGCAAATCCTAACTCTGCTTGTGGATTTCCTAAGGCGGTTTGACAAGCACTCAAGACGAGCAGATCTACCACTGGAAGTTTGAATTGCAGTTTGGGGAGTTGGTTTAAGGATACCTTCTGCTCCCAAAACTGAAGATAAGAGTTTTCAACGTTTCCGGGTTGAAATCTTGCATGAGTTGCCAGATGGATAATAGGATAAAGTTGCTTCTGGCGCTGAGCTTGGAGATTCTCAACGGTAAATTGAGTGTTGAGAAATGAATTACCCCCTCGACCTTTAACGATCGCCCATAATTCCTGAGGAACCGATGGCAAAGGGTTTAAATCCTTAAATTCTGATGCACCCATTGCCAAAACCTTTGCCCGCTTAATGCTCTCATAATTCAGATCGATCAAGCTAAAGGCTGGAATTAAGCCAATACTATACTGTTCTATTAAAAACTGTTTCCCATCATGGAGCGCTGCAAAAGGAACGGAGCGCAAGCCCGCACCCACACAAAACATAAGGGTGTCAATCTTTTGACGTTTTAATTCTTCAGCGATTGGGGCGATAAACAACGCATACAGCCGCTGGGCTGACGCTAAGTCAGGAATGGAATCTGCCGAATTGGGGTTACTGACTTCTTGACGGAAGGCTTTGGCGATCGCCTTTACGTCTTCCCCTTTTGCATTCGCAAAGCTCAGGTGAATGGGATCGGCATCGGAAGTTACCAACAATACTTCTAGCTGTTGGGGTGTTGGCACAAGATAGATGACGGCAGACTTTTTACCCGTTTGCCGTGCAATATTTCCTAAAAACGCACGAATGGTTGGAGCGTTCCTTAAGGGCGTTTCAAAGTGTCTCTCAAAGTATTTTTCATAATCTTTCGTCCATCCAGTTTCTTCTTTGACGATTAACTCAGCAGGTTTCAGAGCAGGTGTCACAGTTTTCTGGACTGTGGATGGCTCTGTTGGTCCGGGCTGAGCGATCGCTGGATGAGCCCTGAAAGCTCCTGTAAGGCTTATGCCTGTAATGGTCAGGAGTGTTAAGAGCGCTCTGTTTAGGTGAGGATGATTAACCAGCATGAGAATATAGTCTCAAAAGAGTCTGTACAGCTTATAAACTATATTGCAGCGGTCATGCAACTCTAAGGTGGAGATCGCATCAGTTTGCTTTTCGACGGATTCCGACTCTCCCGTAAAGGCAGCTTTCTGCACCCTCAAGTTGACGCTTTCAATCAACCTCCTCATAGGTTTCTCAACTTTGTCGGTCAGAATGAGAGCATTCATTGCGAAGCTGAACGTCCCACGGCCAAAGGCGACCCATGACAATCTGGAACACGCCTCCCATTACAAAACATGACCTCGGTAACGTCCCACCAACGGGTGTCGTCTTTCACGTCCGCAACATTACTAAGGTTTATCGGATGGGCGAGGTTGAAGTGCAGGCTCTGAAACCCATCGATCTCGATCTCTATGAAGGAGAGTTTGTCGTGTTGCTGGGGCCTTCAGGCAGCGGCAAGTCAACTCTTCTCAACATTCTGGGCGGTTTAGATACACCCTCCAGCGGGTCATTCTTCTTCCACAATCGCAACCTCGTCCGCGCCAGCGATACCGAACTCACCCGTTTCCGACGAGATTGTGTCGGCTTCATCTTCCAGTTCTACAACCTGATTCCTAGCCTCACGGCACGGGAGAATGTAGCGTTGGTGACGGAGATTGTCCGCCATCCGATGCGGCCCGAACAGGCGTTGGAGTTGGTTGGGCTGGGCGATCGCCTCGACCATTTCCCAGCCCAACTGTCTGGGGGCGAACAGCAGCGGGTGGCGATCGCCCGTGCCATTGCCAAGCGTCCCGAAGTGTTGCTATGCGATGAACCGACGGGAGCGCTGGATTTCCAGACGGGGAAGCTGGTGCTGGAAGCTTTGGAACAGGTGAATCGGGAATTGGGTACTACCACTGCGGTGATTACCCACAATGCGGGAATTGCGAGAATTGCAGATCGGGTAGTGACGATGCGGAGTGGCGAAATTGTTCGGGTGGAATGCAACGCGCAGAAGCTGTCTCCTGGTGAATTGGAGTGGTGATTTCGAGTTCGCGGTTCGCAGTAAGCCGAGGACGGCATCAGAAACGCGGTTGGGGAAGGTGTTGCTGAAGCAGATAAATCTATAGATGGGGCATGTTGCGCCACAAGAGCTTGAGTCTCATTGTCGGCCCTAGGAGATCGGGTAAATTGGGCTTGATAGTTGACAACCCAATATAGCCGTAATCAGTTATTCTCAGCCTCTCAGCTTCTCAGCCAGCCTACATATGCAAGTTATTTATTCTCTTGATTTAGGAAGAAAGGTATGCCTAACAACCCCGTTCACCTGCCGCTAGCACCCTTTCGGACTCGAAGAAGAAACTCGATACGGTCGGTGTGCAACGGGATTATCCCTCTTTAATCACTCTGGCCAGAGGAAAATAATAACTCTGGCATAGAACAGGAAGGTACAATACGGTTGCAACCAGATTCATCAGAGAAATTAGTTTAAGAAAAAACAGTCTCTAAGTGAGGAATT
>JAAURS010000381.1 GCA_012032135.1 Acaryochloridaceae cyanobacterium RU_4_10 | reverse complement strand
GGAGAAAAAGCCGCCCCAACTGTCCGGCGGGATGAAACAACGGGTCGCGATCGCCCGTGCCTTCTGCCTCCGCCCCCAAGTGTTGGTGCTCGACGAACCCTTTGGCGCGTTGGATGCGATCACCAAGGAAGAAATGCAGGAAGAACTATCCAACATCGTGATGGACCATCGCTGTACGGTCTTGATGGTGACCCACGATGTAGACGAGTGCATCTTCCTCGCCGATCGCCTCGTGATGATGACCAATGGGCCTGCCGCTGGAATTGGTGAGATTTTAGAAATTCCGTTCCCCAGACCGCGCGATCGCGCTCAGATCATGGAAGATCCGCTCTACTACGATCTGCGCAATCAGGCGCTGGATTTCCTCTACAACCGCTTTGCCCACGATGATGTGGCTTAGCGTTCCGTGCTCTATACCATCGGAAAAAGAAAAAAGACGATTAGCGTTGTGGTTGCCTTAAAATGTCCGTTTCGTTCATTACTGGATGGAGGGGTATATGTTTGGTCGAGTTGCCGAACGGCAGATGCATGGTGTCCGGTGGGTTTTGACCAGTGGGTGGTTGTTGCTGATTGCGTCGCTCCTTTACGACCCCCTTTCACCTTGGCTCACTTATCCAGATCGGGACTGGAGTCCGCTGCGGATCGATCCGACGCGCTGTGTGAAAGTGCAGGGTGTTTGCTTGCAGGAGCAGCCATACGCCCTCGGCACCACCATTTTTTGGGGGATAGTGGTGCCCAGTTCTATCTTCATCCTGCTGATTTTTGGGCATGAATTATGGCGGCGCATTTGTCCGCTCTCGTTTCTATCGCAAATTCCCCGCGCTCTGGGGTGGCAGCGACAGATTAAACGTGAGAATTCTAAAACGGGTAAGGCTCGCTACGAACTGGTTAAGGTCAAGCCCGGTTCTTGGCTGGGGCGAAACTACCGCTACCTTCAGTTTGGCCTTTTGTACCTGGGGTTGTGTGCCCGGATTTTATTTATTAATTCCGACCGCCTAGCGCTGGCGGGTTGGTTTGGCGTGACCATTGTGGCGGCGATCGCCGTAGGCTATCTCTACGGCGGCAAGTCTTGGTGCCAATACTTTTGTCCGATGGCCCCAGTCCAGAGCATCTACGCCGAACCCAGCAGCTTATTAGCCAGCAAGGCCCATATTGGCGATCGGCAAATTACGCAATCCATGTGCCGTACGACTGGCGAGGACGGCAAAGAGCAAAGTGCCTGCGTGGCCTGCCAGAACCCATGCATTGACATCGATGCCGAGCGTGCTTATTGGGATGGGGTTGTCCAACCCGAGCAAAAGGTGATTTACTACGGCTACGTGGGGTTAGTGGTGGGCTACTTTTGCTACTACTACCTCTATGCAGGAAACTGGGACTATTACTTTTCTGGGGCTTGGGCGCACCAAGAAAATTTGCGAGAGACGTTATTGAAGCCGGGGCTGTACCTATTTGGAATGCCTCTTCCGCTTCCCAAACTCGTGGCAGTACCCTTAACCTTAGGGTTGTTTAGCATTGGAGGCTATCTCCTAGGCGTGTCCGTCGAGCGGTACTGTCAGGCTAGCTTCCAACGGAAAAAGCAGCCCATTCGTCCAGAGCTGTTACAACATCGCATTTTTACGATCTGTACTTTTTTTGCGTTCAATTTTTTCTTTGTGTTTGGGGGACGCCCCCTGATTTTGCTGCTGCCATTGTTCCTGCAATTTTTCTACGAGGGAATTGTGGTGGGTTTGAGTACACTGTGGCTTTACCGCACCTGGCAGCGCAATCCCGATCGCTACGCTCGTGAAGGGCTTGCCAGCCGCCTGCGGCGGCAGCTCGGCAAACTCAAGCTCAACGTGGAGCAATTCTTAGAAGGGCGATCGCTCGAAGCTCTCAGCACGGATGAAGTCTACGTATTGGCAAAAGTCCTCCCTGGCTTTAGCAAAGAAAAACGCCACGAAGCCTACAAAGGCGTTTTGAGAGAAGCGCTCGAAGAAGGTTATGTCAATAGCGCCAGTAGCCTGGAAGTGCTTCAGCAAATGCGCGCGGAACTCGACATCAGCGAAGACGAACACCGTGTCGTTTTGGCAGAATTGGGCGTTGAAGATCCAGCGCTATTGGATCCGGCTCAACAGCGATCGCGAGAAAACCTCGTACGTCTGACGGGTTATCGCAAAGCCCTAGAACGAATGCTTTCCCTTCAGCAGCGTCAGGCTACTTTTCAGGCTAACTCAGCCCAAGCCCTAGTCGGTGAATCCGAAGCGTTTCAGCGTCTGCGGAGAGAATACGCCATGACCCAACGCGAAGAACAGGTCATTTTGGAGGATCTCGAGCCCACTGCTGCCTTAGTCCATCGTGGCGAACTGCTGCTCCAGCAGCTCCAAAACCTCATGGAGCGCTATCACGCCCTCAACCAACCCTCTCTCAAAGGCCAAAAGATGGCCTTGGGGCTTTTGCGCACCACCGTCCTTCAGAAAAAGCGTCTTCTGGTCACAGGACTGCTCGAAATAATGGAGCACCTGCACCAAAGCGCCCCATCAACCGAGGCAACCGAAGCGTTAGATTTAGCCCTTGCCCTTCAACAACTCTCGCCAGGGGTACTACAAGATCTGCTGGCTGAAAGCGCACAGCATCCAAAGAATCCATCGAGTTGGCAGCGTCGTCTGAGTTCTCAAATTCTCACACTGCTGACGCAGCCTGCGGAAATGCCCGCAGCCTGTCCTTTGACGCTAACCCAAGGGGCGATCGCCTCTCACTTAGATGCCCTCGTCTTTGAATCTAATCCATTGATTCAGGCTGTAAGCCTCTTTATGTTGTTTAACCTAGATGCCCAACGCGGTCAAGAACGTGCAACCCAACTATTCGGCACTAAACCCCAACCCAGCCCACTGGTGCGGGAAGTTGCAGCTACTCTCCTCGATTCGACCACCCCCCCAGGGACACCCTTGACTTCCTTTAAAACGCTCGAAAAGTTAGTATATCTGTCCGACAGCGATTTCTTTGGCGGGATTGGAAGTGAAACCCTGATTGAGTTGGCAAACCGCGCGGTCATAAAAGTGTATCAACCTGAAGAATCGATCACTGAAGAAGGCGATACCTGCCGAGAGCTACTGCTGCTGATAGAGGGGATTGCTCAAGTTCAGTCGCCCCAAGAAGGGGATGCGTCTGCGGTCTCCACCCAGGATTTGCAGCCAGGACAAGTCTTGGATGAGTTAGAAGTGCTGTCTCACACCCAGCAAGCCAGCACCATTGTGGCTAAGGCTCAGCCCACCCGCATTCTGGCAATTCCTGTGGATACCTTTGATGATTTATTGGAGCGCGATCGTGACTTTGCCCGTAGAGTGTTGGCAATGGAGTGCGATCGCCTGCGACATCTAACTCAGCCCCTAACCCTGCCTTCAGCGCCTTTGATACACTAAAATTAGCGTTGCGGAATAGCCCAATGATTCTCGCTAAAACCCCCTTAACTCTCGCGGAATTTCTGGATCTCCCCGAAACCGAACCCGCTAGCGAATATATCGAAGGAGAGATCCTGCAAAAAACCATGCCAAAGACGAAGCATAGCCGATTGCAGCTAAAACTTTGCAATGCGATTAACGATGCGGCTGAATCGGTCTTGATTGCCTATGCCTTTCCAGAACTTAGGTGTACGTTTGGCAATCGGTCTATCGTCCCAGATATTGCCATTCTACTTTGGGAGAATATTCAGTGGGATGAAACAGGCGAACCAATCGACGATGTTAAAGTTGCGCCCGATTGGATGATTGAAATTCTTTCTCCCGATCAAAGTCCTAATCGAGTGACACAAAAAATCCTGTATAGCCTCCAGCACGGAACACAACTGGGATGGATGTTAGACCCATCCGATCGCTCGATTGTGGTCTTTGCGCCAAATCAGCTCCCTATTTTTGTGAAGGGGGCGATCGCCTACCTATTCTTACCCCCATTGCGCTAGAGCTGACCTGCGAGAAGGTTTTCGGCTGGCTAAGAATGAACCCGACTGTCTTCTAAGTTGCG
>JAAURS010000052.1 GCA_012032135.1 Acaryochloridaceae cyanobacterium RU_4_10 | reverse complement strand
CTTTAAGCTTTTCTTGAATCGACCTAGAAGGATTGGAGGGGAGCGAACGATATGTTAGTAGACATGAATTCTGTCGTCGCTTGCATGGTCGTCTCCTCTACATTTCTAGCGCTCGTCTCCCCATAAACTGCTGAAGCGTTATCCTGACGCGCAAATTTTTGGCGTTCGGATTGGTCATCGTGCAATCCATCGCTTCGGTTTTCGATCTTCATGCTCATAAGGCATCGCCGTCCGCTGATGCAGATGCCGTTAGACCAATATGAATGTAAATGTCATTTTATATATGAAAAATTTGCTGATTTCTGGGAGAAATGAAGCCATTATTCTAAGAACCACGGAGCCACCTTACAACGCTCAAATCCCAGCGGAGATGTAACATTATGCAAGCCAAACTTCAAGAGCAACTTTCACCCGCTGATGCTGAAGTTATTTTAAGACACTTGCCCGAACGGATTCGTTCTGCCCTCGTTGCTCGTGCTGCTGACATTGAATACCCAATTGAAGCAGTTGTTGAGATGCGATCGCAAGTTTTTTAGATACAGAAGCGTTAGGTTTTGCAGACTGCAAACCAGGACGGGGCCAATAACGCATTCCAAAGACGATCTCAATGAATCAAACACATCAGGTCAAAATTAGCAAATTCCTTAGCAAACACCTCCGGCATACCCCAGAAAGACTCGGACTTACGCTAGCGCCAGGGGGGTGGGTGGGTGTTGATGAGTTGCTGTTAGCTTGCGCGACCCATCAATTTGCGATCGCCCGTGAAGAACTAGAGGAAGTAGTTGCGGCCAGTGACAAACAACGCTTCTCATTTGATGAAACAAAAACGCTCATTCGCGCCAATCAGGGACACAGTACAGAAGTCGATCTGCAACTAGAACCACAAGTACCGCCCGATATTCTCTATCACGGAACGGGCGAAAAATCAGTGCCTGCTATTTTGCAATCTGGATTGCTCAAAATGTCGCGACACCACGTACATTTGTCCGCTGATATTGAAACTGCCCAAAAAGTCGGAATGCGACATGGCCGACTTGTTCTCTTTACCGTCAATGCAGCAGCGATGAACCAAGCAGAAATCCCATTCTACTGCTCAGACAATGGTGTTTGGCTAGTTGATGAGGTTCCAATCCAGTACTTAACCCAAATTCCCGAAAGCTAGCGGTTGAAACCGCGCCTACAAGAACGATGTCCGCCGATGCGGACTAAGAGTGGACTTTAACCTGCGCAGGCAGGTTTTGTTCTTGTAGCCGCGATTTTAATCGCTGGGTTTATTTAATTCGCGATCCTCAGTGAAGGAATGAAGTGAATTCACCCACTCCCAATTTCTCTCTAGATTTATCCCCCAGAGCGCCTAAACTTGATTTTATCCCCCAGAGCGCCTAAACTTAAATTTATCCCCCAGAGCGCCTAAGGCAAGATATGATTATCCGCTCCACAAGAGAACTCGCTGAATTTGCCAAAGATTACCGCAAGCGCAAGAAACTGAGTCAAGTTGAAATTGGCGATCGGGTGGGTTTGAGGCAGAAAACCATATCCGACTTTGAGAACGGACCAGAAAGAGCCAAGCTAGAAACTTTTTTCAAACTGCTCTCTGCATTGGATTTAGAGCTACAGCTTGTTCCCAAGGGAGAAGCGAGTCAATCTGCAACAGGATGGAATCGAGAGTGGTAAGTTCCAAACGTATTACAACACTCAATGTATTGATGAATGGTGAATGGGTTGGGTCCCTGCAAAAATTACCCAGCGGCGCAATGAGCTTCCAGTATGCTGAACCTTGGCTGAAAACCCCTGGAGCGCGTCCTGTCTCACTCTCCTTGCCCCTCAAATATAGTGCTTATGAAGGCGAACGGGTCTATAATTTTTTCGACAACTTGCTTCCAGATAACGATCGCATCCGAGCTAGAATTCAGGCTAGATTCCAGATCCCCAGTAGTCAACCCTTCGATCTACTCGCGACTATTGGTGCGGACTGCGTAGGTGCAATTCAATTATGTCGAGAAGAAACCCTTCCGAACCGAATAGATGTCACCACAGCCCAACCTCTATCGAGAAGTGAGATCGCCCAACTCTTGAAGAGCTATAGAGAAGTTCCTCTGGGAATGACAAAGGAAGCAGACGATTTTAGAATCTCAATTGCAGGCGCACAGGAAAAGACAGCCTTGCTTTGGCACCAAGAGCAATGGTGTCGTCCAACAGGTGCAACACCCACCAGCCACATCTTTAAACTACCCATTGGAGCGATCGCCCATAGCAATATCGATCTAAGCAATAGCTGCGAGAATGAGTGGTTATGCCTGGAAATTGCAAAAGCGTTTGGATTTACGACAGCTAATGCCCAAATTCAGCAGTTTGAAGATGTAAAGTATTAGTCGTAGAACGATTTGATCGCCGTTGGGCCAAGGATGGGCAATGGCTGATGAGACTGCCGCAGGAAGATATGTGTCAGGCTTTGGGAGTGTCTCCAAATTTGAAGTATCAATCCGATGGCGGGCCGAGTATGGTTGAAATCATGCAACTGTTGCTGGGCGCAAGGAACGCTGAAGCAGACAGAGAAACATTTTTCCGCACGCAAGTCTTATTCTGGTTGTTAGCGGCGATCGATGGTCATGGAAAAAACTTCAGCATTTATATTGAACCGGGCGGCAGCTATTGTTTAACGCCTATGTATGATGTGATATCTGCCTATCCCCTAATACAATCTAAGGTTCTTTCCAAGCAAAAGGTCAAGATGGCAATGGCATTGAGGGGGACAAAGAAGAATCACTACCTTTGGTCCAAGCTTCAGCCCAGACATTTCTTGATGACGGCCAAAGAAATTGATTTTTCCCAGAAGAAGGCTGAGCATATTTTGCTTGCAATGCTCGAGCAGGCAAGTCAGATCGCCGAACAGATTAGAGCAAGACTACCAGTGAGCTTCCCTACCGATATCGGAGAGTCAATCTTACAAGGTATGTCATTGTTAGCACGGCAACATTTAGATAATTTTAGAAGTATTTAACTTGTCAATCATTGTGTTGGCTTTAAAGGATTTTGTAGTACAATGTAGTACATTAGCTGTCTGCTCGTGACAAGTCATGGAATTAAGTCGATTTAGCAACATTCAAGAGTTCTGGGATAACGCTCAGGATTACCTGCTTCATGCTGAAGCAGAGCATAATCTGTTGCTTGGGATTTCTCACACCCTGTTGCATTATCCCAACCGTTATCCCGAGCCGCCTTATCTGGCGATCACCCAAGCCAATGGCAAAATTCAAGCCATCGCCATGCGGACTCCTCCCTATAAATTGTTGTTATCCAAAGCACGGGATTTTGATGCGTTAACCACGATCGCAAAGGATTTGCAAGGCTATTCAGAACAATTCCCTGGTATCTGTGGGCCTGTTCCAGAAGTGGAAGCATTTTCACAGGCATGGCAAGCTCTCACTGGTCAGTCTTTTCAGCTAGCGATGGAAATGAAAACTCACCTATTAACCCAGGTCAAACCTGTGGCAGTCGCCAGCGGTTCCCTCAGACTTGCGACGGAAAGCGATCGCCCTCTTTTAATGGAGTGGTATACCGCATTTGCTACTGAAATTGGCGAATTGATTAGTTCAGACTCTGAAAAGGCTGTGAACACCGGACTGAAGCAACAGGCTATTTATCTGTGGGAAGATGGCATCCCAGTTTCCTTGGCTACTGCCAAACCATTCTTGCAGACAGCGGCTCGGATTGGCCCGGTCTATACACCCCCCGAGTCTCGGAAGAAAGGATATGCGACGGCCTGTGTTGCAGCCGTGAGCCAGAAGCTACTGGAGCAAGGGTGCGATCGCTGTTTCCTGTTCACAGACCTAGCAAATCCAACCTCCAATCGGATTTATCATGCGATCGGCTATTGTCCCGTCTGTGACTGGCACGACTACTCGTCGATCGCGAAAGAACAAGCATGACCTTATGAGGTCGTCCAATGACTGACATCCGCAACCTACTCGATCGAATTGCCAGTGCCGAAGCACAACTGCAATCTACGCCATTCCTTGCCCCCTGTGTCAAGGGTGGACGCGTTCGCACGCGAGTTGCAGGCATGGTCTACACCTTTGCACCCAAACCCCAATCGTTTGAAGGATGGGGGATCTTCCAAACCATAGATTCGCAAATTGCGACACTCATGGAAGACGCGGACCTGCCGCAAATTACCGCATACTTGCAGCAGCTTCAACCCATTCGGCTCCGGCTAGCTTATCGCTTGCAGCATCAGACTTGGGTGGCTTACCCTGTCAACGAAGCGGATATGCGCCAGCGTTTCAAAGTCGTTCGGCCTGTGCTAGTCCATCTAGTTACAGAAGGCGTTTCCTTCGAGCAAATCTTGGCCCGATGGAATGGAAGTTCCTGCTGGTTTGAGGACATCGATCGCCGTGCCGATCCTGAGATTGCCGAAAATCTCCAAGTGGCTCTCCAAGCGATCGTTCCGGTTGAGAACTTGCAGATGAAGGGCGTTACCCCAGAACTGCGATCTCTCTACGCATTAATTGCCCAACGGACGGAAGGGTTTGCCCAACCCTATCAAGATGAAAAACGGCTCCGGCAGGCGCTCAAACTAGGCGGCGGCGAACTCAGCCAATTCCAAGATCGTGGCGATTACTGGACGGATTGATTGGACGACCGCAGACGGGACGCGCCATACCAGCGCGATCGCCAAAGATGACCTGACGGTCGTGAGTTCTGGAATTTGTTTGAGCGGACGCGATCGCGATTTTGACTTGCAATCTTTAGTGGGTTGTGATCAGACCATCACGAGTGGTAGCAACCATGAGTATCTTTTTTCGCGAACAGCTCTACCGCACGGATGCTGTGATGGCAAAGCTGAAAACTTATCCCGTCACCATTTGCGGTGCGGGGGCATTGGGTGGCAACCTAACTGAGAACTTGGCTCGGGCTGGGTTTGGTCGGCTCAAGGTAATCGATTGCGATCGCATTGAGGAGCGCAATCTTTCAACTCAGCCCTACTACCGCTCAGATATCGGCGCATTCAAAGCCAAGATTTTGGCCAATCAGTTGTATCGAGCGATCGGGACAAAGGTAGAAGCAGAAACCAAGGAGTTGACGGCTAGCAATGCCGATCGACTCCTCAAAGATAGCCAAGCGATCGTAGATCTGTTTGATAACAGCACATCGCGTCAGGTTGTAACGGCCTATGCCGCGCAATCTGGCATTGCTTGCCTCCATGCGGGATTGTCCTCTGATTTTGCCGAAGTTATCTGGAATGAAGTTTATCGCGTCCCTTCCGATGCCAATGACGATATTTGCGATTATCCCCTCGCGCGTAATTTGGTGTTGCTAACGGTTGCGGTTGCGTGTGAAGCGATCGTTTCTTTTGTTGCGACAGGCGAGCGACGTAGCTTCACGCTTACGCTAAAGGACTTGGCCGTTCGTTCTCTTTTGCTTTAGGGTTAATCGCTAAGGTATTTGCCGAAGATCTAGTGTAAAAAATGGCGTGTCTGAGTCAACACCATCACAATCCCCAACTCATCCGCCGCCTTAATAGACTCCGCATCCCGCATACTCCCCCCGGCTGCACGATCGCACAAATCCCCGCTGCTGCTGCCGTTCGCACCGAGTCATCAAAAGGGAAGAACCCATCGCTTGCTAAAATTGCACCCTTTGCCTTTTCTCCTGCTTGCGCTAGAGCAATATTCGCAGAACCCACTCGATTCATTTGCCCCGCACCGATACCTAACGTGGTGCGATCGCAAGTCACCACAATGGCATTGGATTTCACATGCTTCACTACTTTCCATGCAAAAACATTTCTGCAAGTTGGTCTGGGGTAGGCTGAGCCTTGGTCACCAACTGCCAGTCGGAAGGAGGCGTTAACACCTCATCGGAAGCCTGGGCTAGAAAGCCGCCTGCAATAGTTTTGATGGTCACCGATGGCCCGCTCTGCAAATCTGGCAAAATCATCACCCGAACTTTTCCTTTCGCTTGTAGAATGGCTGCTGCCTCAGCTTCGCAACCGGGGGCAACCACGCATTCTAAAAAGGTTTGGGTTAAGGCTTGGGCAGTCGCTGCATCAATCGGACGGTTGAGCGCAACAATCCCACCAAACGCAGAGGTTGAATCAGCATCAAATGCTTTTTGATAGGCGCTCGCTAACGTCGCAGACTGGGCAACCCCACAAGGATTGTTGTGCTTGAGAATTGCAGCAGCAGGCTCATCCGTTAGACTCGCGAACTCAGCAATAATTTGACGGGCAGCTTCCAAGTCCACCAAGTTGTTGTAGCTCAGTTCTTTTCCTTGCAATTGGGTAGCAGTTCCCCATCCAGCAGCACCAGACTGATACCAAATTGCTGCCTGATGGGGGTTTTCGCCGTAGCGGAGAGATTGTTTTTCTTGCCCCGTGATGACCAGAGTTTTGGGTAAGGTTTCAGAGGGTGTAGTCGGGGTTGAAACCTGGCTGAGATAGTGAGTAATCGCTCGATCGTAGGTAGCAGTGTGGGCAAATACCTTCAGCGCGCAAGCTTGCCGAAATTCAAGGGTCGGCTCCCCGTGTAGTTGGAGTTCTTCCAGATACGTCTCATACTGGTCCGGCGAACACAAGACCGTGAGATGGGCAAAGTTTTTAGCGGAAGCTCGCAACATCGCCGGACCGCCAATATCAATTTGTTCGATCGCAGCAGCCAGATCCGTCACGCCCCGTTGCTGTTGGTCCGCAATGGTTTGCTCAAAGGGGTAAAGATTCACCACCACCAGGTCGATAGGCCGGATATTGTGATCGGTCAAATCCGTGCGATCGCTCTCCACATTCCGCCGCGCCAGAATGCCGCCGTGAATGCGCGGGTGCAGCGTCTTGACCCGCCCGCCCAAAATTTCAGGCGCTCCCGTGTAGTCAGACACCTTCATGACGGGAATCCCCGCCGCCTTCAAGGCCGTTGCCGTCCCACCACTACTGACAATTTCAAAATCAAACTCGCTGACAAGTCTGCGGGCCAAATCGACGAGCCCAGTTTTATCGGAGGTACTCAGGAGTGCCAGACGGGTCATGGGTGAATCCAACCTACATTTACTGCAATGCCTTTACTAGCATAGATGCGGAAGGGTTCTCTTCACCACGGGACTGACGCCCCACTTCAACAATCCGAACCAGATTTTATCTGCCCATGACCTTCATCAACAAGCCAACATTATTGACCTTACAGTTTTCAAGGGTATTGCCCGTATCCGTCGCTGGCGCATTGGCTGGATTCACGGTAATGCGGGTGGATGATGTCTGACCGTCACTAGCCGTATCCACCACAATTTTGTCAATAGCAGCTTTATTATTGCTGTTGGTCAGCAGACCAATTCCGTGCAAAGTAAGGTAGCGATGTCCCGCTCCAGACTGTTCGGAAGCAGTTCCAGCAATAAATTTGAGGGTGTTAGACGTTTTAGCGCCTGTCTCTAATAAGGCCAAGCGCAATCCCGCAGTGGTGCTTAGCCGTTCTGATTTCTCCTTAGAAATGACGATATTTAAGGTTGGTTTCTTAGTGGTGGGGTCCGTGCAAGAGGCAAACAAAAAGCGATCGCTGGGAACCGTTTTAACATCAACCTGAGGCTGAACTTTAGCGGGTGTCTTTGAGGTTGGTTTGGGCTGCGGTTTTGGAGGGGTTTTAGGGGTTGTTTTAGGAGGGGTTTTAGAAGTGGCTTTTGGCTTGGCCGTTTCAGCAGAAACATGCATTTCAGCAGACACCAACAGCGCCGCCAAAACTAGACTCGAAGCGATCGGTCTTTCTAACCGTTTCATATGGGTTGTGGCAATAAAAAAGTGAATGAATAAAATGCGATCGCGTGACCCTCTACGTTGCTCCCATCAATGACCATTGACGAGACAAGGCGGTTGTCAAGCCCCGATGTATTCATTTATATCACCCAGAACAGACCCAGACACTCGCCTTAAACATGTAAAAATAAATGGGTTGAACCCTTGGGAGTAACCGCTTGTCTCTCTCTGCGATCGCCTATCCTTCACCCCCACTCCCATCCCCCTCAGGGCGCTTTATTGCCCTGCATGGATGGGGATCTAACGCTCAAGACCTCGCATCCCTTGCCCCCTATTTAGATCTCAAAGGGTATCAGCATTTTTTCCCTGATGCGCCCTTACCACATCCCCAAGTCCCTGATGGACGCATGTGGTATGACCTGTCCGATCTATCCAAACGTGCAGGGCTAGAACAAAGCCGCCAACTCTTGACAGAATGGTTGCACTCCTTTAATTCAAACAAGGTTTCCCTCCAACAGACCTTCTTGGCAGGATTTTCTCAAGGGGGTGCCATGACCCTAGACGTAGGTTGTCATCTTCCCGTTGCAGGGCTCATTGTCCTGAGCGGGTATCTACATTCTCCTGCCATTCGCTCGCTACCCAAGACCTTTCCCCCTATTCTGATGGTGCACGGACGGCAAGATACTGTGGTCCCGTTAGCTGCTGCTCAACAAGCCCGAGATATTTTGACCCAAGCAGGGGCAAAGGTGAACTATCACGAATTCGATATGGGCCACGAGATTCAGCCTCAAGTCCTAACTTTAATCCGAGACTTTATTGGGCAACAGCCTGTTTTGTAAAACCTTAAGCTGAAACGGTCAGCGGAACAGCACGAAGCATGGCCTCTCTGGTGGCCACCATGCCATCTACCAATCGATCCATTTCTTCCTGGCTGTGGGTTGCATTAACCGTGATCCGCATCCTGGGCTTTGCAATAAACCAAATGGCTGAAATCCAAACCCCTTGGTCTTCCAAGAGGCGACGGCCAAACTCTTTGGGGTTCAGTTCTGGCGGCATCAACACAGGAACTACATTGGTTTCACCGATCGCAGTAAATCCCGCTCGATCCAAACGGGCGCGCAAATAGCGGGTATTGGCTTGCAGTCTCTCTACTAAATCGGGGTGTTGCTGGACCTGTCTGATACTTTCTAAAGCGGCGGCTGCCAGCGGTGCTGAAAGAGAAATCGTGCCAATAGAGGTGGGCGATACATTCAGTAACGGCTTAAATTCCTCTACATGGGTGCTAATGGCCGCGCCTGCTGAAGCCGCAAACTTTGAAAAGGTGGTCATGATAATGGGTACCACGCCTCGCTCAATGGCGTGTTGTGGCAGAATCCCAAAGTGCTCGTAAATTCCCCGTCCCGAAGCCCCAATGGATCCGCTGGCATGGGCTTCATCCATGACCAACACGCTGCCTTCGTAGTGTTGCAGCACGTCAATCATTTCGGGCAACGGGGCAATGTCCCCATCCATCGAAAATACTGCGTCCGAGACCACCATAATGCGATCGCCAGGACGAGCGTAACGCTTCAATTTTCGAGCCAAATCCTCTGGATCGCAGTGGCGATAGGCTTTGACCCGAACCCGCGGACTGTGACCGAACACCTTACCAGAACGAGTATTGGAATTAACCACTGCTGAAATAATGCAGCCGTGATTCAGCACGTCGGTCATGATCAGCGTTTCCCGCGTGTGCTGAAAACCAGGCACGGGAATGGCCAAATGACAGAAGGCATCAACCAATGCCTGCATCGCCATCCAAGCATTGATGAACAATTGGGTGTGGGGTAAATGCTTAAATGCTGAAATCTCGTTTTCTAAATCGCGATGTAAAGGAATGCGACCGCTCAAAACAGAACAGGAACTATTGGAGGTTCCATAATTCACGATCGCGTCGATCGCAGCTTGCTGCACCTGAGGATTCTGAACCAATCCCAAGACATCATGGTACAAAAGGTTAACACCGTTTGCCGTTTGCCAGTAATAGCTTCTTCAATCTCAACCCAATTGCCTTGTTTGCGATGGCACAGGTACTCATCTGGATCGAGATCGCTGTCAAACCATCGTTCGACGTATTCCTTAATGACTTGCACTCTTGACTCCCCAACCCTCTTTGGTGATTAGCGTACCTGCTATGGCTCAACAGTATAGGCTTAAAACGGCAGTTTCAGCACCCATTGTGCCATAAAGACAGATGGCACTCACTTTTCTCTGAAATAGAGAATACAGTATTTGTAATTCATGCTGAAGTTGCCTTAACGTTTTTGAGAAAAGTACTTTTGACTGTGAACAATAACCAGTCTCCTTTATGGCGCGATCCAGTCTTGTGTTTCCTTCTGGTATGCGGATCCCTTACGGTGATGGCAGGTGCGGCGATCGCCCCTATTCTTCCAGAAATGATCCAACAGTTACAACTAAGTCAGGGATGGGCTGGCAGTTTGGTGAGCGCCCATTACTTAACCCTAGCCCTGTTTAGTCCCATTTTAGGGATTTGGGCCGATCGATACCGGTCAGATGCGCCTTCTCACTCCCCTGTCTGGCTGCCTATGGAGTCATCGGGGTCAGTGGCGCTTTTTTACCCAGTTACCCGACGCTGTTGCTGGATCGTGGGTTCCTTGGGATTGCCAGTGCGGGTGTTGCTGCGGCTAGTTTGGGGTTATTGAGCAGCCGTTATGAGGGAGAAAGGCGCAACCAAGCGATCGCCTATGCGGCCACTGCCATCACTCTCGCTAACATCGTATATCCCTTACTGGCTGTAGGGGTGGGCCAATTTAACTGGCGCTTTGCTTTTGGACTGTATGGCCTTGGTACCCTTCTAGCGGGGATTGCGCTGCTGGTGTTTCGCCCTAAAAAGGATGCGATAGCTGCGCACCAAGAGTCCGCCAAGCCTCAAACCTCAGGACTGAGGGTTCAGCCTGGAGCGCTGCTGAAATCTGCCCCATGTCTTCGTATCTTTCTCAGCCTGATTGCCATTTCTGCTATTGTCTACGGGACCATTATTTATCTGCCCATTTACCTTAAAACTACCCTGGGCAGCAGCCTGATTTGGAATGGAATGATTCTGTCCCTTCAAGCAATCGGGGCTGCATTGAGTGCGCGTTCTATCGGTCTTACCGCATTTGGCAGTCTCAAGCTCACTGCTTTGAGCTTGGGGCTGATGGCAGTTTTTTTGGTCCTCTTCCCCAACCTCACCTCATTAGGGTTGTTGATGTTGATTTCAGGTTTGTTCGGTCTGAGTTTTGGCCTGGTCACCCCCAGTCTCTATAACATCCTCGCCAACTTGGCTCCCGCGCATCTCCAGTCCAGTATTTTAGCGACAGGGATTGGTGCGGGGTTCTTGGGACAGTTTTTGTCGCCGTTGATTTTGGGACCTATTTTGACGGTTGGGGGGCTGTCAGGCGTGTTTTATAGTTGTGCGGGATTGGCGATCGCGATGGGTCTGGGTCTCTTAATTCCACTGAAGTCGCAAACTGAGCGTTAGGAAGGCGATCGTCAACCGATGTAACATGCTTCATAATGGACCTTTATCCATAGGAATTGAGCACCATCATGTCTGTGTTGGCAGGATTCATCACCCCCACCCACTTACAAAACCTAGGAATCGCCCTTCTCTTTTTCGTGGCTGCTTTCTTGTTGGCGAGCCTCGTGGAGTATTGGGTGCATCGGCTCATGCATGTTTCCGTTCGGGTTGGGGCCAAACACCGCGACCACCACCGTCGCAATGAAGGTCAAGGCGTTTTGTGGGAGTTTCGGGACTATTTTGTAAGCACTGTCCTAGTCATGTTCCTGATGTTTTTGTGTCCAGTGCCGCCGGATGGGGTTGGTTCTTGGGTGGGTTGGTCTACGCCGCATTTTCCGCCTACGCCCACCAACTCCAACACGAGAACCCCACCAAATGCTTTTGGATGAAGATGCCCGTGCACTACGTCCATCATAAATATGGAATGTGGCATCATAATTTTGGTTTAGCCGTGGATTGGTGGGATTACGTTTTTGGGACCTATAAAGCTGTTGACTGGCTTACGGAAACAGAACTGCAACAAGCCCGTAGCAGCTATTTGGAATTGCGCTGGTGGTAAGTCCCTCAATGTCCAAAGCCAATGCAATCAAAGCCATCTACACGGATGGAGCTTGTTCTGGCAACCCTGGTCCGGGCGGCTGGGCTGCGGTGATTCAATTTGTGAATGGTGCCCAACATGAATTGGGCGGATATGTAGCTCAAACAACCAACAACCGGATGGAGCTCCAGGCAGCTATTGAAGCCCTCAAAGCCTTAAAAGAATTGTTACCTTCCGCAGAGGCTTCACTTCACACCGATAGCGAATATGTCAAAAATGGCATTACTAAATGGCTCTCTAATTGGAAAAGAAGAGACTGGAAAACAGCTCAAGGGAAGACTGTTTTAAACCAGGATCTGTGGGAAAGTCTAGATCGACTGAATTCAACTCGGATCCAATGGCACTATGTGCGAGGACATTCTGGCCATCCCGGCAATGACCGCGCCGATGCGATCGCCCGTGCTTTTTCTCTGGGTCAACCGATATCCCTCAGCCAACTGGAGCGTCCGATGGCAGAACAACTTGAATTAACGGACCATACCCTTCCAGAAATTGGCGAGGGTAAGTCTAGGGAAGAGTCTAGGGATGGAAGAGTCCGACATTTACGGGATTTACTTGAAACCCTCCAAATGGCCGATGCGATCGCCACTGAGGGGTACCTCATCACCAGTTCTGAGGTGGCGGATTTAATGGATATTCATGCCAGTGCCGTCACCAGCCGTGGGGACCAGTGGGTGTGGCGCAATTGGGAAGTGTCCCGTATCCGCAGAGAAGGGAATCAGATTCTCTGGCAACTCGAACGCATCAAGGAACTGTCCTAGCCAATATGTGTTGATTGGTCTATGGGCTACTCTATAGCTAAGAACCGATCGAGTTTTCACCATGTATAAAATCGATCCCTATAGAGCCGATCTACCAACCATGTACGATCTTCCCAGTGAAGATCCTGAGGAGCCCGGTTTGCCAGACGAATTTCATGGTTTCCAGCCTCAGTTGCTGCGCGAGACCTTTCAATGCAGCACCTATCCATCCGACGAGATATTTATTGGCACGGACATCAACCTTTATTATGATGTCCAGCACACCCTATGGCACAAGCGTCCCGATTGGTTTGTTGTTTTGGGCGTACCCCGTGCTGCACGGCAAGAATCGCTGCGTTGGAGTTACGTGATTTGGCAAGAACGGGTCAGTCCATTTTTGGTGTTAGAGTTGCTGTCACCAGGCACAGAGTTTGAAGATCTAGGCAAAACCTTGAGAGAAGCCAACCAACCCCCTACCAAGTGGGAAGTCTACGAACGCATTCTCCGTATTCCCTACTACGCTATCTTTGACCGATATATCAATCACCTTCGCGTCTTTAGATTGGTAGACACCCAGTATCAAAAAGTAGACCTACAAGAGCAGCGACTCTGGCTTGACGAAGCTCAGATTGGCATCGGTGTATGGCAAGGTGTCTACGCGGGTGCAGAAGGGAATTGGCTGCGCTGTTACAATGCCTCTGGTCACTGGATCCCAACCCCAACAGAATCAGCAGGAATAGCAAAACGAAGAGCCACCCAAGAACAGCAACGAGCCGACCAGGAATCTCAAACGGGGCAGACCAGGAATCTCAACGAGCCGACCAAGAGTCTCAACGGGCAGAGCGTTTAGCTGCCCGTTTGCGCGAACTAGGAATTAATCCCGAAGAGGTCTAGAGGGAGAAAATCGAAATTTTAGTCCTCAGAGTCCTCAGAGCCAGTAATCCGCTCTTTGACGTGGTCATAGGCTTGCAAGAGCTCTTGGCGGGTATCTGCATAAAGTAAATACCGAAACAAAACCCAACCCGTGAAGCCAAGGCCAATCAACTCAAAGGTTGGAGCAAATAGAGGAATCGTGTTGAGACGGGCCAGAACCCCATCTGCGACGGCGACACCTAAGCCTGCCACTAAAATCAGCCCAACTGTAGTTAAGGGTTTCCGATAGTCCCCCCAATGCACCGTTGAAAAAATCGGGGAAGGTTGACAAGAAACGAAGCACATTTTCAACCTGTTCTCGTACTTCGGGGCTGATGAGGGTATTGTCTGAAGTTGGGATTTGGAATAATGTTCCTGGCGCAACAGTATTAACGTCTAAAACCGTGGGACGATCGGCAGTCGCGACGCTGGGTGAAGTATTTTCAGATTTTTCGGTCATGATGTTTCTCTTGAGTTCACTCAACCTAGATGACGGGTTTGATGGGTTCGCAGACTCTCTCGATATCTGGGTTATTGCTGTGAGGTAATAACAATCCTTACCGTATAGCACAGGTTTAGGAAAGATGTGCAGTTTCGCTAAACAATTCTCGCTCAATTTCACGAGGATAAATGAGCCAAGCTCGCAATGAGGGCTGACTTAGGGTCTGTACCAGAGGGGACAGATCGCTGACTTCACAAATGCCGCGTTCCGTCAGTACTTGAATGCCGCGTTGGTAGAGGGTATACCCTCGTGTGGTGGAGGATTGTCTTCCCGTATAGTAATTTGAATCCCATCCTTTGTCCTGCAAAAGATGAATAGATTTTTGATGGAAAAATTGTCGCTCGCAATCCGCTAAGTGACTGATGTTTTTTGCCTTTAGAAGGTTGCGATCGCGAAACCTCACACACAAATCCTTCAAAATCTCATCTCCACTCTCACACCAACGCTGAATGTGGTACATCAGTACCCCATCATCTGCACTCAAGTATTGCTTCAACGTGAGGTCGTGATTGACCGTAGTTAGCCAAGCTGTGAGGGTATCATCCGCCTCTAGTTGACCTAATACAAATTGCTCGCGGGCACGATGGATAATGCACTTCAACATCCAGCTCGCAGCAATATTCTTGGAATGGTTGTAAACCTGCAAATACATAAAGTAGCGCACCACCAAATAATGCTCGATCGCCGCTAAGCCTTTGCGCACCACCACCAATTGTTGAGTCTCTGGGTCGTAATCCAAGGCCAACAGGATCCGGTCTAAGTCTAACTTGCCGTAGGACGCGCCCGTGAAATAGCTGTCCCGCATCAGGTAATCCAGGCGATCGCAGTCTAATTGGCTGCTCACCATTTGACTGACCATCGGCAACGGGTATTGCTTCAAATAAACCCGAACAATCTCATCCGCCAAGGTCGGAGAACATCGGTCCAACAAATTCCGAATGTCTGATGACTCCCTCAAAATCCGTTGAGTCCAGAATTCGTGACTGCCTCCAAAAATCTCTTCGCAGGTATGGCTGAACGGCCCGTGCCCCAGATCGTGTAAGAGTGCAGCGCACAACGCTACGGTTCTGTGGGGTTGTAACACTGGATAGCGCTTTAAAAGGCGGTCAAAGACACACCGCGTCACGTACATCACACCTAAAGAATGGGTAAACCGCGATCCCTCAGCGCCATGAAAGGTCAAACTTGCAGGCCCTAATTGCCGAACGCGCCGCAGCCGTTGAAACGCTGGGGTGTCAATCAATTGAATCAAGAGCGCCTCGGTTGGATCCGAAGCGTCTAAGGTGATGGCTCCATGCAGCGGGTCGTGATAGGTGCGGCTAGGATGGGACACCCGCAACCACCTGCTTTTGATTCAGTAAATCGAGGGCGGTTTGGTATTGGCGATCGCTCTCCGTGGCCAAACCTTTAAATGTTTCTGAGTCTAGTGTGACCTTTCGATCGGGGGCAATCCCAACTTTGTTAATGCTGCGATGATTGGGGGTTTCATAAGTGGCGATAGTTACCGCCAAACCCGATCCATCGGACAAATCAAACAACGACTGAATCTCCCCTTTCCCAAAGGTTTGTTCTCCCACCAACTTGGCTCTTTCAGTATCTTGAAGTGCGCCTGCCAAAATTTCACTGGCGCTGGCCGTGCCCCGATTCACCAGTACGACCAAAGGCGCTCGAGTAAGGGCGGGACTCGTTGCTTCAAAACTGCCTAGGACGCCGTGACGGTCTACGGTATAAACAATAGGATTGGGATCCATCCAAAGGTCGGCAATTTCAACGCCTGACTGGAGCAATCCACCTGGATTATTGCGAAGGTCCAAGATATAGCCTTTCACCTGCTGACCTTCAAGAGACTGGATCGCTTCTTTCATTTCGCGGGTTGCGTTGGCGTTGAATTGCCCCAAACGGATATAGCCAATGGGCGTTCCATCTGGGGTCTTGCGTAACTCACCGCGCACTGGGTTGATCTCAATGCGATCGCGTTTCAAAGAAACCGTCTCCGCCGCATCTAGATTATCTTGACCCACCCGTTGCACCTTCAACACCACCGTCGTCCCAATGGGACCGCGCATCCGTTCGGCAGCTTCATCTAGGGTCAAAGCTGTGGCTAAAGTGTTGTCAATCGCCAGAATTCGGTCGTGGGGGTGCAACCCCGCACTTTCCGCAGGCGAGCCCTCAATAGGGGCGATGACTTCTAAATTTCCCTCAGGATCTGCTGAAATTTGCAGGCCAACCCCCGTAAGCTCTCCCGCCGTCGTGGTTCGCAAACTTCGATACTGGGCAGGTTGCAACAACCGCGTAAAGGGATCGTCCAGACTGGCCAACATCTGCCGAATCGATTCATAGGTCGCCTTGCGATCTTCCACAGGTTGCTTTAAGAGCTTTTCCCGCAATTTCCACCAATTCTGATGGTTAAAGGTGCCATCTACATAGGATTGGTTGACAATTTTCCATGCCTCGTTGAGCAATTGTTGCTCTGGTGTGAAGGCCATTGCGTTGGGGACCCATCCCCCCCAAAAGCAAAAGCGGCAATACAAAAAGACCGATGAATTTAACCAGATGCTGTTTCATATTTATGATTTTAGCGATCGCAGGCCACATCTGCGACACCCTCCCACAGGGATCGCTCATCCATGACATCACAATCCCTTTCAGGTCCTGGATCCAAATTTTCAAGAAACCCGCACAAAAGACCATAAAATGAGAGGATTAATCTATAAACGAACGCAAGCCTCGGTCCACTGAAATGTAGATGAAGACTGTGTTACATTCGTTTATGAAAGTGATACATTTTCGGGAATCATCTGTTTTATGAGCAAAGTGTACGACTGGTTTGATGAGCGCCTAGAAGTTGGGGCGCTCGCCGAAGACGTCACCAGCAAGTACGTTCCACCTCACGTTAATATCTTCTATTGCCTGGGCGGTATTACGCTCGTCTGCTTCATCGTCCAGTTTGCCACTGGCTTTGCAATGACGTTTTACTACAAGCCCACCGTTACAGATGCCTTTAATTCCATTCAGTATCTGATGACGGATGTTAACTTCGGTTGGCTGATCCGTTCGATACATCGCTGGTCTGCCAGCATGATGGTTTTGATGATGATTCTGCACGTCTTCCGGGTCTATATGACCGGAGGCTTTAAGAAGCCGCGTGAGCTGACCTGGGTAACTGGGGTTGTGCTGGCCGTCATTACGGTATCTTTTGGAGTCACGGGGTATTCTCTGCCTTGGGATCAAGTGGGTTATTGGGCTGTCAAAATTGTGTCGGGCGTTCCCGAAGCCATTCCGGTGGTGGGAAGCTTGATGGTTGAATTGCTGCGCGGCGGTACCAGCGTGGGTCAATCAACGTTGACGCGTTTCTATAGCCTTCATACGTTTGTATTGCCTTGGTTGATTGCAGTGTTCATGCTGCTCCACTTCCTTATGATTCGGAAGCAAGGTATCTCTGGTCCGTTGTAATTCTGTTGAAGGAGAACATTTTCAACCATGGCCAAAATCCAAGTCAAACCGGATCTGAGCGATCCGCAGTTGAGAGCGAAGCTCAAAAAGGGCATGGGGCATAACTATTACGGCGAACCCGCTTGGCCTAATGATTTGCTCTATATTTTCCCCGTGGTTATTATGGGGACGATCGCACTGGTCACGGGCTTAGCGGTCCTGGATCCTGCGGTTGTAGGCGAACCTGCCAATCCCTTTGCAACTCCGTTGGAAATTTTGCCAGAGTGGTATCTCTACCCTGCGTTCCAAATTTTGCGGGTTGTGCCTAACAAACTGTTAGGGATTGCCATGCAGACTGCAATTCCATTGGGTCTGATGCTGATTCCGTTCATTGAAAACGTGAACAAATTTCAAAACCCATTCCGCCGCCCAGTGGCAACCGCCGTATTCCTGTTTGGGACAGTGGTTACGCTGTATCTCGGGATTGGTGCAACCCTTCCCATTGATAAGTCTTTGACCTTGGGTCTGTTCTAATCTTTGGATATATTGCAGTTACAATTCATGCTTCATTGCATAAAAAAGAGAGGAGATGTCTTGCATCTCCTCTCTTTTTTGATTCAGAAGTTTTGATGGGTGGTGTGACACCTGAAATTCGGCAAGGTGTGTTCAAACCCGTATTCCGCTCTTCTTAACATAGTCAGAAGTATTTTTACGAAAAACCGTCATTCTAGCGATCAAGAAGGTAATAGATTCTCAATAGATATCTTCTTATTGATAAGAAGGACATAATAATTTACA
>JAAURS010000380.1 GCA_012032135.1 Acaryochloridaceae cyanobacterium RU_4_10 | reverse complement strand
AAGGACAAGGAATTCCTGCCGCCAAACTCGAAAGATATTTTTGAGCGATTCCAGCAAGTCGATTCTTCAGATTCGCGCAAAAAGGCGGAACGGGTTTAGGATTGACCATCTGTCGCAAAATCATTGCACAACATGATGGCCGGATCTGGGCTGAAAGCCAGATGGGACAGGGAAGTACCTTCTTTTTGCAATACCTGCCTTTAAGGGGTGAGCGGTGAATCTATGACAACTAATAATAAATGCGTGCTTATTATTGACGACGAAGAAACCATTCAAACGGTGGTTAAATTTGGCATTCACATGAAAGCCGGATGGGAAGTGTTAACGGCAAGTTCTGGTCCCACGGGTATTCAAACAGCACAAACCGCTCATCCTGACGTTATATTATTAGATGTTATGATGCCGGAAATGGATGGAATTGCGACTTTTAAAGCACTTCAATCTCACCCACAGACCGAACAAATTCCCGTCATTTTTTGACGGCAAAGGCACAGACAGCAGAAAAGCGGCAATTTAATGACTTAGGAGTAAGTGGCGTTATTACAAAACCGTTTAACTCTCTCGATCTGCCGGGACAAATTGCCAAGATACTGCATTGGCAAGTAGAAACATGAAAATCTTACTGGTTGAAGATGACGAATTTATTATTGCGCTCCTAACCAGAAGCCTCAGCGTCCATCATTATGTTGTGGATGTAGTGAAAGATGGCGAGATGGGTTGGACCTATGGCTCAGGTTTTGAATACGACCTGATCGTTTTGGACGTGATGTTGCCCAAACTGGATGGTCTGACCTTGTGCCAGCGCTTCCGAGCGGAAGGATTAACCGTCCCCATCCTGGTCCTGACCGCCCAAAACAGTAGTATTGCCAAAGTCCAAGGGCTTAATGCAGGAGCAGACGACTACGTAGTGAAGCCCTTCGACCCCCCAGAATTGGTCGCGCGCATTCAAGCACTACTCCGTCGGAGTAGTGCAAATCCTTCTCCTGTGTTGGAGTGGGGTGCTCTTGCTCTGAATCCAAGTACCTGCGAGGTTACTTACAACGCTCAACCCCTGCTCTTGACCACCAAGGAATACGATCTCTTGGAGCTTTTCTTGCGGGACAGCCATCATGTGTTCGGCAGCGACGAAATTCTAGACCGACTGTGGTCTTCTGAGGAATTCCCCGCCGAGGCCACCGTGCGATCGCATATGCGACGTCTTCGTCAAAAGCTTCAGGGATTGGGTGCACCTCAAGATTTCATTGGAACCATTCATGGCAGAGGCTACTATCTCAAACCGATTCAATCCCCTATTTCATCCTCACCAGAACGCTCCTCCACAAAAAATCTTAACTCGTTGCCACGACCGCCGATTGATAACAGCGACGAACAACAGTACTTGAATTTTCTGAACGACACTTGGAAGGAAACACAGCTCAACTGTTTGGAACAATTGACCGTCCTATCCCAATCCGTACAAACCTTACAAACAGGTTCGTTTGAGCTTGGATTGCAGCAGAAAGCTCACCAAGTTGCCCATAAGCTTGCAGGCACACTAGGTATCTTTGGCTTCACTCAAGGCACGCAAATTTCCCGCCGTCTCGAACAAATCCTGAGTGGCCCTCAAGTCTTGTCCTTAGAAACAGCCCCCTTATTGGCAACCTTAACAGCAACCTTGCGGGAAGAAATTCAGAACGCCCCTCCCATCCTGGCTCCTCAGTCTTATCCAGAGAATGCACCCTTGTTTTTAATTGTGGATTGCAACCCTCGCTTTTGGGATCCGTTTATTCCCCTTGCGGCTCAACAGGGCCTGCGGATCGCGATCGCGTCCACGCTTGAAGTCGCCAAAACGTTACTAGAATCGACCCCTACAACAACAGAAGATTTAGCAAGCGGAGTTCTGATCCGATTGTCTTCTTTCCAAACCCAAGACAAAAATCTTGCCACGGAAACCCCTTGGGCATGGTTGCAGCCGTTGATGTCCGCTCATCTTAACCTCCCGTTTCTGATCCTGAGCGATCGAGACAATTTAGGCGATCGCCTAGCCGTCCTCAGGCAAGGCGGGCAATTTTTGCTGGAACAATCCGTAACCCCAGAGCAAATTGTGGCGCACATGATAAAGTCCCTCCCTCAAACAACCGTGGATACCAAAATCATGGTTGTAGATGACGACTGCACTTGGCTCAACACCCTTCCCAGGCTTTTGGAACCCTGGAAATTCAAAGTCACAACCCTTGCCGACCCGCAACAGTTTTGGACGGTCCTCAAATCCGTTTGTCCAGATGTACTGGTGTTAGATGTAAAAATGCCTCAGATTAACGGGTTTGAGCTGTGTCAAATCCTGCGGAGCGACCCCCATTGGCAGCAATTACCCGTCTTGTTCGTCAGTGCGCTCGATGATGACAAAACCCAAAATCAAGCTTTTACGGTCGGAGCCGATGATTATTTATGTAAACCCGTCCCAGGCGATCGATTGGCAAACCGAATTTTGAATCGACTCCAACGCATGCATTCTGTCCAAATAGCCACACCTTGAAAACGAACAAACGAGGGTTGTGATTGCACACAATTTGCACAGAGTATCGGTCAATGTTAGAGTAAATTACTCTACTTGAATAGAAGCGATTATGACTACCTCTATGCAAGTGTCGTTGCGAGAGCATCAACATTCTTTAATTCGCAAACTTGCAGATTGTATTGAGACAACCTGGCAACGGTATCTCGACCTATCTCCCTATAACATTCCAGCAGGATTGGGATATGTCGAAGGCCATCTGGAAGGAGAGCGGCTCGTCATTGAAAATCATTGCTACCAAACCCCCCAATTTCGCAAACTTCATTTGGAATTAGCCCAAGTCGGCAATAACCTCGATATCCTGCACTGTGTCATGTTCCCCAACCCAGATTATGTTCTGCCCATATTTGGTTCGGATATTGTTGGGGCACGCGGTTCTATTAGTGCCGCGATCGCAGATCTGTCTCCCGTCTCTCGCGACCGATCGTTGCCCAAAAAATATCAAGCCGCGCTCCAAACACTTTCAACCCAAGCGTTCTCACACCCTCGCGAGTTACCGCCGTGGGCAGATATTTTTTCAGATCACTGCTTGTTTGTGCGCCCCGTTGACGCTCAAGAAGAAGAGGCATTTCTGAATCGAGCGCAAGAATTCTTAACACTACATTGTCAAATTGCCAGCACCACAACCCCCACAACCTCCAATCTTGAATTGGTCAACGTCTTAGAAGGACAGCGCCACTACTGCACCAAACAACAGCAAAATGATAAAAACGCGGCGGGTGCTTGAAAAATCCTTCGGCCCCGAATGGACCGATCGCTACATGACAACAATGCTGTTCGACTGCGCCGCGTAAAGCGAAAATCAATGCCAATCTACTGAGGCACTAGAACTCTAGTGCCTTTTGTATCGGTTTCAAAAAAGAATGCTCGTGTAATAAGTTAACGAAAATAACTGAATGCAACGATTTGTAAAGTAAATAATATTTGTGCAAATTCTATTAAGTCCTTACCCCGCAAAGACTTCGATCGGTATGCGGTATTCTCAGCCAGATCTCAAAGCGACATTTCTGAGGATTGCACAAAAATTGCACGGATAGGTTGATTTAATCGATGTTGGGTGGAAGGTCATTAAAACGCTTGATTTTATTAAGGTCAAGGTTTCAAGACTTAGCTAGATTCGGCAGGCAATCGGTGGGTTTAAGATTTTCTCGCTATCCCGTTTGATACAAGATTCAATTCCTTAACATTTTGCCTGTTGTTTTATTCTGTCAACCCCTTGAAATTTGGAAGAATAGCCAGATTTCGAGGTTGTAAAATCTGTTTTAATCCATAGGAGATGCTTAGAATGCTAGACGCTTTTGCTAAAGTAGTTTCCCAAGCCGACACACGCGGCGAATATGTAAGCGATTCCCAAATCGATGCCCTCAATTCAATGGTTGGCGACGGTCTCAAGAGAATTGATACCGTCAACCGTATCACTGGAAACGCTTCCTCCATCGTAGCCAGTGCTGCTCGGGCCT
>JAAURS010000379.1 GCA_012032135.1 Acaryochloridaceae cyanobacterium RU_4_10 | reverse complement strand
TTTTCCAGGGTATTTGCTGTTTGACCAAGGCATTAAGAATGCCCAATAGCTTATGAGCACAAGCAATTAAAGCAACTTTTTTGGCTTTACCCGCTGTGAGCAGTCTCTGATAAAACGCTGAGATGACAGGATTATGCTGGACAGCCACTAGGGCCGACATGTATAGAGCAGAGCGAACCAGTGCTCGACCACCCACAATACGACGCTTGCCCCGCATCTTGCCACTATCGCAATTAAACGGCGCAATCCCCACCAAACTCGCCAATTGCTTACTCGGTATTTGTCCCATTTCTGGTAGCGCCGCCAGCAAGGTTGTGGCGACCACTCGTCCGACTCCAGGCACACTGGTGAGCCACTCAAACTGTTGTTGCCAGGATGCATCTTCCTTTCGCAGTTGGTCTATTTCTTCATCAAGTCCTTTGACCCGTTGTTTGAGCCATTCAATGTGGGTCTCAATATCCGCTTTTGCCGTCCGATTGCGCACACTATGAAGGCGTCGTTGTTCGTTGTTGAGCATTTCTACAACTTGCTGACGACGGTTGACTAAATCAGACAGAGCGGTTTGCGCCTCCGAACTCAGTGGCTTGGGTAACGGCTCCATCGCTTGGCCGAAATGAGCCAATACAGACGCATCAATGCGATCGGTCTTCGCCAATCGACCCGATGCTTTGGCAAAGTCTCGCGCTCGTTTGGGGTTGATGACCGCCACGGATATGCCTGCTTGTTGTAACGCTTGGACAATGCCACGCTCCATCCCCCCTGTGGATTCAACCACAACTAAAGAGGTTGGTATGTCTTTGAGTTGCTCCATCAACTCTGTCCAGCCTTGTGCTTGATTGGCGAATCGCCAATAGGTGCCTGCTGGACGCAGGGCAATATCTAACCAGGCTTGACTCACATCAATCCCAACGATTTGACGCTCCGGTGCAATGGCGACCATAATGATACTCCTCCTGATTTGGGTTTCTCATCCATCACTCAACCTTGTCCGATGCGGGTTCAAGACCCTGGCGATTTTTCGAGTTTTGATTGATGAGGAAGCGGCGACCTAGACTAAATCTCGGTTTTCAACCAGGGGGATATCGGTCTACCGCTCTCCTTTTAAGATACAAGGGGGATCCACGAGAGTACAAAGATACATCCAAAACTTTTCAAACTGCGCTCTCAGACAGATCTTCTACAATTGACTCGGCTTTCTTTACCTTTCAATGGGCTGAGTCAAACATGGATCCATCAACTTCGCAATCCGAGTCTTGGTTCAATTATCCGGTGGTTGTCCAACCGCACCATACGGACTATGCAGGTGTTGTCTGGCATGGCTCGTATATTGCTTGGATGGAAGAAGCTCGAATTGCAGCATTGCGAGATGTTGGAGTGGAATATGCCGCACTGGTCTCCCTAGGATGCGACTTGCCCGTGATCGACCTTTCTTTGAATTACCGCGCATCGGTCAAGATGGGAGATGAAGTCCGAGTCAGAAGCAGGTTGGAGCGCATTGAGAAGGTTCGATGGATTTGGACTCAAAATGTTTGTGCCCTCGATACTGAGTTCTGCTACGTTGCAGGCAAAGTTGTCCTTATCCCTGTCAACCGCGATCGGCAACGCATTTTGCGAAAACTTCCACCCTTGCTAGAAACCGCGCTTCAATATCTTTCTCATCCTGACGATCGAATTGGATTGTAAATGGTCAATACTAAAGCTACTCATCTATTTTTTACTGGATTGAGGATTGAGTCTATTAACTGTGTGACAGAAATCACACTCGTTTTCTAGACAATGAGTCACGCTTAAAAGTAATTTTCTCTGGTTAAAAAATAATCAGAAAATACTTCACTATTTGTTAATGCTGGTGCAAAAAAACGTGAACGTCTTAGTCTCTCAAAATCAGCGATCGCTTGAAGTCTTGGAGCAAAAGATTTATGACCATCTGCTCAACTGTGTGCGGACCGAACTGCCAGAGCAGATACTCGAGCGGTTTCAATTGTTGTTTGTCCAGGCTGGCATTTATCCAGAGCCAGAGATTCGGATCGCTTTACATGAGTCATTGCGGAGCAATAGTGGAAAGCAGGGATTTCTCCCGTTCTTTAATCGATGCTGTTTTATTATCATCAATCGCTGGCAAATGAATCTTCTCCATCGAGACTGGATCGTGCAGTTGGTAGAGATTATTGGTCAATGCGGCGGTCCTTCTGTCATTGTGGGACAGCCCACTCCCGCTGGCCGCCTGCGCTTTTTGATTCAAGAGTACGTCCGTAGCGAATATTTTCAACGCCTACAGCAGCTAGCAGATTTCTTAAACCCTAAAAACGATACAGACGAACGCCGTCCGCTATCAACATTGCTGCATCGGTATCCCTTTTTATATCCGCATTGTTTGACCAATCAACAAGATGAAACAGACTATCAAAAAATGATTGTAGGGGTGCAAAAATCAGCCCAACAACAAATCGAACAAGATTTATCGCACTATCTCACCCACTCATTGCTTCAGCGCAATCAAGCTTCAGCGCAATTAATAATAGAAAGTAATGCCGCATCCATAGATTTAAAAAATCCCACATTGCTGAAGCATAAAGAGCTGTGTGCTTCTCTCAAACATTACGTCTCAAAAGTAGATAGCCGAGGGACGTACCAGGATATGGCCAAACAATTTTGGACGCCTACTCATCAACCTCAAACCTACCAGCATTTCAAGGCATCGCTTCATGACTATGTGACTAGTAGCATTCCTCCGCAATTTGGCAAATGCCGCTTCAACGATCAGTTAAAAGGATATTTGGACCATCTCTCTCCAGAAAATGACTCATCTCTCTTGAATGATTTCTTAACCGTAAGAACCTGCAATCAAGTTCTCAATTTTATGGTAATTGAGAGCCGTCAGCGTCCCAATCACTCAGTCTTCATGGATTTGCTGAATAATGTAGGGACGACCTTAACGATCGGATTACTACTGAAAGTTGTATTGTTGTGCAATAAGGTAAAACCTTATTTGGAACGGCGATTTTCACTTTTGTTTCAACATTATGAGTCCCATGCGAAGGGCGCTGTCGCATGGCTTGTCAAGTGTTTAGAAAAACTAAATATTGCTTGGGTTGGTAACTTTAGCCGCCAAAATTTATCTTTTGTTCACTTATTTTAAAGTTTTGGTGATTGAGATATTTTAGAGCTTTTGATTCTTTCCAGAGGAGGAAGATTTGAGTATTTCAAAGGTGATAACGTCAGGGTGATCTTGAAATCTGAGTTCGCCTAATCCAATCCAACCTTTGTTTTGTAAAACAGATTCTTCCCTGAGTACAAAAATGTGACTGTTATCGGGCCGTACGATAAATGTCCCATTCGTACTTTGGTCGACCAGAATAAATTTCCCTTTGCGGAAGTTGATCTGAGCATGTTGCCGAGAGGTGTAGTCATCACAAATAATGAGATGGTTATCTATATTCCGACCAATGGTAAAGCCGCTTTGATCTGGGTTGATGGTTACAATTTGGTCGTGATGCTTGAGTTGCAAAGCTGTATTGAAGGGAATGGTGGTTTTTAAATAAGTTCTGGCTGAGGTCAGTTCCCGACGCTCCCAAATAATTTGATACACAACCATCTTTTCAGTATGGCCGGGACTGGGAATGTGCTCCATCAGACGCGTCTGAGCTTGTAATACTTTGGGTAAAGTTTCAACCGTACTCTGGTTGGTAATAATCTGCCCAGATTTTGCAAAGGCAACCATTCGGGCTGCGGCGTTGACCGTACCACCAAAAATATCGTCATTTTCAGTGATAACGGAACCAAAGTTTAACCCAATCCTGAGGCCCAGTTGAAGGCCGTTGGAGTTGGCATACTCTGTGATAATTTCTTGCATTTGGATAGCAGCCTTGACGGTCTCATCCGTTTGAGGAAAAACCGCCATAATTTCATCGCCAATCATTTTGACGAGATGGCCCTGATGTTGGTTGGCAATCTCAACCAATTGCATCAAGCAATTCTGGATGATGATATTGGCCGCTTCATCCCCCATTAGCTCATA
>JAAURS010000051.1 GCA_012032135.1 Acaryochloridaceae cyanobacterium RU_4_10 | reverse complement strand
AGATTTCAAAAGTTACAAGGTAAAGCGGTGTATTTTCAACAGGCTGGAAGTTTAGGCTAAAGAATTCTAATGATGTTCCCTCAGCTTTGGACAAAATCAAGGGTAGCTACCAAACTGTCTGTAACTCAAGGACAAAGCCAGGTAGTATATCTTCTCCTGATAGAGATATGGTAGAGTCTAGGACTTCTACTGCTCGTCCAAGGCGATAGATTTCAACGCTACGGGTTTTGCGATGAATTAACCAGCCTAGCTTAACGCCGCTGGCCATATACTCTTGCATCTTGGCTTGAGCTTCTTTCAAGCTATCGGTGGGTGAGGTTAGCTCTAAAACAAAATCTGGAGCAATGGGTGGGAATTTTTCTTTTTGCTGGGGGGTAAGACTATCCCAGCGATCTTGCCTAATCCAGGCTACGTCAGGAGAGCGATCGCCACCCCCTGGCAATTTGAAACAAGTTGAGGAATCAAAGCAAATTCCCAGTTGGGTTTGACGGTTCCAAATGCCGATATCAAGGCCAATATTGAAATTACGGTTTCCGGTTTCTCCTCCTGTCGGCGACATGACAATCAGTTCTCTTTTAGGACTGCGTTCAAATTTAAGCTCTGGATTCGATCGACACAGTTGATAAAACTGCTCGTCGGTCATCTCCAGAACGGGGTTAAGGTTGACGGTGTAAGCTGTCATGGCGTTTTAAATTAACAAACACCTGCATTTGCGACTATTCTATCTCGTGCTGTGTCTGTGCATTATGATAACGACCTTACAAACCAGTACTTCCACTTGTCACCTTTACATTCTGAGCGGGTCCTCGGACCACAAATTCATCAGTATGGGGCCACAAGAATACATTGAACGATCGCTCACCCATTTGCTCGCGGTAGCCTAGCGTATTCTGAGTCGAGAGACTGGGAACAGCCCTCAAGCGATCGGCTAACCCCACACATTGTTTGAACTTAACGGGCGAATAGCATTGAACGTCAAGTTGATTGCATCCCGTGCGTGGCACCTGAGCGGCCTGAAAGGGTTGAATGCTACAAAAAATTTGCTTAGTGTACTGCGATCGCAGTGCGTAGAAATCGGAGAGGGAATAATTGGCAAAATAATGATCGTCAACCTGAATGCCGTCCGTATGTTTACCCTCATCGATCAGTTGCCGTACGGAGAGCGAGCGAAATTGCGGCGATTGGATCCACGCGACCGGCATCAGTTGAGATTGACGAGCCGCCCGAGCAACCTTCTGTTGGTCTAGATCGGATACGTTGCGGAAATCAAGAAAGACCACTCTGTATTGTTGCGCTCTCATTCTTTGCATTGCTGGATCGAGCGTTCCATTAGACAGATGAAACATGATTTGTGGTTTAGACAACCAAGTTCCATAGGGCGATGCATTGGAGATCGTCGCCGTCAACCCCACTAAGGCTGAAGCAAAGAAACATTGAAGGAAGGCTGGACGGAGCTTTTTCCATGAGAAGAGTTTGGGGTTGATTCGATCCATTGTGTGTAAGAAGTGAGTGCTAAAAGTATATCTTGTGGTTGGTGACCCTATTGATGCAACCCCCATCTTATGAAGATAAGAGGGCAATGGCACCGAGGGTGTGATCTGCATCATGGGTGTTATTTGCACCCTAAAGCCGCACAACCACAGAAAATTGCGCTCCATCTAGCAAATTCTTAAATTATTTTTTAGTTTCTTCTGAATCTTTAGGTTCCAATCCCTTGGGATAATCGATAAAAACCCGTTGACCGGGCTTCAATCCGTCCAAAACCTGAGTTTTACGTTTGACAGATGTCCCGATCGTAATGTCTTGAAACTTTGGTTTATTGTCCTTATCAGGGATATAAACCCCCGTCTTGCCTTTTTGGGTCGCGATCGCACCGTGGGAATCACCAATGCATCATCCACCTTCTGACCCAAAAACGTTAAATCTGAATTCATCCCAGATAGAAGTTGCTTTTGCCCCGTCAGTATCGCCACCCGAACCTGAAAAGTCGTCACATTTTGGTCTACGACTGCCTCCGGTGACACCAGGCGAACCCGTCCCTTAAACACTTGATTGGGGTAAGCATCCACATTAATTTCCACTGATTGACCCACTCGAATTTGGCCAATATCTACCTCAGCGACCTTCGCTAAAATCTCTAACTCCTGAGCTAGCGCCACAATAGAAGTAGAAGTTGCCGAAGATGTACTAGAAGCAGAAGTAGTAGGAGTTACAAACGCTCCTTCCGTTGCATATTTCTGAGTTATGATTCCTGCAAACGGAGCCCGCACAAGCGTATCCGCCATTTTTGACTGCACGACTTCCAGTTGACCTACCGCCGATGCAACCTGAGCCTGAGCCTGACGAATCTCTTCAGAACGACTCCCCTTCAGTGACAGCGAGTAGGCCGCACGCGCTTCAGAAACACTCGCCTGTGCTTTCTGAATCTCTTCCCGCCGAGCGCCCTTTGCTAAAAGAGTTAACTTTTGCTGAGCCACCGCAACGTCAGCTTCAGCCGTTCGCGCATCGGCTACCACCTCATTAAACCGCTCCGTTGCGATCGCACCTGCTTTTTTGAGTTGGGTATATTGAACCTGTTTAGACTTTGCCAATTCCAGACGGGCCTTCGCTGCTGCCACCTGCGATCGGGCTTGTTCTATCTCTTCAGGACGATTTCCATTCTGAAGGGTCTGAAGCTGTTGTTCTGCTTGTGCCAAACGGGCTCTAACCTGAGCCTTATCTTCAGGGCGATTCCCATTCTGAAGCTGGTCTAACTTAGCCCGAGCCTGGGAAACCCCAGCTTGAGCCTGAAGCATTTGCCCTTTAAGGTCCTGTTGGTCCATATAGGCAATTACCTGACCTTTTTCAACGCGATCGCCCTGTTGAACCAGCAGTTTCTTGAGCACCCCTGCATTTTTAGGACTCAAGTTCACGCTTTGAATGGGCGTCACTACGCCCGTGGCGGTAATTCGTAGAGTAAAAGGCTCTGCTTTAGCCGGAATCGTATATTTATTGAGGTCGATGGGAGGATTTGAATGCTTGATAAAGGCGAACGTTCCCACTGCAATCCCAATGACACCCGCACTGGTTAATCCAATTAACCAGGGTTTTGGCCACTTCAATTTACCCACTTTGATAGAGCCTTGATACACAAGAGACCATTACAATTCTTAACTCTCTCTATGGTAGCGAGATTTACCAATTCCTTGCGATAAAATCCATCAACGATCGCGATAGGGCAAATCCGAACCCACCACCTCATTGATATGACGGAGTTCGTAGATCTGGAGTGCCTGTAAGAGACCTTTTAGGATGCGATTGACCATCCAAGGGCCTTCGTAGGTCCAGCCTGTATAAACCTGCACTAGGCTGGCCCCAGCAGCCAACTTTTCCCAGGCATCCTTGGCTGTAAATACCCCACCCACTCCAATAATGGGAACTTGTCCTTGAGTTTGTTGGCGAATAAAGCGCACCACTTCAGTAGACCGGATGGTAAGGGGCGCACCACTTAGTCCCCCCATCTCCTCCTGAGGCGATCGCCCGTGATGGCAATTTTGTCAGTTTTCAGACCTTCTCGGTTAATGGTGGTATTGGTTGCAATGACGCCTGCAAACTGATAGCGCTGGACCAAATCCAAAATGGCTGCAATATCCTCCCAGGCTAGGTCGGGCGCAATTTTGACCAGTAAGGGTTTGTTGGATGTGTTTTCTTGCTGAAGGGCGTTGAGAATGGGTTCCAGTTGCTCCACGGATTGAAGCGATCGCAGTCCCGGTGTATTGGGGGAACTGACGTTGACCACGCTATAGTCCCCGTAAGGCTGCAACAACCTAAAACTTTGACAGTAATCCTCAACGGCTTCTTCAAGAGGCGTAACCTTAGACTTACCAAAATTCACTCCAATAGGAATCCTTGGAATTTCTGCATTCAGTTCCAAACGGCGCTGTTGGGAGGCTGCCAGAACCTTGGCCATTTGAGCTGCACCTTGATTGTTGAATCCCATCCGGTTAATCGCCGCGAGATCGTCAGGCAAGCGAAACAACCGAGGTGGAGGGTTCCCTGGTTGAGCCTGATGGGTTACCGTACCCAACTCAGCGAAGCCAAAGCCAAACGCAGGCCAAACGTTACTGGCCACGCCATTTTTATCAAATCCTGCAGCTAATCCAATCGGATTGGGAAAGGACAGTCCCCACAAAGATTGCGCTAAACAGTCATCACTCCAGCCCAGCCGTTGATACATTTGTTGCAAAGTCCATTGCCCCCAAGGACTATTGCAATTGCGGTCTAGGCGATCGCAGGTTGCAATGAACTGGCGTTGAACGGCTTCAGGATCGACCTTGAGGCCAGAGAACATTAGAGGGCGAAGAACCAGTTGAAAAATATCCACAAGTGTTTTCCAGAATTACCAGTCTATTGAATACCATCTAATCTTTAAGTCACCATCACCTTTACCTGTCCTGGAAATACAACTTTAATAACACCGCCCCAGGCACAGTTGCAGATCGAAACATCCGTTAAAGCTGGAAACTTGTTAACCTTCACCTTCAACGCACCGGGTTTCCAGGGACCCACGGTCACCGGCACACAGGGCATAGGCGTCAGAACCCCAAACGCTGCTGCCGTTGCTGCTGCAACCATTGGGTTCGCAATAGACGTACACATTCCAAAGGGCAAAATATTGGCAATGGGCGCAAAGTCCATAATTGTAGCGGCCAGCAGCCCATTAACCATCACGGGTGGACCTTTAGGAATCACCATCAACGTACTCGGGGCAACACCAAAGGGAATGCACTGAAGGGTCGCACTCATACAAACTTGAAGCGGCATAGGAAGTCTCCTAGTTCATCATAATAATGGGTGCTGAAACCGTTACATTGGCATCTCCCTTCACTGTGGTTGAGGCTCCTTTGACGGTCATCATGGCCGCAGCACTTGCATTAATTCCGGCGGGGCCGAGTTCGATCGTATTGCCGCCTGTTTTGAGCGTGATGCTTGCCATGGTCATTTCAATGGTACTTCCGCCTACCTTAAGGGTAATTTTTTGCGGCGCGGTAATTTCAATTTCACCGATAGAACTCAGTGTAATCTTACGAGCTGGATCGTCTAAATTACACAGATGACCGCTAGTGGTCTGAATTTGAATTTTTTTATTCTGGTCATCCAACACAATCTGATGGTTTGCACTGGTCTTTAACTCAATCTTCTTTTCAGAGTCATTACAGTACAACTTGTGGCCGTAAACCGTATCCAAATAAACGCCCTTTTTGCTAGCTTCTTTGTCTTCTTCTACAAACTGTAAAATATGTCCGGTACGGGTTTTAAACGTTCGCAAGCGCACCTTGCCATCCACGACTGAGCGATCCACATTAGTGGGAGGCGCATCTTTCCCATTCCAGACCCCACCAATGACAAACGGACGATGGATGTCTCCATGTTCAAACCCAACTAACACTTCATCATTGACTTCTGGCAAACAATCGAACCCTCGATTTGCTCCAGCTCCTATCGCCACAACCCTCGCCCAGTCACTCTCATGCTCCTCTGTCAGGGTGGGAAATTTGACCCGTACCCGACTCCACTTTTTCGGATCTTTGTTGTTGGTGACAATGCCAACCAAAAGCGTTTGTCCGGGTTGTAGGCGGGGTTGTGGGGAGAGCATGGCAAAGAGGTCGTTGTCTCGCAAGCCGCGAACGCCGAACTCTGTGACATAGGTTTTTTGGGTCCAAATGTGTCGGGTTTCCGTAACGTAGTATTTCCCACTATACTTCCCTAAGTCATTGAGCCGTACGGTTTTGCCAGGACGCAGTTCGGGATTCCCAATAGCCCTCGCATCGGCTTGGACGAATTCCCCAGACAGTTCGTTGTAAAGAGCCTGGGCGATCGCGTCGGATTCTTGGCTGTTTGAAATGGGTTGGTTTGCCACAATCATCTTGGGGCTATCTTTAAATTCAGCGCTGGCTGTTTTACCTTTGCCTCGATCGGTACTGGTAATCACGTCTTGCGTTTGACTGATCTTGGTAGACACGATCGCCTGTTTGCTTTGGTAGTTCCACCCTCTCACTTCCACAGAATCGACTTGTTCCGCACTACTCACGCGCACCTTAAAGCTGTTAATTTCTCGCAACCACTTTAGGTCTAGAGACGTCTTGGCACTGGGTTTACGGAAATTCAATTTACCGTCCTGTACGAACAGCTCAAATCCATGTCGAGAGGCTCTTTCTCTCAGGAATTCCATGTTCGTTTGGTTTTCTTGAAAAATATAACCCACTGGATCCCCAAACCCATAGGGACCTCCGGTGTCGTCAATCGTTCCGGCAGTAATTCCAACTTCGCCAATAATTTTTTTGACCACGTCCGTGTCAGTCTGGTTCTGGAACGAGCGGTTGTAGCGTCCCCGATGCAACCGATGGCTGATATCGTAGCCTCGGATAATAATGGGTGCTTGGGATTCTGGCGTAAAATGGGCTTCGATCGCCGTAATCTCACCTTTAAGAAGGGATACCTCATTGCCCATATCAAACTCATTGGCTTCCGTGGGACTAGAGATCAGCACAATTTCAATGGATTTCCCGAACTTAAAGGTGTCGTCGTAGAGCCAGGGATTTTCTTCGGTTCGGGCTGGGAAGTAGTCATTGCGAAGGGTAAGGGTAAACATCCCTGGAAGATGCAAGCTTTCTTCTACCACGATTTGCAACACATCTTCCAATAGTTTCTGAGTAACGGGTTTTCCATCAATTTTGAGTGTGGCTTGGGCGATATAGGTAACGGCAGGCATAATGCACTATCCTTTCTTGCGACGGCTGCGAGTATCTTCACTCCGATTGGGGGCTGAGGGTGCTCCCATTCCGGGTTGGGAGGTGGATTCGTCTACTTCTTCTAAGGTTAAGTCTAATTTGGCTCGCACGGGGGTACCATCGGGAAGAAATAGGGTGAGGGTGTAGCTCAGGTCGGTGATGAAGCAGCGGATATATTGGAAATTACCCCAGGTAAATACATAGGTTGGGGGGCGTTTTTCTTTGCTGTCGCCACTCTCGGCAAAGTTGACGGCTTTTTCAAATTGCTTGAGATAGGTGATAACACTTTTGCCACCGCTTTCTTCATAGGTATCGATGATGAGGTCTCGGATACTGAGAATGCAGGGTTCGGGGTAGGCAAAGTTGACTTTTGGCAAGCCTCTACCCGTGCGGGAACCGCTGTTTTTGGTGAGGTTGATGCGTTGGGTAAAGGCCAGTTGATTGGGGTTGAACATAAATTCGATGGTGCCACCCCCATCGGAGGAAATGAGTTTTGCTTTGACTAATGACATTGTGTCCTCCTATTGGCGTTGGGCTTTACCACGGTATTTGTCTGGAGTCGCGCCCATAGCGTTCTCGATCGATTCGCAGACGTTGTTGCAGTTGCTCGTAGACGATTTGCGCGAGGGTTTCTATGTCTTGCTCTGTTACTGATGTGTTGCTTTCCAGCGGTTGTTCTTCTTTACCTTCGGAAATTAAAACTTGGGATTGAACTCTCTGTATGATTTCCGATCGATTTTCTCGCGTTCTTTGTAGTAGGGTTTTGGAGTTGGAAGTTGTAGGAGATGGCAGGGCGGTGGTTGTGATCGCGTCTCTATGGGTTTGCGGTGACGAACGGGGATGTCGATTTTGCGTATTGCGTTGGTTTGTTACTAACTGGGGAGGTCAGCTTCATAGGTGGCGGCTGAGATATGGGGTATCTTCGTGCTGGATTGTTTCGTTCTCAAATAAGTTTGAAGACTTTTGAATCTTTATATTTTCAGGTGTAGGAGAAGTATATTGCGAGGGTTTAGAGTGTTGCGATCGGTTTGAAGATGTGGCTTGAATGAGGGGTTTTAAAATGCTGAGATTTTCCAAGACTTGAGGTAATGGGGGGAATTTTTGAAGATTTTGAGCGGTTGGTGAGATGGGGGAGGAATCGCTAGTTTCAACTCCAGATGCATTATCAGAGAGCTGGGGCATTTGAGCAGAGTCGCTAGACAAATTTTGCCCAATTGATTCGATGGCAGATTCAGCCTGTGGTGAAAGCTCCGTACTAGGAGTACGCACCTCAGTCTGACTCGATCTTTGAATTGGTGTCTTGGTTTCTGAGGACTGAGTTTTGAGCTGAGTCACAAATTGAGCTGGAGATTCTATTTGTGGCGAAAGCTTCGCACCAAGAGTACGCAATTCACCCTGAACCGATCTATGAATAGGAGTTTCTGGTTCATCCAGACCTGCTGGTTCGATCGATTCTGGGGATTGGAACTGAGCCGGAAGCTGTATTTGTGACGATTTCGCTTTATCCTGAACCGATCTTTGAATGGAAATTTCTGTTTCTGAGGGAGGAGTTTCTGGCTCAGTTGTGAATTGAGTTGGGAGTTTCAGTTCTGGCGTTTGCGTTTCAGACTGAATCGATCTTTGAATAGGAATCTCTGTTTCAGTCCAACCTGATTGTTCAATCAATTGCTCTGAAGATTGAATTTCAGACTGAATTGGCGCTTGTCTCTCTGGCAAAGGCTCCGTACTAGGAGCAAGCATTTCATCCTGAACCAATCTTTGAATAGGAATGTCGTCTGTCTCTGAGATTTGTGTTGCAGGTTGGGCAGATAGTTGACTAGAATTTTCTGCTTCGGGTGATGGCATGTCACCCTGAATCGACTGTTGAATAAGAGTTTCTGTTTCAGACGGAACTGATTGTTCAATTAATTCTAAGGATGGAGTTTCGGACTGAGTTGTAAATTGATTTGGGAGTTCTATCTTCGGCAATCTCGATTCATCCAGAACAGAGCGTTGAATAGAAGTTTCTGTGTCTGAAGACTGGGGTTCTGACGGGCTTGTGAATTGAGTTGAAGCTTCAATTTCTGGCGATCTCGATTCATTCAGAACTGCTCGTCGAACAGGAATGTCTGTTCCAGTTGGAGCGGATTGTTCGATCGACTCTGAGGTTTGGGTGCCAGATTGAATGGGGGTTCCTATTTCAGCGGATTGTACATCATCCCGAACTAATCGTTGAACAGGAGTATCTGATTCATCCCGAACTGATTCTTCAGTCAACTCTGAGATTTGGGGGTTGGGCTGAGTTGAGCGTTCTATTTCTGGTAATTGTAATTTATCCTGAACTGCTTGTTGAATAGGGGTTTCTGGTTCAGCTTGTTGAGTTATGAATTGAGTTGGGCGTTCTATTTCGGACGAAAGCTTCGCACCAAGAGTACGCAATTCATTCTGACCCGATCTTTGAACCGGATTTTCTGCTTTTGAGAATTGTGTTACAGACTGAGCAGATTGCTGGTCAGGAATTTTAAGTTCAGACGAAAGTTCCGCACTAGGAATACGCGCATCAGATTGAATGGATCGTTGAATAGGAGTTTCGGCTTCAGTCTGAACTAACCGTTCGGTTAATTCTTCTGAAGATTGGATTGTAGATTGGGTAGATTGTTGGAGAGGAATTTCTACTTCGGATGCTCGCACTTCATCCCGAACCGATCGTTCAATTATTTTTGAGGACTGGCTTTCGGACTGAGTTGGCACTTCTTTCTCCAGCGAAAGTTTTGCACCAGAAGTAAGCATTTCAGCCTGACTCGATCGTTGAATAGGAATTTCAGTTTCTGAAGATTGGGTTTCTGCCTGAGTCGTGAATTGAAATGGAGATCCAATTTCTCGTAATTGTGTATCGGGCTGGCTCGATCGCTGAATAGGAATTTCAGTTTCTGTCTGAACCAATTCTTCGATTGAGGATTGAGTCTCAGGCTGAGCTAATGGTTGGTTGAAAATTCCAGTTTCTTGCGATTGAAATTCACCCTGAATCGATCTTTGAATGGGAATATCGCTTGTTTTTGAGGATTGGGGGTTAGGCTCAGTTACAAATTGAGTTGAAGTTTTTGTTTCGGACGATCGCGCGTCAATATCACCTGTTTGTCGAACGGGAATCACTGTTTCAGATGGAACATTTTGTGCGGCTAATTCCGAGGTGTTGGGTTCGGACTGAGTTAAGCTTTCTCCGTCTGGCGGAAGCTTTTCACTAGGAGTAAGCGCGTCAGATTGAGTCGATCTCTGAATAGGAATTTCAGTTTCTGTATGAACTAACTGTTCGATCGATCTTTCTGAGGATTGTGTTGCAGATTGAGTAGATTGTTGGATAGGAGTTTCCACGTTGGGTGATAATCTGTCACTCTGAACCGATCGTTGAATAGGGGGTTCTGTTTCAGACAAAGTTGATTGTTCGATTAAATCTGAAGATTGGGTTTTAGGCTGAGTTGTGAATTGAGTTTGGCGTTCCGTCTCTGGCAATTGCGCATCAGTTTGAACCGATCTTTGAACGGAAACATCAGCTCCAGTTTGAATCGATCGTTCAATTAATTCTGAGGGTTGGATTTCGGACTGATTTGGAATTTCTAGATTTGGCGAAAGCTTCGGACTAAGAGTGCGCGCTTTATTCTGACCCGATCTTTGAACAGGAGTTTCTATTTCTGTCTGAATCGATTCTTCAATTGATGGTTCTGAAGATTGGATTTCAGACTTAATTGGCGCTTGTCTCTCTGGCAAAGGCTCCTTACTAGGAGCAAGCAGTTCATCCCGAACCAATTTTTGAATAGGAATGTCGTTTGTTTCCGAGATTTGTGTTGTAGGCTGGGCAGATAATTGACTTGGATTTTCTACTTCTGGCAATTTTCTACCAGCTTCCAAGGATTGTTGAGTGGCGTCAAAGTCCCCCAGAATGGGGGATTTAGGGGGCTCATCCAGAGAGGAAGGGAACTGTTCGACCGATCTCCGAGCGTCTGACTGAGCAGATTGTTGGTGAAGAATTTTTACCTCTGGCGAGATTATTGATTCAGATGAACTCTGAATGTCAGGAGAATTCACAAACTCAGAGGGAAGATTCATTGGCTCCAACTTTTGTTGTGCGATCGCCTCCCTACTCTCAAAAGTTTCTTTAGGTTCATTATTTTGCAGATCCGTCTGTAATGCGATCGCCTCTGAATTCTCTAGCGATAGTGGCGATCGTGAATTTAGCTGGCTGAGCGGACTTGTGCTGAGCTTGGACTGAGCTTGGACTGAGCGGAGTCGAAGGGCGGAGTCGAAGGGCGTAGCCGAAGCAGCCGAAGCCAGCGGTGAGTTATCTCCCGAAAATTGACTGCTCTGAGATTCGGGACTTAGCCTTTGAGGGATTGTCTCCAAACTTTTGGGCTCAATGACAGAAGAGGTATTCTCTTGTACAGAACGGGGGGAGCGCCGTTGCACCGTTCCTTGCACCCTTTCCGCCGCCGATCCTGCACTACCCTGGACAAACGGATACCCTTGAAAAAGATTGCTTAAAGACCCTTGCGGTTCCTCATCAACTCCAAAAAGCAACGGGTCGAGGACCGTTAAAGTGTTGGTTCCCAAAGGAACTAAAAACCGTTGAATAATGCCAATAGGTCGAGCAGACAGCAACGGATCCTTAAGCCCTAGTGGTTCCTCCTCCAGCTCAGAATTTTGATTCAAAAATGGACCTTCAGATTCAGACATTACTAACTACTACCGAAATACCCATTTTGACGTCCCTGTAAAACCGTTGCCGATGCACTACCCGTCTTCGCAACCTTCATCCCTTCATAAACCAACGTCAACTCCTCGATCGCCACCGAAGTCGAATCCGCCGCGAAGGTTGGCGCGCTCCATCCCACCGGAACCGCACCAATTAAGGTCCAGCACTGCATTGTCTCCCCCGCCTGATTAAACAAAGAAATATTGACATTCCGGCGTTCAACCGCCTTCTGAGCATTGGGCTTCATCACTTGGCTGGCCCAATTCCAAAACACGAGATCGTCGGACATTCCTCGCCGAAGGGTAACGTCTGAAAACTCTGGTTGCCCCAAAAAAATTCGTTGCTGATCATTTACGCCGCCTTCAGCATAGGTTTCATATTTCACCTTCACCCCCAACCCCTGACACTCTGAAAACGACGCCGAAATACTGCTTTCAATCCCAACATAAAAGCGATTGGCCGTAATGTAGTTCAATCCGTAGGGCTTAACCCCATTGTTTGCAGGCATCAGAACCGCCTCCCATAACCGCGACGGCGCTCGGATTGCTGACGCAAATCTTCTTGAAACAATTCATAAACGCGATCGCCCAGTTGTTGCAGCAACAGCGGATCGTGCCGGATCTCTTGCAAAACTTCTTCAGAAACCGTTCGCTCAAGGGAATGGAAAGGCATAGATACAATCTCTCTGTGTCACGATCGCAAGCGATGGAGCTTGTCGATTTCTTGAACCCAACGGCAGCGATCGCCATGATCCAAATTTAAAATCTCCTCCAGCGACCAATGGAACTCCGATGCAATACAGGCTACCTCTCCATAGAGTTGTTCGGGAGGGTAGCCTACAATTCCCCCGCCAGAGCCAACTCAGCCATAAATTGGCTTTTGCATACCGGACAATCAACCGGAATTTTAGCGCTCCCCTGCTGATTGATCCGATTATAAAATTCCCGCAAATAACTCAGATCCAAGGTAAATAAATTCTCAAGCAGATCCGGCACAACCTCCGTCAGGTAACCCAAGCGCGTAATAACTTGAGACAATAAAATCAACTCGCCATAGGCTTCGCTCTCCTGCGCTCTAGCATCTTTAGAAATTAAAATCTCATCCCTGGCCGTCGTAAGTCGCATGGTTCCCTCCCGATGGATCTCCCCGTCAACTCCCAGCAATCCGCGCGGCAGTATAAAGTCAAATTCCGTAACCATCATCCTGTCAAGTGCCCCTTGTTTCCAATTTTTGCAAGGACTCCGTTTCTATTTCCAGATCGTTAATCTTGCGGTAGAACTGTTGCAGATAGTTGAGATCGCAGGCAAATAATTCTTCAATCACCACGGTTGAAATATCCTCTAATGCTCCCAACCGTACGATCACCCGCGATAGAATAATAACTGTTGCATAGGCAGGGTTCGATTTCACGCGGGGATCGCGCAAAGGCACAATTTCATCGATCGCCCGCGATAGCCGCATCACTCCCTTACGATGTACTATTCCGTCCTCATCCACATATCCCTTAGGCAGGATAAATTCAAATTCCGTTTGAATTGCAGAATTCCCTCTTTCCACTGGAGGCGACTCAATGGGTGAGGGAGCAGAGGATTGAGTTTTAGGCGGTCCTAGCCCTAGATTATTGGTGAGTTTCATAACTAGGCTTTCACCTCAATGCGCTTCAGATTTTCAACCGCCATCTCTATTTCTTCAATGTTATGCTCCCCAGTCGTCACATCCAAATCGGAGATTTTGTAACTCATCGGCCACGCCCGCTGAAACTCAAAGCGAAACTGTTCTTGAGCAGACTGGTTATAAACCACTAACGCCCCATCTCGACGCTGACTCGACCAATTGCCCTCTTGAACCTTGAGCAACCAATTCCATAACGTCGTTGAGATCGTTAGCCCTCGACGCAGGATCAGATTAGAGCAAGTTGTATGCCCCGGAATTTTAGTTCGCACCATTCGACCTGGCGTTTGACCCTGCTTTCCCCACAGTTGAGGCGTTACCTCACAGACTTCGATCGCATCTTGATTGACCTGAAAACCGCTACAGCCCTTAAAAAAACCATCTACGGAATCTTTGCTTCCATCCAGTTTGAGTTCTAGATAGAAGCGCGAAGTTGTGAGAATTTCAGGAAAATCTGCCACGGTCCAACGCCCTCATTTCTCTCGTGTTACTTTCGTAAAGTAGAGTTCAAGCGTATCTTCAGCGAGTTGTCCGGCACTTTCTACCGATAAACTACTAATTTGTGTCGCCGAGCCTGGAAAGAGATCCGTAAAATTAAAGCGCATCGCCTCCGAACCATTGGGGTCATAAATGACTAGAGAACCCGTTTTGCGACTGTCCATTGCCTTAGATGACCCACCCGAAAATGTATCGCGGTGACAATCGTTGTACCAGTCATAGAGTTTCTTTTGGTCCCCCTCATTTCCAGCCACATACTTCAAAGAAATAGTACTGTTATACTTAACCCCACCAATCGTGGCCTGGGTTTGAGTTTTAGCACCTTTTGTTACCCCAATCGCAGTGTCTCCGCCCGCGACCTCCATTTCAATTTCAGGCCCCGAACTACTCTTGAGCGATAAGCCCGTCACCCCATCAATTTCAAAGTAAAAACTGGAATTGGTTAGATACTGAACCACTTCATCCTCCTTGTCTTAAGTCCGCATAGGCGGACATTGTTTTTGTAGCCGCGATTTCAATCGCTGGGTTTATTATCCTTACACCGTTCGGTTAAATTTTTCGCAAGTAATTGTAAACGTCTCTTCGATATAAGCATCCGCACTGACATCCAAGTCAGCACATTTATACTTCGAGGGCCATGCTTCAGTAAACTCCCATTTAGCAACTTCCTTGCCATCGGTATCGTAAGCTGTGATACTTCCCGATTTTTTGTTGTCTGCCCATTTTCCTTCGCCTCCATTAGAAGTGGGCAAACACTTCTTAAACCAACCGTACATTAATTTGCTGGTACTACTGCCATCGCCACTGGCAATACAAACACAATCGATTTTGAACAAACCTTCAAAACCAGCAGCATTGACTTGCCAAATCGTTTTTCCACCCTTCGTCGTTCCGATCGCCTGTTGACCGCCCTGAACCTTAGGCGAATACTGAGGAATCGAAACGCTCTTAAACACAGACTGCTCGTCTTTGACAATATCCGCCACTTCCAAGTAGAAACTACTGGGAGCGATGGGTTTCGTTAACTCCGAAGGCATAACATCCTCTCCTCAGGACTAATCACTATTGGTTCGGTGCCCATTGGCTAATACGGAAGATTACGAATTCAGCCGGACGCACGGGGCAAACACCAACCTCAACGTACAAGCGACCTAACATCATGGTTTCATGGGTATTCAGTTCGCCATCGCACTTCACATAAAACGATTCTGCTGGAGAACCGCCAAAGAGCGCACCTTCTCGCCACAATCGTTCTAGGAAATTACTCACAGTCCGACTCACTCGCGCCCATAGATCTGCATCGTTGGGCTCAAAGACCACCCACTGAGTCCCAATTTCAATCGATTTTTCGATATAGCTGATCAGACGGCGAACGCTGATATAACGCCATTGGATATTGTCAGGTTCCACCAGGGTGCGCGCTCCCCAAACCTTAAAGCCACGATTGTAGTTGGCAAAGTTTCGGATACAGTTAATACCCAGAGGATTCAGGAGTTCTTGCTCGCGCATATTGGTTTCGTAAGCCAAGCCGATTACACCCCGTGGCGTATCGTTTGCGGGAGCCTTGAAAACCCCTCTAGATTGATCGGTACGGCACCACAGCCCCATCATGTGACCGCAGGGTGGAACCATGATAGGTCTACCGCCATTGCGTGGATTGGCAACTTTAATCCAGGGATAGTACAGCGCTCCAAACATAGAACGACGATTGAACAGACTCAACCAGGTCGCCACATCCTGAGGCTTTTGCTGTTCCGCAGGCACCGCCCGATTCTCATTCTTACCAGGCTTGACAGGAGGGGGATCTAAGACTGCCATCCGATAGGCAGGTCCAGGGAATGAATTTTCGCAAAGACTCACCATCATTTCCATGACGCCGTGGACTTGATCCAAGTCCATTAACCCTTCTTCGTAAACTCGCATTAGGTCAGGGCAGGCAATCATTGCTGCTTCATCAACCTCAAACATCCCTTGCAGCCCTGTTTTATCATTACGCTGCCCTTGAACATCTCTGGCCAGACGATCGGGACGGCCAATATAGGGGGGTGGTGCAACTTCATAGATCCCGTTGGCAGGTCTGCGGGAAAGGGGTTGACCGCTTTGAGAGATATCTGAAATCGTAAGATGCTCGGAATTGGCTAAGGCCGTCCCAACGTAATCCGCAACGGCTGTCTCCGCTTGAGGATTCATCGTGAGATGCTCGTAGCGCTCTAATTCTTGACTCCCATTCTTGACAATCAGTGTGAAATATTCTCCAGAATTGAGAGGAGGTTCTGCATCCTCTGGCGCATCTTCTGGAAGGGGCTTGGGCTCGCTTTCATAAATACCCACCGTTAGGCGTCCGGTACTAGCAGGAAGAGCTGCCATACCACCCTCAGACTCAGGGATTATTAAATTGAAGGCCAGAACGGGCTTACCTCCCGAAGTCAAAACTTTACTCGCGGTTTCTTCTGGGGGAGGGGGAGCAGTTCCAGGCAACTGGGTTCCAATACTGGTAACCCAACAGCGTCCGCCACCGTTTAAGAACCAACCTTGTACGGCAAAGGGAAGGTAGGCATTGAAATCAGTGAACCCATCAGACCCTGGCTTGGCAAAATACTCCTGATACTGATTCCAGTTGGTAATCAGTATAGGCTTAAACAAATCGGCATCACCTCGAACGTCCTCCGTGAAGCCGATAAACCCTGCCACACTCAGACTGACGCCTTCAATGGGGCGACTACCTCGATCGACCTCTTCAACATATACCCCCGGAGCAAAGTAGTCTAAAGCCATAACGAATTACCCTCAATGAAGAAAGCAAACCAAATCTCAAAGCTGTTTCCCATGGAAAAGTGAAGCGATTGTTTAGAATGCTCTCTTATCGCTCCAGCTTAATATTTTTTCCTCAGAGAAAATACACGCATAAAAACTAAAAATTTTGGTTCAAACACGAGACAAAATAGCTATTTACAATGTGTAAATGGCTCAAACCCTGAATCTTTATATTCTCTAAACAAGATAAAAAGAAGTGCGGGATTTAGGAATCCTCTCCTCTTAAGTTTTGTGTCAAAAGGATTTGGTGGAAGGTAGAGTTCTTTTAAAACTCTGCCTCACTCAATAAAACCACATTTTTATCAGTGTATCTATATAGATTTAGGACGTTAAGAAAAAACTTAACAAAATTACGTTGAATAGTGCAGTCTTAAATACAATGTAATGACTCACTCTTGTGCTCGAGTATTATCTTTCTCTAAAGGTAAATTTTTATAAATCATCCCTTATACTTCCGATCTGCGACTATAAAGGTGGAAGATAGGAAAATTCCAGGATCTTGTTTTGAAAAGCGTGGTTTGCCGTTGTTTCCTAGTCTGATGTGTTCGTAACACTTTCTTAAACGTCTCTATTTAAAGGAGGAAACCATCTTATGGCTCAGCAAGAGGTCGCCAGACTGTTTAGGGTTGCTCGATCTACACCAGACTTGCGTGAAAAGCTCAGTGGGGCTCCCGACCTAGATCGTTTTGTTCAACTAGCGCAAGCGCATGGCTATCAATTCACGGTTGAAGAGTGGCGGCAAGCTACAGGCTTTTCTGTGGAAGAACTTAAGTGCAAGATTTCTGAGATTCCAGGTATTTGATCCATCTTGCAAGGAAAATGTGAGGAAATCCCAGGTTTAATATTTTTCTATCACCCAGCTCATTCAGTTCCCAACAGAGACTTCCATGTCAGACCAAAACGCTATACAGACCCATTTGGGTCGAGGGTGGGCTTTCCCATTGCGCGTGAATGTGCAGGGAAATGTGCAGCTTAGCGGTTTAACCCAAAGTATTGAAGAATCTATTCAAATTATTCTTCGCACTCAAATGGGGGAGCGGGTGTATCGGCCTGATTTTGGTTCTAGGCTGTCGGAATTGGTGTTTGCACCGATGAATACCCAAACGCTTTTGTTGTTGCGTCTCCACGTTCAGGAGGCTTTGACGCAGTGGGAACCTCGAATTGTTTTGGATGATGTGCGGACAGAACCAGATCCCATGCAGGGTTGTATCGATATTGTGGTGGAATACCACCCCAAGGACAGTCACGATGTTCGCAGCTTAGTCTATCCCTTCTACTTATTGCCAGATCGTTAGTTTGATTTATTAGCTTGCTGGGGGTGCGGTACAGATGGAATTTGATTTTTTGCCGAAGCTACCAAAATCTAATTTAGACGATCGCACGTTTCAGGATTTAGTAGACGAGTGTATTTTACGGATACCGCGCTATTGTCCAGAATGGACGAACTACAACCCCGGCGATCCTGGAATCACTTTGGTAGAGCTGTTTGCCTGGTTGACCGACCAAATGTTAATTCGGTTTAACCAAGTCCCTCGGCGAAATTTTATTGTGTTTTTGGAGTTGTTAGGGATTCGATTGCAGCCTGCAGCTCCAGCCTTTACAGAATTGACCTTTTATCTCAGTGCCGATCTACCCTCAACCTATGAAATTCCGACAGGAACTGAAGTGGCTACGGTACGAATGGAGCAGGAGGAGGCAATTGTTTTTAGTACAGAGGGTCCCCTAAGGATTGGCAATCCTCGGATTCGTCATTTTTTGACCGCAGAAACGACGGAGCTGATTCCCCAAGGACTGCGCGATCGCCTCACCAATTTGTGGTCCCAAGCACCGGATGGGAGTTGGGAAGGACAAGAGCAATTTGTGTTTGACGAGCATCCCCAGCCCGGAAATTGTGTCTACCTTGTTTTTGAACCAGAGCAAGAAATTGCCGGAAATGTGTTGGCCCTCAAATTACGGGGAGAACCCGCTACCGCAACTGGGATCGATCCCGACTACTC
>JAAURS010000378.1 GCA_012032135.1 Acaryochloridaceae cyanobacterium RU_4_10 | reverse complement strand
TCGCGCTAATCCATTCACCTTTTTCGTTATAGTTACGAATCAATCGTTGGTGTTCGTTGTCTTGGACGAGCCAGCCTAGCTCTACGAAGAAGGGCTGTCGATGTGTGACGTGAAGGGGTGAGTTGATGGAGCAGCCGTCGGGTAACAATAAAATCTTTCGCGGGCATGGCTCTTCTTGGAAATGTAGTGTGTTTTTTTCTCTGTGAGCTTTTGATGTGTAGGTGCGATCGCCAATTGAAAGGTGCTGCTGAAAGTAGTTTTCACCGATATCTTTGAATTCTGAGTGGGTGGGATGGGTTTCGGAAGGTTGCCAATCTGAGTAGGCGGTATGGGCTGTTCCTTTCCATTGGCCTAACAATCGATCGGCGCTTAATGGGGGACGTTCGCTAGCATCTGTGTTGGCACGAAATTCTCGAATTAGGATGAGACGATTTAAATCTCCTTTGTCGTCATAAAGTTGGACGAAGCGCAGGCGACGATTTTCTGTGACAAATCCATATTCTGCACCAAATTCACTAGAGGGTGCGACTTGCATTGAACCTTTGGAAAAAGCGCCTGTTTCAAAAAAAATGACTTGTCTGCCCAGGGAACGATAGTCCTGTAGGTAATCTGAGATTGGCGGTTCGTTGTAGCCATCAGGACCAAATCGGCGCAATCTTAGGCGTACGAGTTGATTATTCTCAAATCCTTCTAGGTTAAGGATTGAAGGGGTGGATTCTAATAATTCTCCTTGAAGTGAAACTGAGGTGAAGGAGCCTTGCCACTCTCCTAAGTTTTTCAAAAAGTTTTCCCAGTTGTTTTCCATCATGTCTGAGATTTGTACTCCTAAACTAAATAGGTCGATCGAGGGGGGATGCTGAGGCGTAGGTTTGTTCGTTGATTCGAGCGGATTCAAATAAATCCACTACGGGGTTAGGATAGTCCTGACCCATGCAAACTTGGAAAAGCTGCTGTTCTAGGATCGTAAGCTTCCAAGGTTCGTGGAGGATCCCTGCGGGAATATGCTTCAGTTCTGGTAGCCAATGTTTGACGTATTCGCCTTGAGAATCGTAGGTATTGGCTTGTTTCACAATATTAAACCAGCGAAATCCGCGTTTATCGTTGCCAACACCTGCTGCATAGTTCCAGTTTCCCCAGTTACTGCAAACATCATAGTCAATGAGAAGAGATTCAAACCACTCTGCACCCATTTGCCAGTTAATTCCTAGATTTTTGGTTAGGAAGCTTGCAACGATTTGTCGCCCGCGATTGGACATAAATCCAGTGGATGCTAGTTCTCGCATATTTGCATCTACCAATGGAAAGCCTGTTTGCCCTGTTCTCCAAATATCAAATAATTCCCCATCCTCTTTCCAGGAAACGTTTAATCGTCTTATTCCAGAACGATGAAAGATTTTATTTCCGTGTTTGAGGCAAATGTATCGGAAGTAATCTCGCCAGAGCAATTCAAAGCCTAACCAGTAGGTAGAATCATTTTTAATTCGTTCCTGCTCGTAAGCTTTTACTTGGGCATAGATGTACCGTGGGGACAAACAGCCCAGTGCTAACCAGGGCGAAAATTTAGAAGAATCATTGGGATGCAACATGCCGTTACGCGTTTCTTTGTAGTGGTGGAGCGATCGCAATCCCAAATATAGTCTTGCACCCTCTTTAAACCAGCAGTTTCACCGCCCTCAAATCGAAACATCTCCCGCGAATCGACCAAAGCAGGAGGTGATTCTGATAATGGCCAATTTGGTAATTCCCCAACATCCGTTTCAGGAATAGGAGGTAAGGATTGAGGAGCAGGCAACGGCGATACAACGGTACTTTGCTTCTCAACTATCTGACGAAACTGCGTAAAGACTTCAGGAATGTTTTGGATCTGAAACGGTAAGTGCTTAGGATTGTGAAGTGTGCTGCCCCAAAACGAGCGTGCGTTTACGTCTAAAGTCTTTAAAGCTTTTTTGAGTGTGTTTTCAACTGCAACCTCTTCCGAAGTTACTTCAGCATGAAAATAGACCTCATCAATCCCTAAATTTGTAATAATCTGGGGAATCAAAACCTCTGGGAAACCCTGATGGATAAGAAGATCGCTGCCTCTGTTTCGGAGAGACTGGCGCAAATCGGCAACACTATCCAACAGAAATCTTGCTCGGAAAGTGCCTGTTTTGGAAAAGCCAAAGGATGCTTGCTCAAACTGTCTGGGGTCAAAACAATAGACAGGAATGATTTGAGCTTGTTTTCCAAGAGCTTCGCCGATCGGCTGATGATCGTGGAGCCGAAGATCGTTGCGAAACCAAATCAGAATGCGAGGGCTGACTACCGTCATGGAGACAATAAAGAGTCAAAAACTGGAAGAAAAGGGCGTAGTAATACCAATTCGCGTTCTAAGGCGCAATTCTGAGATGAGGGAAGTAAACCACGCTGTATGAAACCGACTTTGCCCTACGGGCAGAACAGACCGCCCAAGTCAAGCAGCACTTTTAGTCTCTACCCGTTGGGGGCACTTTTCTGGTAGATACTTCCAAGCCTCTTGAGGAAATAAGTACCGTGCACCTTCAATACTAAGCTTGCCGTTAGAAATCAAGAACCACGCATCATCAAGCGTCATTAAAGCCACCGCACGCTCTGGACGAGATTGAAATTTGGCCAGTTTGAGTTGAGTCATTACCGTCTCCATCCATACAATCACTCAAAGAATACTCCCTTTTTGAAATCTGTACAGATTTCAAAAGTTAACTTTTGTTTAAATTAAACGGGATGGATGACATTCGTAACAACGCCCCAGACTTGGAGTTCCATGCCCTCATGCATGGCGATCGCAGGATAAGCTGGATTTTCTGGCATTAGATAGACCTGTTTGCGTTCGTAGCGAATCCGCTTCACCGTCAGTTCTCCATTCAACACCGCAATCACAATTTTGTTCTGGGTGGGTTCTAGCGATCGATCCACAACCAACACATCTCCTGAATGGATTCCTGCACCTAGCATAGAATCACCTGTGGCTTTGACCAAAAAAGTGGCGGCTGGATTTTTAATCAAATGGAGATTCAGGTCTATTTGGTTCTCAATGTAATCTTCTGCGGGGGACGGAGACCCTGCCGACACAGCAACCATATATAACGGCAATGCAACTTCACTGGTTTGCAGCGAGCCAAAAACCTCTGCCACCGTGGATTCTTGAGATCGCGCCTGCATCTGCTCTATTTGTTCGATCAAACTTACGGGCCATCGAACGGCTCTGGTGGGTTCGCCGAACTTCCCACTTCCGGCAGGGCGACCGGATCCGCTCCGCTTTCCTCCACGAGGCATAAAGTTTTTAGATTTGAGTACAAGAATCAATATAGGGGAAATCTTCTAGAAAAGCTATAGTAGACTGAGATATTTTCAGAAATTACCGATGGCAGTCTCTGCTTTGTCAACCATTAAATTTCTCAAGCAGCCTACTTCTCATGCCTGGGTAGATCGAGCGATCGCCCATCTGGATATCATCCTGCTCGATCATTCTCATTGCGAGCGTAAGGCAGCGGGGGTGGCGCTTAACCTCATGTTTCGCTACCCCTCCTACGAAAAATTAGTCCGACAACTGACTGCGATCGCTCGTGAGGAACTGGAACACTTCGAACAAGTGAATCAGAAACTGGAGGAACGCAATATTCCGATGGGTCCCTTGGCTGCACCACCCTATGGGGCAGGTCTCAATGCCCACATTCGCCGCAACGAACCCGAACGACTGTTAGATACACTCCTTGTATCTGCTCTGATTGAAGCCCGCAGCCACGAACGCTTAGGGCTATTAGCCGATCGTTGTCCAGACCCAGACCTAGCCAAATTTTATCGAAATTTGATGGCATCAGAAGCCCGTCATTACGGCATTTACTGGGTTCTAGCCACTACCTACTTTGACATAACGGTCGTCAACCCACGCCTTGAGGAACTCTCCATCCTAGAAAGTGAATTATTAGCGACATTGCATCCCGAACCCCGCATTCATAGCTGACGGGTAGCGCCCTTAAGGTGTTGTGGGGGCTGGGGTTACCAATGACGGTAGCGGTGCAGGGGGTGCTTCTGTCGGTGCTGCTGGTGCAGGAGTGGT
>JAAURS010000050.1 GCA_012032135.1 Acaryochloridaceae cyanobacterium RU_4_10 | reverse complement strand
GTTCCCCATTGATGACTCAGTTACCCGAGTCCTCTGTAGTATGTAGGTTCTGCCAAACCCTGGAAGCGATCGCACTCACGCCGCGTCTGTGATTGCGATCGCAGGATGTACGCTAAAGATAAAGACCCAACGCAGCAAAAGATGAGCGAACAAGACCAAGACGGTTATTTATTAACCTATGAAGCCAGTCCCCCCATCGATCGACCCAAACGGATTTTGCACGTGAACGGCGTGGCCAGTGATGTCTCCACCCAATTGCGAGACATTGAAGCTTTGGTCTGGATGACTGTTGAACAACCCGTTGATGTGCTTGGCATTCACAACAGCACTCAAGGTGTCCGGGCAGACCTAACCGAAAGCCTCTTAGGTAAAGCCGAACTCTATCGCTTCTGGCCCGAACATGTCACCAGTAGCAGTCAACAACGCCTCAACACCTATGCAGATTTACTGAAAACCCTCTGCGAACAAACTCTTCCCGCTGACGCTGATATCTTAAACTTCGTCCAATCCCGTGCCATCTCCATCAGCAGCCTGTCCCTCAATATGGACCTGATTCGCCGCTTAGCCAACCTCCCCAATATGAGTTGGGAGGATCTTGAAGCCAAGCTCTACGGTTCTTATCCCGCAGGCGCTCCTCGTCCCACACTGCGCCTAGCCTATGAAATTGTGAACGCCATTCGCGCTGGAGCAGAAGTCTTTGTTGTGGCCCATAGTCAGGGGCTGATTATTGCTGCCCTCGCCCTCCACATCGTCCAACAGTTTTTTGGGAATTATCCCAAATGGTCTCAACCCCTTCGCCTCATTGGCTACGGCCCCGCCATTATGTTTGAAGACTTACCGCCTACGGTGCGATCGCAGACCATCTTGATTCAACACCGTCAAGACGTCGTTGCGGAATCCTTCAGCAACCTGCGGAATATCAATCTTTGGAGCAACCTCCAAAACCAGACCCGCAACCTGATCGAACGCGCCGATGGGCTTCTCCAAATTATTGGCACAGATTCCCATCACAGTGCCAGTTTGTATTTGGGCCTCACGGGTGACCCTGTGGGCGATCGCTCTGCCGCCCTGATTCAGCAGTTGTTGCTAGGGGATTGGGACCACAATCGTCTCATCCAAAGCCTGCGATCGACCCGAATTATCCTAGAAACCGTTGACCCAGATTAACTCAAATCTTGCACCATTCTCAGTTGTGATGCCCAATGCCGCCGTGGAATAAATGCCGGGTTAATAGCAAAAGTCCTCTGAAGAGGACGGGAAGAGGCATTTAGTCCATTTCAATGGACTTGCGCTAATCGCCAGGAAATCAATTTCCTGGCGGTTAGCATAACAGGTGTAAGGTCTGAATTAACTCAATCCGTCAATCTTAAAAGCCTTGTTTTTGAAGATTGAATGTTTCAACCAGGTTTACTGAGCCATACCACAACAATTGTTCCCTTTCCATCTTTTGTTGGAACAAGATTCAAGTAAAAGGGCTTAGAAGTACCTTTTTTGAGTTCGTAAAGTTGCCCACCACCGTAAACTTCACCAGGTTTGGACTCATAGCCAGAAGATTTTAAACTAGGCTCAAAGGAGGTTGAAAATAGTTGCTGCGGTGTTTGGCCAGAAACTAGCTTCATAGAATCAATATCAGGATTCGTTTTAGGAGCCATTACCGATCCGTCAGGCGCATCTCCGCCCAAGTCGGAAAAGAAATCATTTGGGCTGGCAAACTGGTCGGGTGATGGATCGGTAGATTCACCATCCTTGCCAGTAGGGAGCTGGGCCAAAATTTGATCGGAGAAATCCGGTGGAATTTGCACGGCTTGCTGAAGGTCGGCGCGCGTTTTTGGGTTTTCCGCTAACACATAAACAGTAGTGCTTCCCTCAGATAATATATTTAAATACTGAGTTGTACCTCCTTTTGAAACCTGAAAAACAACTCGCTCTTTTTCGTTAATTTCACGCTTAGCTTCATATTTTTTGAGAGGCAATTGTTTCTCAAAGTGTTGGACTATAACATCTAAAGCATCGGCTGATTCAAAGCAGCTTTGCAAACCCAAACAACCTGGCCCCGCCTTAGGGTAATGAGGAAAATCACTCCAAGGATTGCTGGAATCTGGGCTGGCAGCACCACCTGTATTAGGTTGAACCGGAGGGACAGGTGGTGGAGAATCTTTAGCCTTAGGAGTTTTTTGATTGGGTGCTTGAGCGACTTTAGAAATTGTTTTTTTGCTAGCACGCTTAATGACTAAACCCTTATGCACTACTACAGGTGAAAGACGCGGTTTTCTGAGTAAGGCTTTAGCAGAAAGCTTGGTTTTAGCTAAGCTCTTAGACTTAATGGGTGGGAGTGCTGTAATTTTAACTGTTTTAGGCTTAGCTTCTGGCTTTGGTTTAGCTGGGGGAGAAGGGATAGGGGCAAGGAGTAATGCAGCGTGTAATCCCACAGATACAAGAACCAACGGCCTCATCAATTGATTGAAAGGTTCTGGAATGCCTTTTAAGGTCAAAAATTTTGGAAGCTTGGGGAAATTGAGTGAGCAGATCATAAGACTTTATATAGATAAATAAAATCAGACACAAATAATTTTTAGAGGAAATCTAGTTTTTAACGTCTGATTCTAAAAGAGAAACTTTTTTGGACAGTGACCGTCATACTTAATCAATGATGGCAGAACTTTCTCAATAATCAAGTAATCTTAACCTGAGCTTATTGTTATCTTTATTTAAAGTTAACTAATCTTCTATATGAATGTTTAAGGGTATCCAAAAGAACATTTGTAGAGTTAATTATTGGAGATTGGAATGGGTATTAGCTCCACGGTTGTTCGTCGTGCATTCACGGCTTCCGTCGTCACACTGGCTGTGTCAGTTACTCCTTTATTTGCTGCGATCGCTCAAGCTGTCACTCTGAACGGTGCGGGTGCGACGTTCCCTGGGCCTCTCTACGAGCGTTACATCCGTGAATTTAAGAGTAAGAATCCCGATATCACCGTAAACTATCAGCCGATTGGTAGCGGTGGCGGCATCAAGCAAATCATCGCGGGATCCGTTGACTTTGGCGGCAGCGATGCGGCGATGACTGATGAAGAAATTGATAAGGCAAACTTGAATCGCGGAATTATCTTGGTTCCAACGGCAGGTGGTCCTGTGGCGGTTGTTTATAACGTGCCAGGTGTTTCTTCTGGACTCAATCTTTCTCAGGCTGCGGTCGGGAATATTTTTGGTGGCAAGATTACGAAGTGGAACGATCCTGCGATTGCAAGTGCTAATCCTGGAGTAAATCTGCCCAGCCAACCCATTCGGTTGGTCGTGCGTGCGGATTCCAGCGGTACAACCTTTGTGTTTACCAATGCACTCAGCGCGATGAATCCTTTCTTCAAAGGCAAAATTGGTGTGAGCAAGACGCCAAAATGGAGCAACAGTCCGCTCCAAGGGAAAGGAAATCCTGGCGTTGCTTCTAGCGTTCAGCAAACTCCTGGTTCAATTGGCTATGTAGAATTTTCCTACGCCAAGCAGAACAACATGGCAATGGCTGCCGTTGAGAATAAGAAGAAACAGTTTGTAGCTCCTTCTTTGGAATCTGCTCAAGAAGCCCTTGCAAATATCAAATTCCCAGATAATTTCCGTGTATTTGAAGGCAATCCTGGTGCAGGCTACCCTATTTCAGGACTGACCTGGATGATGATTTACAAGAAGTATGACTCTGAAAAGCTTCCCGCCGTCAAAAAATGGATTGAATGGGTCCTCACCGAAGGCCAACGGCTTAATGCTCAGTTGGACTACGTGCGGATTCCTGAAGCGGTGACTAAACGAGTCCTCGCTAAACTCGGCGAAGTCAAGTCCCAGTAAGTTTTCCTCAACTCACTGCCAGCTCGCAGAAGAATTTCTGCAAGCTGGTTTCTTTCTCTTAAAAGTAATGACTACTTGCGATGGGTAATTTTTCAGAGCAGTCTTATCGCTCCAACCGTCAATCCTTTACTGACACGGGCAACGTTCAAGACTTGCTGAGTCATTGGAGCGATCGCGGGTTCCAAGGGCTGACCTTTGTGGCAGCACTCATCACAGCAGCAGTCCCGTTTTGGATGAGCGCCCTCATTTTTCAACAGGCCCAACCTGCGATCGCAAAGTTTGGACTCAGTTTCTTATGGACGCAAGATTGGAATGTAGACCAGAATATTTTTGGGGCCTTGCCCTATATCTACGGGACCTTGGTGAGTTCTGCGATCGCCCTCGTCATCGCTTTGCCGATTGGGGTTGCAGTGGCCATCATCACCAGCGAAGATGTCTTTCCATCTTGGCTTCAATCACCCATTGCCGTTGTGGTTGAATTGATTGCAGCGATCCCCAGCGTCATCGTAGGGCTGTGGGGACGATTTATTTTAATTCCTGCCTTGGCACCCCTTCAGGAATTCCTGTTTGGCCATTTCAAGTGGCTTCCTATCTTTAACACCCAACCCTTTGGCCCAAGTATGTTGATGGCCGGGATCGTTTTGGCCATTATGATTTTGCCCACGATCGCAGCCATTAGCCGAGAGGTTTTGCGTGCCATTTCCCAAGACCTTCGCAACGGTGCATTTGCCCTAGGGTCTACACAGTGGGAAACGATTTGGCATATTACACTCCCTGCTGCGGCATCAGGAATTTTTGGTGGTGCTAGTCTTGCGCTGGGCCGTGCCTTAGGTGAAACGATGGCCGTCACGATGGTGATTGGAAATGTAACGGGTATTGATGTGTCGTTATTGAGTCCAGGGAATACGATTCCAGCTTTGTTGGCCAATCAGTTTTCTGAAGCCACGGACCCGGTTCATATTGGGGCGCTGATGTATTTGGCTTTGGTGTTGTTTTTAGTGACGTTAACCGTCAACGCTCTTGCAGTGGTGATGGTTCGTTTCTTAACCCGTCACGCTTAACTTGTTAGGGAGTTTTAGTTCTGCCTGTGTCTCAACTTTTCGATCCGTTACCCCTTCCTAAAAGAATCTTCAACGCAGCCCTGAGCGCGATCGCATTTTCTTTGGCAGCTTTGGCCTTGGTTCCGTTGTTCGCCATGCTCTGGTCCATTTTTACCAAGGGAATGCCCCATTTAACTGGGGATGTGTTTACCCAGCTTCCAGCTCCAGCAGGCATGAAAGATATAGTCAACGGGTTTGCCAATGCGGTAATTGGCACGTTGCTGATGGTGGCGATCGGGTCTGGAATCAGCCTGCCCTTAGGAATCCTGACTGCCATTTTCTTGTCAGAATTTGGCAAAAAAACTGCTTTTGCAGAAGTCATGCGTTTCTTAATTTCAATTTTGAGCGCGGCTCCTTCTATTGTGGTAGGAGTTTTTGCCTACGGGGTAATCGTGTTGCCCTTGAAAGGCTTCTCTGCTTTTGCGGGAGGATTTGCCTTATCCATCATCATGCTCCCTATTGTATCCTTGGCAACTGAGGAAGCATTGAAACTGGTCCCTAACTCTCAACGTTTGGCATCGGCAGCTTTGGGTGCAGGTTTGGCCCGCACTACCTCTCGCGTCGTTCTAGCCCGCGCCTTCCCCAGTATTCTGACTACTGCTTTGTTGGCGATCGCCCGTGCGGCGGGAGAGACAGCACCTCTTATTTTCACGGCACTTTTTAGTCAAAATTGGTTGGAGAGCGTGATGGGACCCAGCGCCTCTCTTTCAGTACTGATTTTTAATTACGCCAACTCGCCCTTTATCGAGCAGAACAACTTAGCTTGGGCAGCGGCTGTGATTCTAGTTGGGATGGTTTTGTTCACCAACTTACTCTCGCGTTTTGTGATCCGTAAGCGTTTGCAGGCTTGGTAATGTCTATGTCTCTCTCCCCTCAACAATCCTCAGTGCGTTCGACATCATTGGAGGAGTCTTTAACTCCTGTCTTGCGCGTGCGAGATTTAAGTTGCTTTTATGGCCGCACTAAAGCCTTGGAAGCAGTTTCTATGGAAATCTACGAAGGTAAAGTCACGGCCATTATTGGCCCTTCTGGGTGCGGTAAATCAACCTTCCTAAAGACCTTGAATCGCATTGGCGAAATGGAGAGCAATCTTCGGATTCAGGGCAAGATTGAATTGTTTGGCAAAGATATCTACGATCGCAAGGTCAACCTCAATCTCGTCCGACGCCTTGTGGGGATGATTTTTCAGCAGCCAAACCCCTTTGCAATGAGCATCTTTGACAATGTTGTTTATGGGGTTAGAGCGTTCAGCCGCCCCAGAGAATCCGAATTGAATCGTATTGTCGAAACTTCACTTAAAAGTGCGGCGCTTTGGGATGAGGTGAAGGATAACCTGGACGGTTCTGGCCTAGATTTATCCGGCGGCCAACAGCAACGTCTCTGCATTGCTCGGGCCTTGGCGGTAAGTCCCAAGGTGCTTTTAATGGATGAACCTTGCTCTGCCTTGGATCCGATCGCCACAATGAAAATTGAGTCATTGATTCGCGAACTTCAGAAGAAGTTAACCATTGTAATTGTGACGCACAACATGCAACAAGCTGCTCGCGTGTCTGACTACACTGCCTTTTTTAGCGCAGACGAAAACCGAATTGGGCAACTGGTTGAATTTGACCAAACTGCTCAGATGTTTATGGAAGCTTCCCAGCAGAATACCCGAGATTATGTGGCGGGACGTTTTGGTTAAAGATTTTTGCTGGCGGTTGAAATCATTGGGTTTATTGAATTTACGATCCTTAATTTCTCCCTAACCGCTTCTTAACCCGAATGCAATGATTCGTCAGTTAGTTTAAATGATGAGATCGCTTTTGATGGACCGATTTGTAACTGTATTGTAAGCACATATGTCGAAACTCTTAGATTTGGTTGTCCAAGGCGGTCCTGTGATGATTCCCCTCCTTGGTCTTTCTATTGCGACCTTTACAGTGGCCTTGGAGCGAGGTTTGTTCTGGATGCGTTCGATCAGCCATGAGAGACAGATTGTTAACGATGTCTTGAAAGCAGCAAAATATAGTTTGGAAGAAGCTGCAATAATCGCAGGCTATGCTAGATCCCAGCCGATTGGACGTTTTTTGCTCGCTCCACTTCAGCTCGATAATCCCACTCCAGAAACCTTTCATCTTGCTCTAGAAGCCTCCGCTGACAAAGAATTTGTCAAAATGCGCAAGGGCGATAAGCTCTTTGAGACTGTTGTTGCGATCGCGCCGTTGTTAGGGTTGCTCGGTACCGTTACGGGTTTAATTATCACGTTCGGAAGTCTTCAGATTGGTGGAAGTAGTAATACTGCTGAGGCTACGGAATCAGCATCCAAGGCAGCCCAAGGTATTGGTGAAGCATTGGTTACAACCGCAACGGGTATGATTGTTGCCATTGTTGCACTGGCTTTTTTCGGACCTTTGTTTCCCTTCAGTCCCAACAAATGGACTATTTTACTGAAGTTGGTCACGAGCTGGAGCTGATTTACAGACAAACCTGGTGCGAACTCAAATCTTTTCGAAGTGCTCCAACTTCTTCCTTAGAGAGATCCTCGACGTCTCGCACCCCCGTTGCTTCTGGAGATGCTTACTAGAGGGTCTAAGTACTGCGAACATTCTTACTTTTACTCCCTATTATTTTGCGGTCCGAATTAATTTAGCACGAGAGGTTCATTGTGGGCTTTAATCGAAGACATCAACACGCTCCTATCTCAGAACTCAATCTTGTTCCCATGATGGACGTATTGATGGCGATTCTAATATTTTTTATTGTGATTTCAATGACGCTATCTACAGGTCCCAATGTTCTGGGAGTCAATTTACCTAAAACGGAAGAGGGTGACTCCGCTTCTGCCGATACAAAAACGCCAGACCCGATGGTTGTTGGAATCAATCAGCAAGGACAGGTTGTAATTCAAAATAAGCCTGTTACACCTTCTGAATTACAATCACAACTTCAAGCCTATTTTCAAAAATCTCCCCAAGGAATGGTCATTCTCCAAGCAGACCGAACCTTAGCCTACGAGAAGATTACAAAGTTACTGGGGCAAGTCCGAGCTGTGGGTGGAGATCGCGTAGCTTTGGCCATAGATAAATAGATTTACCACTTCTTAACCTTATCTTGGTAGGCATTATTAAAATCGAGATGCTATCTATGAATAGGTCTGAATTTTAACTCCCACCCCTGAATTAGGTTGATTGTGTTTTTGCGCTTTTTGACAAGCGCTTTTGGTGTGTTACTGACAACGTGAGGAGTTTAACTCAATGAAACGTCACTTTTTTAGGCTGGCTGGCTCAGCACTATTGAGCTTGCTTGTTTTTTCATCTGTTTCTGCTCGTGCTTCTGAGATTAAAGATTCTCAAAACACTGATGCGGTTTCTACTACTTCCACTACGGACGCAAACAATGCCGCTCCGGTTCCTGGCACCTTTTCTAGCTCTATGGGGCCAATGAACGATGCTGCGGCTCAATCCTTAAGCCAGGTAACTTCTGTTTCTCAACTTTCTGATGTTCAACCTACGGATTGGGCGTTTCAAGCCCTGCAATCTCTGGTTGAGCGCTATGGCTGTATTGCAGGGTATCCCAACGGGACATTCCGAGGGAATCGGGCGGCGACTCGGTATGAATTAGCGGCAGCATTAAATGCTTGTCTCGATCAAATTAGCGATAAGTTTGCGACCAAAGAAGACCTTGCAACGGTTAAAGCCCTGCAAGAAGAATTCAAGGCCGAACTTGCCACCCTCAAAGGTCGGGTGGATGGCTTGGAGGCCCGTACCTCTACCCTAGAAGCTCAGCAGTTTTCTACCACAACCAAGTTAACGGGTGAAGTTGTTTTTCAAGCTAGCCAATTCTTCTCAACTGATGACAGAAGAGCGGTTGGAACGGGAACCCCAACGGTATTCAATAATTCCCGCGCCACTTTCTCCGATCGAGTTCGGTTAAACTTTGATACCAGTTTTACGGGGAAAGATCGTTTGAGAGTCAGACTTCAATCTCGTAACATTCAGAGTCTTGCAACGGTATCTGGTACTAATCAGGCTCGTTTAGGTGTGGATGGGGATGACAACAATACCTTCACGCTTGACGATTTGTATTATCGCTTTCCTATCGGCAAAAAAGCGCAAGTTGCTATTATTGCCAATTCTGGTGAATACAATGACTTTGTCAATAACTTCAACCCCTATCTAGAAAGCAGCGGTTCGGGTGCGCTTTCCAGATTCGGTCGCTTTAACCCCATTTATCGGTTTAGCGATGGTGGCGCGGGTGTGATTGCAAATTACAAGTTTAACGACAAGATTGCAGTGTCCGCAGGTTATCTAGCCGATCGCCCTAATACCTCAACGGGGCCATCGGGTGGATTTTTTGGCGGTAGTTATTCTGCTTTAGCGCAATTAGAATTGCAACCCACTAAACGGCTTAGCATTGGGATAACTTACGTTCACGCTTTCCAAGAAGGGTCTGCTACTGATAACGGTCTGCTGAACTTGACTGGAAGTACTGGTAGTGCCTATGCTCGGCGACCTTTTGGTAACAACCCCATGAATTCTGACTCGATTGGGGCTGAGGTCAATTTTAAGGTTGCACCTTGGATGAATGTTTCAGGTTGGGCGACTTATACAAAAGCCAACCGTGAAAATGGACCGGGTTCTGCTGAAGTTCTGAACTGGGCCACCGTTTTTGCTTTCCCCGACTTGATCGTTCCTGGAAATTTGGGTGCGATCGTATTTGGTCAACCGCCTCGCGTTATTGGTGTGGGGGATGGACTTACACGCACAGCAGACTTTGGGACGACTTATCACATAGAAGCACTTTATCGGATCAAGGTGAATGGCAACATCACCATTACCCCTGGCGTGATTGTTCTGATTAATCCTGAAAACAATTCTGCAAATGGTACTGAGTTTATCCCAGTGATTAGGACAACCTTTAAGTTCTAATCGGTTAGTTTAGATTTGAAAGGGTTTCAGTCAATCGACTGAAACCCTTTTTCTTGATGTTTGCAGACTGAAAGGAGTGAGATCGCAGCGGTTGGGAAAGGAGATCGCTTTTATCTCTATCTCCAGATCAATCCCAGACGTTGGCTAGAATACACCTACTAAAACCCCAAAACTGATATCTTCCGGTTCAATGACCGGATCGCCGAAGATATATCTACAAAATCTCGGTATTCCTTTCCATTTAACTAGAGAGGATTGTCAATGCTAAAAGCTTGCCTCGTTGCATGGCTGCTCCTATTTGCGGGGGATTTTCTGTCCACATTCTTGTACCACGTCCCAGAACACGTTTTTGGGAAACTCCATCTCACCACCCACCATGCTTTCAAAAAAAACTTTCGCCACTATGCCATTCTCACGGTCAACCTTCAAGTTCTACTGGATGGCATTCTGGGTGCGTGCCCCTATCTCTTCATGGCCGCATTGCTCTATCAGGTTTCTATCGTGGGTGCGATCGCAGGGTTACTCCTAGGGCAGTTCCATGTGTGGTGGAGGCATGTTAACGCTTTGGGCTGGCAAACGCCTGGATGGGTGACGTTCGCGTGTCAGATGCTTTTTATTACGACGCCAGAACAGCATTGGCTCCACCATAAAAATATCACCGTTGGTTTTGGAGACATTTTTACCGTCTTTGATGTCCCCGCTCAAGGATGGTTGCGGACCCTGCGCCTCAGCAGAGTGTTTCTGCGATCGTTCAAATATGAGAAAGCTTTTGCATTTAAGCTGTAATGCTCTAGCCCGTATACCCTCAACCTACCAACATTCTCGAATGAAAACAACTGGCTTAAGCCTGCGACACCGATGCCGCCAATTCTTCAAGCTGAACCTGCTGATCTTGAGAGATACAGGCTTGAATGATGGGCTCCAACTCGCCTTCCAAGACTGCATCTAACGTAAAGTTCTGGTTGAGGCGATGGTCGCTGGCCCGACTATCTTTGTAGTTATAGGTCCGAATTTTTTCAGACCGCGACCCCGTCCCCACCTGAGATTTCCTGAGGGAAGAAACCGCTTCCTGCTGTTCCCGTAGCTTCATCTCGTAGAGCTTCGCCCGCAAAATCTGAAGGGCTCTTTCCTTGTTTTGAAGCTGCGATCGCTCTTCCGTACAAAAAATTCGAATTCCTGTGGGTTTGTGGAACAGGTCCGCTGCCGTTTCCACCTTGTTGACGTTCTGTCCGCCCGCACCACCGGACCGGGCCGTAGACATTTCAATATCCTTGGGATCAATGTGAATTTCCACATCATCCACTTCCGGCATAATGGCCACCGTTGCCGTTGAGGTGTGTACCCGTCCAGACGCCTCCGTTGCAGGCACCCGCTGGACCCGATGCACCCCAGCCTCGTATTTCAGCTTGCTGTAGACCTGGTCCCCTTGAATTTCAAGAATGGCCTCCTTAAAGCCGCCCATTTCTCCCAAAGATTCGCTGAGGAGTTTTACCCGCCAACCCAACCGTTCGGAATATTTGGAATACATGCGGACCAAATCCCCCGCCCAAATACTGGCTTCATCGCCGCCCGTCCCCGCCCGAATTTCCAACATGATGTTCTTGTCATCATTGGGATCGCGGGGCAACAACAACACCTTCAGCCGTATCTCAAGCCCTTCCAGCCGCTCCGTCAAGTCAGATACTTCTAACGCCGCCATCTCGCGCAGTTCTGGATCGCTGGCCGACTCTCTCAAAATTTGCTGAGCATCCGCCAGATCTGTTTGAGTTGTTTTCCAAGCATCAAACGTATTGACCGTCTCTTCCAAAGATGCTCTGGCTTTAGCAATCCGCTGAATTTCACCCGCATCTACCGCCACCTCAGGATCCCCTAAGCGACGCGTCAGTTCGTGGAAGGTTTGCTCGACCGACTTTAATTTTGCCAATAGATAGGCTTCAGCCATAGGATATACAACTTCAAATCACTAGAAACAAGCCCCACCCACAACGTAACCCTTCGCGTTGCTAGAGGGTTCGGCACAGACAACAGGTTACCTACCAGTCTAACCGAAAACGCTCAAACCCTCATCAATACAGATCTTGATTGATTTTGTAGAGGATATCGCACTCATCTTTCGACTCTGCTTTCTCTGAAAGTATTGTGACAAAAAAATCCCCAAAATGAGGATCTTTTTTGTCACAATACTGAATGCTATCAGTGTTTACTTCATGCCATACTTGCGCTTAAATCTCTCAACACGGCCTTCCGTATCAATGATTTTCTGAGTGCCCGTATAAAAGGGATGATTCCCAGACCAAATATCAACATTTAACTTCGGTTGGGTTGACCCCACCGTCATCACCACCTCACCATCACAGAATACTTGGGCTTCTGGATGCCATTCTGGGTGGATACCAGGTTTGGCCATACTATGAACTCCTTAGATATAACAATGCAACAAATCAAAACAATCGATGCAGAATCTTTACCGCTTCGAGTATTGAGGGGCTTTACGTGCTTTACGCAGACCGTATTTTCTCCGTTCTTTAGCCCGTGAATCACGGGTTAGATAGCCTTCAATTTTGAGAGGCTTGCGATTTTCAGGATCCAACTGACATAATGCGCGGGCCACACCCATACGAATTGCATCAGCTTGCCCTGTCAAACCGCCCCCATGAGCGTTGGCCAAAATATCGTATTCATTTTCAAGCCCTAAGGTTTCCAAGGGAGCCTTAGCTGCTGAAAGATAGGCAGGGTTGAATTGAAGATACAGATCGCCGGGTTTGCCATTGACAACGATCTTGCCGCTACCGGGAACTAAACGAACTCGCACGACAGAAGATTTACGGCGGCCCGTTCCGGCATAGGCAACGCGATTGGATGACTCAGACATTAGTGGGTTGCTCCTGGAATTGTTTTAATCTCTAAAACTTCTGGCTGTTGGGACTGATGGGGATGGTCGGGGCCAGCGTAGACTTTTAGCTTAGTAAATAGCTGACGGCCCAGGGTGGTTTTGGGCAGCATTCCCTTCACCGCTTTCTCGATAATACGCTCGGGCAAACGATTTTGTAGGTGGTCGAAAGTTTCTACTTTCATCCCACCCGGTCGGCCAGAGTGACGGCGGTATAGCTTTTGCTCCCGTTTTTTTCCGGTTACATCCACTTTGTCGGCGTTGATCACAACTACAAAATCACCCGTATCGATCGAGGGGGTGTATTGGGGTTTGTTTTTGCCTCGGAGCACCATGGCAATTTGAGTGGCCAAACGGCCCAGACGCTGATCTGCGGCATCAACAACAAACCATTTCTGGTCGGCATTGGAATGGGGGGGTAAGTAGGTTTTTTCCATCATCGTTCTCAATCAGGCTTTAAAAACATCGATTAGGCAGCAGTTCAGCTATGAAACTGAATTTGCATAAACATCTGGGGGAGAAGGGGCTGACAACGTAAAGTGAGGAAAGTTGTCAAACCAAACTTCTGGGGGCAAGGGAAAGTCAGGATAACCGACTCTGAGCAGGCAAAGCCCTTTGGCTGGGGCTGCATACTTCACTTCGTTTCGCTGCTCTGTTTGCCATATTTGCGTGAAGGCTTCGGGCGATCGCAGCCCAGCCCCTACTTGGACTAACTGGCCCACCAACAGCCGCATCATTCCATACAGAAATCCGCTGGCCTGTACCTCAATCTGAAATAGGGATCCAGACTCGTCTGTGGTACAGGTGGCTTCCTGGACATTGACCCAAGAATGACGACGGCCAGAACCCGCACGGTGAAAAGCCGCCAGATGTTGGCGACCCAAGAGAGGTTCGAGGGCAGACTGCATCCGTTCAACCGCGAGGGGATGATGGTAGTAATGCCAGGTATAGGGCTGTAGGAAAAGATTCTGCCGAGGGTTGGTATAAATGGTGTATCGGTACCGCCGCCAAAGCGCCGAAAACCGAGCGTGCCAACTAGACCCCACCATTGCAGACCCGCGAATCAGAATATCATCGGGCAGTCGAGCATTCAGCACGCTCGCCCAACGACTGGCCGGAATTTGAGAGACCACTTCAAAATGAGCCACCTGGGCCGCTGCATGGACGCCCGTATCCGTCCGTCCCGCCCCGTGAAGCGCGACCGGATACCCCACCACCGCTGCGATCGCCTGTTCGATCTCAGCCTGAACGCTGCGGTGCTGGGGCTGACGCTGCCAACCATGAAAACGAGTGCCCAGGTACTGAATGACCAGGGCAACCCGTTGAATGGAAGTAGACATCGTCTGGGACATGGAAAAGCTCAATTTTGATTGGGTAAAAATACCCTAGGTCAACTCAATCACAGACATCTCGGCATTATCTCCGCGACGGGGAACCGTCCGAATGATGCGCGTGTAACCACCAGCGCGATTGCCGTAGCGCTCTTTGGCTTGCTCAAACAGAGCGTGAACCAGGTTCTTGTCGTACATGTAACCCAACGCCCGACGCCGAGCAGCCAAAGAACCATCCTTGGCTAGGGTAATCATGTGGTCCGCTTCAACACGAACCGCACGGGCTCTTGCCTTCGTCGTCGTAATTCGACCGTGACGAATCAGCTCGGTAGTCAGAGCCCGCAAGAGTGCCTTGCGTTGATCCGCAGGCTTACTCAACATATGAACGCGACAACGATGGCGCATACCTTCCTCAATTAACCTTAACTATGTGTTCTTAGCAGTCTTTTCCATAGGCAATGTGATGCCCAAATGGATTTGCAGCGCTTCAATCACTTCCTCAGCAGACTTAGCCCCAAAGTTTTTGATTTCGAGTAAGTCTTCTTGGGAGTATTCCAGCAGGTCAGAAACACTGTTGATCTGAGCCCGCTTTAAGCAGTTATAGGCCCGCACAGACAGATTCAGCCCTTCAATGGGAATGAGATCCCCTGGCGCACCACCGGGTGTTTCTACCGTAGGGGTAGGCTCAAAGGTCACATCTTTGAGGGGGTTAAACAGCTCTACCAAAATGGACGCAGCCTGACTGAGCGCTTCTTCAGGCGTTAAACTTCCGTTAGTCCACACCTCAAGAATCAGCCGATCTTTCTCCATCACCCCGCCCACACGAGCTTCTTCAACGGAGTAGTTGACCTTACGCACTGGCATAAAGATGGCGTCAACTTGCAAAAAGTCAAGCCCAACGGGTTCGTCACGGGTTTTCTCAACAGGACGATACCCTTTCCCCTGCTCGATCTTAAACTCCATCTCAAGGGTGGCATCGCTCGAAAGCGTCGCGATGTAATGGTCGGGATTGACCACTTCAACTTCTGCTGACAGGTCAAAATCCTTAGCCGTAACGGTTGATGGCCCTTGCACAAACAACCGACCAATTTGCGGGTCAGCCGTATGGCTCTTGAGCACGGACTGCTTCATATTCAAAAGCACGTCTAGCACATCCTCACGGACCCCAGGAATGGCAGAAAACTCGTGATTAACCCCTGCAATGCGGATGGAGGTCACTGCGGTTCCTGTCAAGTTTGAGAGCAGGACTCGCCGCAACGCATTTCCAACCGTTATCCCCTGACCCCTATCTAAGGGCTCGAGGATAAACATGCCGTACTGGCTATAGTCCGCTTCTGTAACGGATTCAATACATTCAACCTGAAATTGAGCCACGTAGAATCCTCTCTTGTTGCTTGCCTCAATGTGCCTCAAAAGCCAACGATCGCACTCTAAAAAGCATCAGTCAGCTTAAAACACCCAGGGAAGGGTGTCGGTTTAACCCACCTGAATCGCGATCGGTCACAACTGTTTAGACCCGTCTGCGTTTGGGCGGACGGCAACCGTTATGAGGAATGGGGGTAACATCTCGGATGAGTGTGATTTCAAGACCTGCCCCTTGTAAGGCACGAATTGCAGTTTCGCGACCCGCACCAGGACCGCTCACCATCACTTCAATTTGTCGCATCCCTTGATCGGTTGCGCGACGAGCGGCATTTTCTGATGCAGTTTGGGCCGCAAAGGGAGTGCCTTTTTTAGCACCTTTAAATCCGCTAGACCCTGCTGATGCCCAAGATACGGTTTCGCCATTGGCATCCGTAATGGTCACAATGGTGTTATTGAAGGTGGACTGAATGTGAGCCACTCCACTGGGGACGTGCCGTTTTTGCTTGCGGCCAGAAGATCGTTTTGATGGTTGCGCCATATCGGTAAATTCTTTAAAAAGCAGACGATGACAAATGGACGAGGGAACGGATTATTTCTTAGCTGCCGTTTTCTTCTTACCGGCAACCGTCCGACGACCGCCCCGACGGGTTCTGGCATTGGTTCGGGTGCGTTGACCGCGAACGGGCAAACCAAGACGGTGACGGCGACCGCGATAGGCACCAATGTCCATCAATCGCTTGATGCTCATGGACTCAAAGCGTCGTAAATCCCCTTCAACTTGGTATTCTTCGATCGCACCCCGGAGGGTGGTTACGTCAGCGTCACTCAAATCCTTGACTCTGGTGTCGGGGTTGACGCCAGTCTTTGCCAAGATGGCATGAGACCGCGTCAAGCCAATTCCATAAATGTAGGTCAGACCAATTTCAACACGTTTGTCCCGTGGAAGGTCAACTCCGGCAATACGTGCCACGCTATGTTGCTCTCCTGTGCCAATAAACTACATCGTAAAAACAAAGCCCTAGGGGGCAGCTCTAACCCTGACGCTGCTTGTGCTTAGGATTGGAACAAATCACCATCACACGACCGCGCCGACGAATGACACGGCACTTATCGCAAATTTTGCGGACGGATGCACGAACTTTCATAAACTTTTTTTGACTCCAAACTCGTTATCTTAGCATCTTTTGTGGCTTAATGAAACCATTAAAATAGGTTGTGAACGGGAATAGAAGGCAAACGCCTATTTTTTGCGCAATCGATAGGTAATTCGCCCTTTGGTAAGGTCATAGGGAGTGAGTTCCACCTTGACGCGATCGCCGGGCAAAATTTTGATATAATTCCGACGAATTTTGCCGGAAATATGCGCGAGAACGTTGAAGCCGTTATCCAGATCCACCCGAAACATCGCGTTTGGGAGAGATTCGGTGACGGTTCCTTCCATCTCGATGGCATCTTGTTTAGACAATCGCAAAGACCTCCTTTAGGGGATTTTATAAAGACAAACGGCGCTTCAGCATCTGCATTAAGCTGCATCCTCATCCTCAGACAATACAGACTGAATAGAGGCCGTGACCTCATCCACCGGAACGCTCCCGTCGATGTCCGTCAACTGGCTGCGATCGCGGTAGAAGTCAATCAGGGGAGAGGTCTCTTCCTGATAAACCTGCAAGCGACGGCGGATGACGTCTTCGCTGTCGTCCTTCCGCCCGCGTCCTAACATGCGCTGGACCAAAAATTCAGCGGGTACTTCCAGGTTGATCACCCGATTGAAGCCTTGATGAATTTCAGACAGGAGCGCGTCTAGGGCGTGAGCTTGGGGGACGGTACGCGGAAACCCATCCAAGATCCAGCCGGGATGGGTGTCGGGTTGGGAGAATCGCTCGCGCACCAGATCGATGACGACGCTATCGGGGACCAGTTTGCCCTCGTCCAGATAGGCTTGGGCTTTGACGCCGACAGGAGTTTGTGCTGCGATCGCCCCTCGGAAGATATCGCCCGTAGAGATATGGGGAACACCGAGTAACTCAGCCAAACGCGCGGCTTGCGTCCCCTTCCCCGCTCCGGGTGGTCCGAATAGAATTAAACGTGCCACTACTCTTTCACCATTCCTTCATAGCGCTGAGAGATCACATAGGTCTGGATCTGCTTAGCGGTGTCGATTGCAACCCCCACCAAAATTAATAAGGAAGTTGCTCCTAAACCCTTAAAGGTGGTTACCCGAGTGGCGCTTTCAACGGCAGTGGGGACGGTAGCAATCAATCCCAAAAAGATAGCTCCTAGAAATGTCAAGCGATTTAAAATGCGCTCAATGTATTCTGTAGTGGCACGACCTGGTCGAACACCAGGAATACTGGATCCCATTTTTTTAAGGTTTTGGGATACATCAACTGGGTTCATGACCAGAGAAGCGTAAAAGTAGCTGAAAAACAGAATCAACGTTAATTGAAAAATTTCATAGGCCCAAGGCGTAGGTCCGCCAGGGGAAAGGTAACCCGCAATTTGAGCCACAATTTTATTGCTACCAAAGTTAGTGGCTAAAGCACTGGGCAGAACCAATACGGAGGAGGCAAAAATAATGGGCATCACACCACCTTGATTCAGGCGCAGCGGCAAGTAACTGGTTTGCTCCCGAAACATCTTGCGCCCCACTTGACGGCGAGCGTAGACAATAGGGATGCGTCGGCTACCTTCTTGAACAAAGACAATCCCAACAATCATCAAGAGGAACACTGCAACCAAGATGATGATGCCGCCCACGCTTCCGCCACTATTGGCAAAATCGATGGTCTGACTTAAGGAGTCCGGCAAAACCGAGACAATACTCAAGAAAATTAGGAGCGAAGCACCGTTCCCTACCCCGCGTTCCGTAATCAGTTCGCTGACCCACATTACAAACATGGAGCCCGCTGTGAGAGCCAATACCATCTGTGCGATAAATAGCGGGCCAGGATTCTGGTTGGATGCGCGCGATGTTTTCCAATCGTGACCAGATTGGTCTGACCCCGCGCCGCGCCGAAAGGACACCACAGCGTTAGCAAGAGCAACGTTGCGCGCCTCAGCATCACCACACACGAATCACGATCAACCAAAGTATGCGTAACCGTCCAGACTGCGCTTCACGACTTCGATTTGATGGTTATGGACTGA